>JAEZMT010000010.1 GCA_023442085.1 Pseudomonadota bacterium | reverse complement strand
CCGCGATCTCGTCGAACGGGTTCATGGACATCTTGACGTTCGCAAGCTCGACGCCCGAACCGTCCGACTTCACCCGCACCTTCACGTTGTAATCCACCACCCGCTTAACGGGCACCAGGATCTTCATCGACACGCGCTCCCCGTTCCCGAAATCTCGACCGGCAGTCGCAAAATCCGCCGATGATCGAAACTTCCGCTCTTATCCCTGCATTGCAGCATTTCTTGCGGGCGGGCAACGTAGGAGTGGGCCGAAAGCGTGTCAACGCTCGCTCCGGCGCGGCGTTCGGACGCCCTGCGCGCGGATGCTCGGCACCCCGGAGGGATCGCGATCGAAGAGGGCGACGCCCGGCCGGCGCATCAGCACCACCAGCACCGCGCCGGCGAGGAAGCCGCCCACATGCGCCCACCACGCCGTTTCCTGATCCGTGCTCGACAGGATCTGCCACACCTGAAGGCCGAACCAGGCGCCGATCGCCCAATAGGCGGGGATCCGGAGCGGGATCTTCATCAGCACCAGCGCCCACAGGCGGATGTTTGGATGGAGGACCAGATAGGCGGCAATCACCCCCGCAACGGCGCCCGAGGCCCCCACCAGCGGCGCCTCGGAGCCTGGCTCGGCCAGCACATGGGCGAGCCCGGCGATGATGCCGCAGAGCAGATAGAAGAGGAGGAAGCGGGCATGGCCCATGGCGTCCTCCACATTGTCGGCGAACACCAGGAGGAAGGCCATGTTGCCGATGAGGTGGAGCCACCCGCCGTGCAGGAACATGTAGCTGACGAGGGTCAGGGCCGGCGGCAGCCGCTCGTAGCCCTCGGGCAGGATGGCGACGCCGCTCACCACCGCGGGTATGGCGCCGAAGCCGAGCACTCCGGCCTCGCTGACCGGCCCGAAAGCGCCGTGCTGGAGCGCGACGAACACGAACACGTTGAGCAGCACCAGCCCCCATGTGACGTAGGGGCGGCGCACATGCTCCAGCGGATTGGCGTCGGCGATCGGAACGAACATCGCAGGGTCCCGGGGACCCGTCCGCCGCCTGCGGCCGTCCTGTCCCGTTGCCGCAAGCTTAGAGCAGGGCGGCGGGCGACGGCAACGGAGCTGGCGGCCTCAGGTCCGGCTTTTGCCGGGCACCCACAGCACGTCCGCCGCGCCGCGCGCATTGGCGTAGCGGGCGGCCACGAACAGGAGGTCGGAAAGCCGGTTCACGTAATGCAGCGCCGGTGCACCCACCGCGCCCTCGCCCACCGTGCCTTCGCCCTGGTGCGACAATGCGACCATGATGCGCTCGGCCCGCCGGCACACGGTGCGGGCAAGGTGGAGATGAGCGGAGGCGGCGGTGCCGGCCGGCAGCACGAAGGAGGTGAGGGGGGACAATTCGGCATTGAGGGTATCGATGTCGTCCTCAAGTCGCGTCACCTGCGCCGGCACGATGCGCAGGCTCGCGCCCGGCTCCTCGTTGGCGGCGGGCGGCACGCAGAGGTCGGCGCCGAGGTCGAACAGATCGTTCTGGATGCGCACCAGCATGCCGTCGAGCAGGGGCTCGCCGGACAAATGGAGCCGGGCAATGCCGAGGGTGGCATTGGTCTCGTCCACCGCGCCATAGGCCTCGACGCGCAGATCGTATTTGGCGACCCGCTTGCCGGTGCCGAGGCCGGTGGTGCCGTCGTCCCCGGTGCGGGTGTAGATCTTGTTCAGCTTCACCATGATCGTCAGCGGCCTCGTTCAGCGTCCCATGGCGAAGATGGTGACCATGACGATGATGATGGCGAGGAACTGGAACAGCACGCGCATCTGCATCAGCTTCTGCGAGCGCTGCGGCGAGCCGCCCGAGGCGAAGTTGAACAGGCCGAGGAAGAGCACCCCCGCCACCAGCATCAGCGCCAGCGGAATGAACAGATAGACGGACCAATGCACCATCGTGGGATCCTCCCCGGCGCTCAGTTGAGAACGGCGATGCCGGCATTCAGCGTGGAGGCGTAGCACACCCAGAGGAGATAGGGCACCAGCAGCCAGCCGGCGATCCGGTCCAGCGGGAAGGTTGCGCGCAGCGTGAGCGCCAGAAGCACCACGAGCCCGATGATGATGACGAGGCCGGCGTGGATCGCCTGCAGGCCGAAAAACACCGGCGACCAGAGGAAGTTCAGCGCCAGCTGCGCCAGGAACAAGCCGATGGCCACGCTGCGGGCGGTGGAGGGGGGCACCTTGTCCCACAGCCGCCAGAGGCTCACCGCCATCATCAGATAGAGCAGCGTCCAGACGATGGGGAAGGCGGCGTTGGGCGGCGTCCAGCCTGGCTTCACCAGACCTTCGTACCAGGCGGGAATGGCCGGCGAAGTCACCGCTCCGCCGACGGCGCCCACCGCCAGCATCAGCACGACGCAGCCGAGGAGGCGAAGCCGGGACACGGCGCAGGGCGAGAGCGAGCGGGTGGGAGACATGGACATGGGCAATACCTTTCCGCCGCCGGCCGGTCGGTCGGCGACTTCACCTTATCCGAACGCCACCCGCCGATGGATCGTTTCGCACCCCGGCAAGAGGTGCTCAGGTGGCGATGTGGCTGGCGATCTCGTCCACCGGCAGCTTCACCAGATCCTTGGCCATCTCGCCCGCGACCAAAGGCTTCACGCGGGCGGAGAGCGCGTCGCGCAGCACGCCCAGCGCCTTTGGCGGGGCGACGAGCAGGATGCGGGCAGGGGCCTCGCCGGCCGCCACCAACTCATCGAGGCGTGCCGCGACGCGGGCGATGAACGCCGCTTCCGCCTGGGCATGAAAGTCCGTGGTCTCCACCGCGCTCCGGGCGACGGTGGCGGATTCATGCACCCGGCCGGGCCGGTCAGTTCCGAGGGCGGCGGTGCTGGGATGGGGCTCGCTGAAGCTTTCCAGCACCGACAGGCGGGGCTGCGGGGCGATGCCGGAATCAGCGAGAAGGACGGCCTTGGCGCCGTCGCACACCACCACGAGGCGGTTCATCTTGTCGGGCTTCGTCATGTCCCTGTCTCCCTGATCTCGTGGCGCCGGAAGCGCCGGCCTGAGCGTCCCTGGGGTCGGTAGCGATGCCTGTGTCTCACATGGGAGGGAACGGCGCTTTGTCCAGAGACAAAACGTTCTGGCGGCATCTGCGACCTTGTGACGACGGGTCAGAGCTTGTCGCATCGGAAGCGGCGTGAGACGCTTTCATAGCGTCTGCGGCTGATGGCGGTCGGCGCAATGATCGGTGCCAAGCCTGCCGACGTAGAGGTGGTGCCGACGATTGCGAGAGCGCCCGGCCCTGCACCGAGGATACCGCCATGCCGTTCCTGGTCCGCTTCCTGCTCCGTCACGCCGCCATCGGGAGCGGTGTCGCTGCCGTCTTCGTGGCGCTGCTCGTCGCCTTCGACGTGGCGCACCTGGCCAGCCTGTTCGCGCATTCGCCGGATGGGATGCTGGCCCTCGGCGTGCTCACGGTGGCGCTGGGCATCACCTTCGGCAGCGTGCAGATGGGCTTTGCGGTGATGCTGATGGACGACGAGGATGGCCCGCCCTCCGGCCGCCGCGCCCGCCTGACGCGCCTCGTGCCGAAGCTGGCGCGGGTGACCGCCCGCCGCTGAGGCGTCCTTAACGCTTGAGTGAACGCGGCCGGGCTCGGAGCCCGGCCGTTTTCGTTTGGGGCCTATTGGCCCTTGCGCCGCATGGCCTCGGCCAGCGCTGCGCCAAAGGCGCCGTTTCCGCCCCTGTCCCCGCCCTTGTCGGCCGGCTTGCCCTGCTGCGGGCGGCGGGCGTCGTTGCTCCTGAAGTCGTTGCCGCGCCCGTCTTGGCGCGGCTGCTCCGGCCGCCCGCCGGCGGGGCGGGAGGCGCTGGCATCGTCCCTGCGCATGGAAAGGGCGATGCGCTTGCGCTTCACGTCCACCTCCACGACTCGCACCTTCACCACGTCGCCGGCCTTCACCACCTCGTGCGGGTCCTTCACGAAGCGGTCGGCCAGCGCCGAGACGTGGACCAGCCCGTCCTGATGGACGCCGATGTCCACGAAGGCGCCAAAGGCGGCGACGTTGGTCACCGTGCCTTCCAGCACCATGCCGGGCTTGAGGTCGCTCATCTCGTGGACCCCCTCGGCGAAGGTGGCGGTCTTGAAGGCGGGGCGCGGGTCGCGGCCGGGCTTTTCCAGCTCGGTGAGGATGTCGCGCACGGTGGGCAGGCCGAAGCGCTCGTCCACGAAGGCGCGCGGGTCCAGCGCCTTCAGCGCCGCCGTGTCGCCCATGATCTGGCGCACGTCGCGCCCGCAGGCGGCGACGATCTTCTTCGCCACCTCATAGGCTTCCGGATGCACGGCGGAGGCATCCAGCGGCTCGGCCCCGTCCGGGATGCGCAGGAAGCCGGCGGCCAGCTCGAAGGTGCGCGGGCCGAGGCGGGCGACCTTCAGCAATTCCTTGCGGGTCTTGAACGCCCCCACCGAATTGCGATGGGCCACGATGGCCTCCGCCAGCGAGGCGCCGAGGCCCGACACGCGGGCGAGCAGCGAGGCGGAGGCGGTGTTGAGGTCCACGCCCACGGCGTTCACCGCATCCTCCACCACCGCATCGAGAGCTTTCGCGAGGCGCGCTTGGTCCACGTCGTGCTGGTACTGGCCGACGCCGATGGCCTTGGGCTCGATCTTCACCAGTTCCGCCAGCGGGTCCTGGAGGCGGCGGGCGATGGAGACGGCGCCGCGCAGGGACACGTCGATGTCCGGCATCTCGGCAGCGGCGGTGGCGGAGGCGGAATAGACCGAGGCGCCGGCCTCGCTCACCACCACCTTGATGGGCTTTTTCCCGGAAGCATCCGGTGGCAAAGCGGCGATGAGGTCGGCGGCGAGCTTGTCCGTCTCGCGGCTCGCCGTGCCGTTGCCGATGGCGATCAGTTCCACATTGTGGCGGCGGATGAGGTGCGCCAGCTCCGCCATGGCGCCCTGCACGTCGTTGCGCGGCTGGAAGGGATAGACGGTGGACGTGGCGATGAGCTTGCCCGTGCCGTCCACCACCGCCACCTTCACGCCGGTGCGGATGCCCGGATCGAGCCCCATGGTGGCGCGCGAGCCGGCCGGGGCGGCGAGCAGCAGGTCCTTGAGATTGCGGGCGAAGACGCGGATGGCCTCCTCCTCCGCCCGCTCGCGCATCTCACTCATCAGCTCCACGGTGAGGTGCAGCGAGAGCTTCACCCGCCACGCCCAGCGCGCCACATCCAGCAAAAAGGAATCGGCCGGGGCGCCATTGGCGAGGGGGATGTCATAGGCCTCGGCGACGATGCGCTCGGCCGGCTTCACCGGGGTGGTGGCATCCTCGTCCACCACCAGGTCGAGGGTCAGCATCTCCTCGTTGCGCCCGCGCAGCATGGCGAGCACGCGGTGGCTGGGAGCGGTGGCCCATTTCTCGGAATGGTCGAAATAGTCGCGGAACTTGGCGCCGGCCTCCTCCTTCCCCTCGGCCACCTTGGCCTTGAGCATGGCGCTGGCCTTGAGGTGCCCGCGCAGGCGGCCCACCAGCTCGGCATTCTCGGCGAAGGTTTCCACGAGAATGTCGCGGGCGCCGTCCAGCGCCGCCTTGATGTCCGCCACCTGCTCATTGAGGAAGGCGGCCGCGCGCGTTGCGGGAGGAACGGAGCGATCCGCCAGGATCGCGTCCGCGAGAGGCCCGAGGCCCTTCTCGCGGGCGATCTCCGCCTTGGTGCGGCGCTTGGGCTTGTAGGGGAGATAGAGGTCTTCCAGCTCCGCCTTGGTGGTGGCGGCCTCGATCTTGCCGCGCAGCTCGTCGGAGAGCTTGCCCTGCCCGTCGATGGAGGAGAGCACGGCGGCGCGGCGGCTTTCCAGCTCGCGCAGGTAGGAGAGGCGCTCTTCCAGCGTGCGCAGCTGGGTGTCGTCGAGGCCGCCCGTCACCTCCTTGCGGTAGCGGGCGATGAAGGGAACGGTGGCGCCTTCGTCGATCAGGGAGACGGCCGCCGTGACCTGCGCCGGGCGGGCATTGATCTCGGCGGCGATGAGGCGGGCGATGGCGTCTGCGTTGCCCTGCGGTGCGGCGGCCATGGGGTCTCATCCTCTCCTGCGGTGACGGGGGCACGCCCATAGCCGAGCAATGGGGCGCTGTCACGTTGGGGCTGGGGAAGACCCGCGCGGCTGACGACCGCGGCTGACGCATTCTCTCTTGGAATTAGAGGGCGATTCACCGAGCGGCTTGATTCAAGCCGCTCGGATCGCGCCCTAGCGACAGGTCAGCCGCCCGTTGTCGTTGGCGATGTCGCGGCCCGGGCTGCACCAGGATACGGCGGTCGTGGCCTCGGACCAGCGGCCGTTGCGGTCCTGGCAGGAGGCCTTCAGCCAGCCCGCCACCACGCGGATGTCGCGGCAGCTCGCCATGTAGGAGCCGGGCGGCGGGCGGTCGCTGAAGCCGGAGGAGCCGGCACGGGAGCAGCGCAGGTCGCTGTTGTCGTTGTAGATGTCCGCGCCCTGGAGGCATTGGGACAGCTGGAGCGGTATCGAAGTGCGCCAAGTGCCGCCGCGATCCTGGCACATGGCCCGCAGGAAGCCGCCGCTGACCGTCACGTCCCGGCAGGTGGAGCGGTAGGAACCGTAGGGCGCGGGCGTCGTGTTCCAGCCCGATGCGGAGGACGACACGGCGGATGCGCAGCGCAGGATGCCGTCGTCGTTCACCACCTCGCGGTTGCTGCACCAGGAGAGATAGAGCGAGGAGGAGAGCCACGCGCCCCGACGGCTCAGGCAGGTGCCGCGCAGGGTGCCGGATTCGAGCGACACGTCCCGGCAGGTCTCCTGATAGGAGCCGGGCGGGGGATAGTCGCCCGCGTGCTGGGAGGTGAAGGAGCGGCAGGCGAGCCGGCCTTCCACATTGGCGATGTCCGCGCCGAGGGGGCAGCCGGTGAGGGAGAGGCCGGCCTCGCGCCAGTTGCCCCAGCCGTCGTGGCAGGTGGCGGAGAGCCAGCTGCCTTCCAGCTTCAGGTCGCGGCAGGAGGACGTATAGGTGCCGGCCGGCGGGCGCTGGACCACGGGCGGCGGGGCCGGCGGCTGGGGGCGCGCGGGTGGTGGCGGCGCAAGGGTGCCGTAGAGCGATCCCGGCGCCGGCATGTCGCGGCAGACGAGCTGGCCGTTGCGGTTGGCGATGTCGCCGCCGCAGGAGGGGAAGTCGTCGAGGCGCGAGACCACCCATTCGCCCGCGCGGGTGGCGCAGAAGGCGGCGAGATCCTTCCCCCAGCGCACCTGCACCTGCCGGCAGCTCTCCAGATAGCTGCCCTGCGGCACGCCTTGCTGGGCCATGGCCGGGGCGGCGGTGAGGGCGGATGCGAGGATGATCCCGCCGGCAAGACGCTTCAGAGCTGCACGGAAGAACATGCCGGAGCCTCCCCGAATCGGCATCGAAATACCGCGCGAGGCATAACAGAAAACGTCCGGGCTTGCCGCAGCGGCACAAAGAAAAAGGGGCGCCGGAGCGCCCCTTCGTCGTTGTGTCAGGTCCCGCTCAGAAGCAGGCGAGATTGCCGTTCTGGTTGGAGATGTCGCGGGAGCGGCCGCAGGCATTGAGGTTCAGCGCCGTCGGGTTCCAGGAGCCGTTCACCCGCTGGCACTGGGCCCGCAGCATGCCCGCGCCGCCCACCGAGATGTTGCGGCAGGTGCGCATGTAGCTGCCCGGAGGCGGCTGCAGGGACTGCCGGCGCTGGCACCACAGGGTGCCGTCCTGGTTGGAGATGTCGGTCCCCGGCTGGCAGGTCAGGGTGTTCAGCACGGAGGGCTGGAAATTGCCGGCGCGGGTGCGGCAGAAGGCGCTCAGCACGCCGTTGCGGAATTCCACGCGGTTGCAGGTCTGGCGATAGGAGCCGGGAGGACCGAAGCCGGGGTTCGGCATGGGCGGAGGCCCAGGGCGCCGTTCGCACCACAGCTGGCCGTTCTGGTTGGAGATGTCGCCCCGGCAGGTGGGGAAGTCGTTCAGCCGCGCCGGCACCCACTGGCCGTTGCGGGTGGCGCAGAAGGCGACAAGGTTGGGGCCGCGGGTCTGCACGTCGCGACAGCTGCGCAGGTAGCTCCCGGGCGGCAGCGGCTGGGCTTCTGCGACGGAGGTGGTGGCAACGGTGGCGGCGGCCGCAAGGCCGAGCGCGACCAGCAGGCCGGCAAGGCCCGCGACGAAGAACGAACGCATCAAGATCCCCCCAAGCTCTCCCGATTTCGAATGGCGCCGCTTCTAGCACGGCCCGCAGCGCGACGCACCGGGTCGTCCGTGCCGCGCTGCGGCATCGACAGGGGGGCGGGCGTTCGCTAAAAGCCGTGCTCGAACAAGGCAAAAGACACAGATGACCATCCGCCTCCACCGCGGCGACCTGCCCGCGGACTTCGTGGCCTCCTCCATCGTGGCCATCGACACCGAGACCATGGGCCTCGACCCGTTCCGCGACCGGCTGTGCCTCGTCCAGCTCTCGAATGGCGACGGCAGCGCCGATCTGGTGCAGATCCCGCAGGGCGCCGGTCCCGGCAGCGCGCCCAATCTGGTGCGGCTCCTGACCGATCCGAACGTGACCAAGCTGTTCCATTTCGGCCGCTTCGACATCGCCGTGCTCCAGCACACCTTCAAGGTGATGCCTCAGCCGGTGTGGTGCACCAAGATCGCCTCGCGGCTGGTGCGCACCTACACCGACCGCCACGGCCTGAAGGACCTGCTGCGCGAACTCCTCAACGTGGACATCTCCAAGCAGCAGCAGAGCTCGGACTGGGGCGCCGCCGACCTCTCCGACGCCCAGCTCTCCTATGCCGCCTCGGACGTGCTCCACCTGCACGCGGTGAAGGCCAAGCTGGAGGACATGCTGGCGCGCGAGGGGCGCACCGGCCTCGCCGCCGCCTGCTTCGCCTTCCTGCCCGCCCGCGCCGCCCTCGACCTGTCCGGCTGGGCGGACGAGGACATCTTCGCCCATTCGTGATCGGGCCGCGCGCATAAAAGCGTTGCATCCCAGAGGCTTGGGCGCGGCCCTTGCCTCTGGGCGCCATTTCGGACACCTTGGACCCCGCGCGTGGGGCGACGCGCCGGACGCCCGCTTCTGCGGGTGTGCAGCCGCGAACAGGCGCCAGCGGGGCAGGCCCGCCGCCGGAACAGGGCCATGAACCGACACGTGCCGCCACACGATTTCGATGCGCGGGAGGCCGAAGCCTTCGCCCCGCCGCCCCCGCCCGACTTCAGGAAGGCGCGGCGGCACAGCACGCGCGTGCGCTGGATCAAGCGGCTGGTGCCGCTCACCATCATCGTGGCAGTCATCGGCATCGGCGCGGTATCCATCCTCTCGCGGCTGAAGCTCTCCATCGATCTGCCGTTCGATATCGGACACCTCACCTTGTCGGGCTCGCGCCTGACCATGGAGCTGCCCAAGCTCTCCGGCTTCACCGACGACAATCGCGGCTACCGCATCACCGCCCGCACGGCGGTTCAGGACCTGACCCGTCCGGACGTGATAGAACTCGCCGACATCGAGGCGCGCCTCGAGCTGGCCGACAAGGGCTGGGCCAGCGTCAACGCCAAGACCGGCAGCTTCGACACCAAGAAGCAGTTCGTCACGCTCGGCGACGGCGTGGATCTCGCCATGAACGGCGGCTACGGCGGCAAGCTGGAAGACGCCCAGGTGGACATCAAGGCCGGTACCATCGCCACCGCCAAGCCGGTGGTCTTCACCTATCTCGACGGCAAGCTGGTCGCCGACCGGCTCGACGTGACCGATCGCGGCGCGCGAGCCCTGTTCCAGGGCCATGTGCAGCTCGACTTCCGCCTGAACAACCTGCCCGGCCAGAAGCCGGACGGCGCGGCGGCCACGCCCGGCACCGCGCCCGCCTCTGCCCCTGCCGGCGCGACGGCGCATTCGGCCGGCCCCCCGGCCCGCGCCGCCGATG
>JAEZMT010000007.1 GCA_023442085.1 Pseudomonadota bacterium | reverse complement strand
ACGACGCGCCGGCACTCAAGGCGGCGGATATCGGCATCGCCATGGGCACCACCGGCACGGACGTGTCGAAGGAGGCGGCCGACATGGTGCTGGCGGACGACAATTTCGCCACCATCGTGCGCGCCGTGGCGGAAGGCCGGGCGATCTTCGCCAACATCCGCAAGTTCCTGCGTTACCTGCTGTCGTCCAACATCGGCGAGGTGATGACCATGGTCCTCGGGCTGCTGCTCGCCGACCGCATCGGCCTTTCGGCCGCGGCCGAGGCGGCGG
The DNA here is from genome assembly GCA_023442085.1 of Pseudomonadota bacterium. Classification (GTDB taxonomy): domain Bacteria; phylum Pseudomonadota; class Alphaproteobacteria; order Rhizobiales; family Xanthobacteraceae; genus Xanthobacter. Next base: position 4,555 of record JAEZMT010000007.1, on the reverse strand, counting down.
GCTCCGGCGTGGCGCTGCCGCTGCTGGCCACCCAGATTCTCTGGATCAACCTCGTGACCGACGGCGCGCCCGCGCTCGCCCTCGGTATCGATCCGGCCGACCGGGACGTGATGTCACGGCCGCCGCGCCGGCACGGCGAGGGCGTCATCACCGGCACCATGTGGGCGGGCATCGTCTTCGTCGGCGCGGTGATGGCGGCGGGCACGCTCTTCGTCATCGACCTGTCCCTGCCGGGCGGGCTCGTGGAGGGGCAGGGCACCCTGGCCTACGGCCAGAACATGGCCTTCACCACCCTCGTCCTGTTCCAGCTGTTCAATGTCTTCAACGCGCGCTCCGACACCGTGAGCGCCTTCGTGCGGCCCTTCGCCAACCGCTGGCTCATCGCCGCGGTCGCCGCCTCGCTGCTCCTCCATGCGCTGGTGCTCTATCTGCCGGTGCTGCAGCAGGCCTTCTCGACCGTCCCGCTGACGGTGCGGGACTGGCTGGTGTGCGCGGCGGTGGCAAGCTCGGTCGTCTGGACGCGCGAGCTGTGGAAGCTCGGCGCGCGGGCGATCCGGCGGGGAAGGCCGGCATGAGCGGCGTGTCGTCGATTTGTCAGATGCCGGTCGTAAAGCGGAGGCGCCGAAAGTCCCACACAGCCTTTCGACACCCGGCGCCCGCTTTCGCGGCCGGCGCGCCGGCGGGCTGTGCGTTTCAGGTGACGAGGAGGCGGAGACATGGAGAAGACCCTGATCGTCGAGGCTCTCGGCGAGGGCGGGTTGCTGCTCCCGGCGCGGCTGGAGCGTGCGCTCGCCGCCAATGACCGCGCCAAGCTGCGCATGACCGCCTTGCAGGACGCCGCCGCCCGCGCCCGTTCGCCCGCCGCTCCCGTGCGTCCGCTGGACGCCGAGGCGCGCGCCGCCGGCCTCGACGGTGACGGGCTCGACGCGGCCATCGCCAGCGCCCGGCTGCTCGACGGCGGCGCTTTTCAGGTGGCCGGCGCGGGCCGGCTGACGCAGGCGATCCTCGACGACATCGCCGCCATGGCCGATCCGCTCGAAGCGGCCGGCGACGCGGGCGCGGAACCCTTCGCCGCGCGTCTTGCGGCCCTGCGCACGGCCTTCGCCGCGGGCACGGACGACATCCTCTCCGAGGCCGATCTCGTGCGCCTCACCAGCGCCCGGCGCGGCGGGGCGGACAGCGCGCACCTCCTCGTCATGGATTTGCACAAGGCGCTGAACCGGCTCTCCGCCGCCCTCTCGGCGGAGACGGTGGCCGGCGCGCGGACGCTGGGCATCGCGGAGGACGACAAGCCGCACATCGCCGCCTTCATGGCGGGGCTCGCCGAGACGCGCCGGCTGATCTTCGGCCATCCCGGCCTCGACACAACGGGGAGCCGCAGCGGGGCGCGCCTCGTGATCCAGAACGACATCGGCACCACCGATGCCCATGTCATCATCATCGCGGTGGAGGGGCTGACGGCGACCGTCACCTATACGGACGTCCACCGCTCCCGCGCCAAGTTCTTCATCTCCCTGTTCTCCGATGCCGGGGCCGAGTGGACGCCCCTCGCCGAGCGCACGGCGGCGGGCATCGCGGGCGGGGCGGCCTTCCACCTCGTCACCGGGCGTTTCACCGCGACCGACGCGGAGGCGCTCGACGGCTTCCTTGCCGCCGTGGGCCGCAACATCGTCTTCCTCATCGACTGGAACAAGGCGCGCAAGGCGCTGCAGACCTTCGTGGACAAGCCTACCGCCATCGCTTTGCTGCGCACCGCCGCGCGCGGCGCCATCGGCCATCGCGGCTTCCTGGAGATGGGCGGGCCGGAACTGGTGTTCGACGCCGTGCGCCGCAGTGCCGAGGGGCGGGTGCCCTATGGCGCGCGGCTCGACCGGGTGCTGGGGCGCGAGGGCGCGGCGCGCTTCCTCGCCGAGGTGCTGCGCCTCGCCAGCGAGGGGCTGGCCGCTGGCCGCTCGGCCCGGCTCATCCGCGACGAGGTGCGGGCGGAACTCGCGCGCAGCTTCGGCTCGGTGGAGGAGGAGATGCTGGCCGTGGTGCTGCGCCAGCTCGGCATCGCCCGCATGCTGGCCGGCGAGGTGGCCGGCGTGCTCGATGCCCCCGTGGACCTTTCCGATGCCGCCCGCGATGCGCTGCGCAGCCGCGCCAAACGGCTGGAGGAGAAGGCCGACCGGCAGGTTGTCGGCGCCCGCGAGCGGGCGAGCGGCCCGTTCGGACAGGGCGGGCGCTTCCTGCCCGTGGCGGACGCCGCCGAGCAGGCGGTGGATGCGTTCGAGGAGGCCGCCTTCCTCGCCAGCGCCGCGCGCTTGAAGCCGGGCCTCGCCGGCCCGCCCCTGCGCGATCTCGCCGCCGGCGCGGTGGTCTGCTGCTCCGACCTGGTACGGGCGGTGGCCGCCGCCAGCGAGGGCTCGGCCGGCCGGCGGGAAGACGTGACCGACACGCTGGAAGCCATAGACGCGGTGACCGAGGGCGAACGCCGGGCGGATGCCGCCCATCGCCGGGTTCAGGAGGCCACGCTGGCGCCGGCCTCCACCGACCCGCTCACCGATGCCGGGGCGCTGGTCGCCACCCTGGAACTCGCCCGCGCCATCGAGGGCGCCACCGACGAACTGGCCCGCGCCGCCCTCGCGCTGCGCGCCTCGGTGATGGAGGAGATGGCCCCGTGAAGAACGAGACCCCGCACCCCATTGGTTTCATCGGCCCCGGCGGCACCAAGGCGCCCCTCACCGCGCATGACTTCGGCTCCAAGGCGGCCCAGCTCTGGCGCATGAACGCGCTGGGGCTCGACGTGCCGCCCGCCTTCGTCCTCTCCACCGCGCTCTGCGGCGAACGCCGCGGGGGCGAGGTGCGGCGCCTGCTGGAGGACGGCCTCGCCTTCCTTGAAGCGGCCACCGGCCGGCGCTTCGGCGACCGCCGCCGCCCGCTCCTCGTCTCGGTGCGCTCGGGCGCGGAAAAGTCCATGCCGGGCATGCTGGAGACCGTGCTGGACGTGGGCATGACCGCCGAGACCGCGCGCGGTCTCATGCGCCTCCACGGCAACCCCCGCCTCGCCTTCGATTGCCATCGCCGCTTCATCGAGGGCTGGTGCGAGGTGGTGGCCGGCCTGCCCCGCGCGCCGTTCGAGGAGGTGCAGCGCGATCTCATCGCCGCCGAGCAGGCAGGAAGCGAGCAGGGGCTGGACCCGGAGGCGCTGGAGCGCCTTTGCGCGCGCTATCTCGACCTTGCCCGCGACGGCTTTGGCGCGAGCGTGCCCGCCGACCCGCGCGACCAGCTCTCCGAGGCGGTGGAGGCGGTGTTCCGCTCCTGGGCGGCGCCGAAAGCGATCGAATATCGCCGGCTGAACCATCTGGAGCACTTGGCCGGCACGGCGGTGACGGTGCAGGCCATGGTGTTCGGCAATGCCGGCGTGCGTTCGGGCTCCGGCGTCGCCTTCTCGCGCAATCCGGCGAGCGGGGCGCCGGGCCTCTATGCCGATCTCCTGTTCGATGCGCAGGGCGAGGATGTGGTCTCCGGACGTCGCCAGCCGGTGGGGCTCGACCGGCTCGGCGCGGTGCTGCCGGATGTCGCCTCCGCTCTGGCCGAGGGCGTCGCGGCGCTGGAGCGGCATTATCGCGACGTGCAGGACGTGGAATTCACCTTCGAGGAGGGCCGCCTCTATTTCCTCCAGACCCGCGCCGCCAAGCGCACCCCGCGCGCCGCGCTCAGGATCGCGGTGGACATGGTGGCGGAAGGTGCCATCGCCCCGGCCGAGGGGTTGGCCCTGCTGGAGGGGGTGGACCTTTCCGCCGTCGCCGCCACCCGCTTTTCCGGCGAGGCGGAGCCGGTGGCGCGGGGCGTCGCCGCCTCGCCCGGCACGGTGAGCGGCCGGGTGGCGTTCGACGAGGAGGGCGCGCGCCGCCTCGCTGCGGCGGGCGATCCGGTGGTGCTGTTGCGGCCGGATGTGGCGACCGACGATATCGCCGCGCTGGCGCTGGCGGCGGGCATTCTCACCAGCGTGGGCGGGCGCACCGCCCACGCTGCCGTGGTGGCGCGCCAATTGGGCCGGGCCTGCGTGGTCGGCTGCGCCGCGCTGGTCATCGATGCGGCCGCCCGCCGGGCCCGGCTGGGGGCCGAGACGCTGGCGGAGGGCGACTGGCTCTCGCTGGATGGGGAGGCTGGCACCGTGTTCATGGGCCGGCGCGCGGTGGTGTCGGAAGAGCCGGAAGCGGAGCTTGCGACGGTCACCGGCTGGCGGGCGGCCGCGCCGACCCCGGCGTGAGGGCGGCCCATCCATCAGCGCACCTCATGGATTGGAGTTTAAACTCTCATTAGGTCGAATGGATCGCGCGGGGTAGCTTGTGCCCGATTCCGAACGGGCATGAGTACACGCGGGTCATGACTTCACAGACGACGGACACGCACAGGGCGGCCGCGCCCGTTCCCACCACTTCGCTGCCCACCGCGCGCTATGTGGCGGGGGCGCTGTTCGGGCTGGCGAGCGTCACCATCTGGGCGGGGTGGATGTCCATCACCCGGCTCGGCGTCACCTCCGCCCTCGGCGTGTTCGACGTGACCATGC
>JAEZMT010000487.1 GCA_023442085.1 Pseudomonadota bacterium | reverse complement strand
GGGATTGGTATGCGCGGATCAAGTCGCGCCCGACCTTCCGCGCCCTGCTCACGGAGAGCATTCCGGGGATGCCCCCCTCCAAGACCTACGCGGACCTCGATTTCTGACCGACGCGGACGGGCTGGAGGAGATCGTCCGCCGCCTCGCCGGTGAAGAAGGGTTCGATGCCGTCGGCATCACCCTGCCTGAGGCTGGTCTGCCAGCCGGGGAACGGCTCCGCGCCTGGGTCGCCGAAGGCGCCTGCGGCGACATGGGCTGGATGGCCGAGACGCTGGACCGTCGCGCCGATCCGCTGACGCTGTGGCCACAGATGCGCAGCGTCATCATGCTCGGCCTCAATTACGGCCCCGCCGACGATCCCCGTACCGTGCTCGGCCAGACCGACGCCGGTGCCATCTCGATCTATGCCCGCGCCGAGGATTATCACGACATCATCAAGCCGAAGCTCAAGCGCGTCGCCCGCGCGCTGCTGGCGGAGGCCGGCCGGCGCGGCGTCACGGCCGACGTGAAGGTGTTCGTGGATACCGCCCCGCTGATGGAGAAGCCCCTCGCCGCTGCTGCCGGGCTCGGCTGGCAGGGGCGGCACACCAACCTGGTGTCGCGGGACTTCGGCTCCTGGCTGTTCCTCGGCGCCATTGCGACAACGCTGGAGCTTAGGCCGGACGCACCGGAGAAAGACCATTGCGGCTCCTGCCGCGCCTGTCTCGACGCCTGCCCGACTGCGGCATTTCCTGCGCCTTACGTCATCGATGCGCGCCGCTGCATTTCCTACCTCACCATCGAGCACAAGGGGCCGATCCCGGCCGAGCTGCGCCCGCTCATGGGCAACCGCATCTATGGCTGCGACGACTGCCTCGCCGCCTGCCCCTGGAACAAGTTCGCGCAACTGGGCCAGGAGGCAAAGCTCGCCGCACGGTCGGAGAACGACGCGCCGCCGCTGGCGGAGCTCGTGGCGCTGGACGACGCCGCCTTCCGCGCCCGCTTTCCGAAAAGCCCGGTCAAGCGGATCGGGCGTGACCGCTTCGTTCGCAACGTGCTGATCGCCATCGGCAATTCGGGGGATGCGAGGCTGCTGCCGCAGGTGGAGGCGCGACTGGCGGATGAATCCGCTCTGGTAAGAGGTGCTGCGGTGTGGGCGCTGGGGCGGCTGGCGGACCCCGCAACGACTGCGCGGCTAGCCTTCGATTGGCTGCCTGCAGAGACCGATCCGGGGGTCGCGGCCGAGTGGGCCGCAGCGACGTCCGGGGCGTGAGATCCACCGCCCATTTCCATCCGGCGGGTTTGCCGGTAGGATCAAAGGCTCACGGAACCATGAAGGGGGCGACAAGAGCTGGCGTCACGATCGCGTCGCGCCCACACGCGAAGATCGACGGCGACAGAACAGGCGACATGCACGAGCCCCGCAAGCTTTATGTGAAATCCTTCGGCTGCCAGATGAACGTCTACGATTCCCATCGTATGGCGGACACGCTGGCGCGCGAGGGATATGTGGAGACGCAGGACCCGGCCGAGGCCGACCTTGTGATCCTCAACACCTGCCATATCCGCGAGAAGGCCGCCGAGAAGGTCTATTCCGAGCTCGGGCGCCTCAGGAAACAGAAGCAGGAAGCGGGCTCCGACACCATGATCGCCGTCGCCGGCTGCGTCGCCCAGGCTGAGGGCGCCGAGATCATGCGCCGCGCGCCGGTGGTGGACGTTGTGGTCGGCCCCCAGAGCTATCACCGCCTGCCCGAGCTTCTGGCCGAGGCGAAGGCCGGCAAACGGGTGGTGGACACCGAATTTCCCGCCGAAGACAAGTTCGATCACCTGCCCGCGCCCACCCGCGCCGCCACGCGCAAGCGGGGCCCGGCCGCCTTCGTGACGGTGCAGGAAGGCTGCGACAAGTTCTGCACCTTCTGCGTGGTGCCCTATACGCGCGGCGCCGAGGTCTCCCGGCCGGTGACCAAGATCCTCGACGAGGCCGCCCGTCTCCTCGACCAGGGCGTGCGCGAAATCACCCTCATCGGCCAAAACGTCAACGCCTTCCACGGCGAGGGGCCGGACGGGAAGGTCTGGAGCCTCGCGCGGCTCATGGAGCGGCTGGCGCAGATGGAGGGGCTGGCGCGGCTGCGCTACACCACCTCCCATCCACGCGACATGGGCGACGACCTCATCGCCGCTCACCGCGACCTGCCGCAGTTGATGCCCTATCTGCACCTGCCGGTGCAGTCCGGGTCCGACCGCATCCTCGCCGCCATGAACCGCAAGCACGGCCGCGACCTGTTCCTGTCGCTCATCGAGAAGATGCGCCACGTGCGGCCGGACCTCGCTTTGTCGTCCGACTTCATCGTCGGCTTCCCGGGCGAGACGGATCGCGATTTCGAGGACACGCTCGATCTCGTGCGCGAAGTTGGCTTCGCCAGCGCCTATTCTTTCAAGTACAGCTCGCGCCCGGGCACGCCGGCCGCCGATCATGAGGCGCAGGTATCGGAAGAGGTGAAGACCGAGCGCCTCGCCGAGCTTCAAAAGCTGCTGGAAGCCTCCAAGGCAGCCTTCGATGCCGCCTGCCGGGGCCGCACCTTCGACATCCTGCTGGAGAAGCCCGGCCGCCAGTCCGGCCAGCTCATCGGCCGCTCGCCGTACCTCCAGAGCGTGGTGGTGAATGATCCGCCCGCCGGCATCGGCGAGCTTCTCACCGTCACCATCACCGATGTTGGCCCGAACAGCCTCGCCGGCGTTCCCGCCGGGACGACCCCTTTCCCCGCCCATTCCCGGCCGCTTGCGGCCATGGAGGCCTGAGCTTGCGCAGATCCGGCAGCGACAACCGTGATCGTCCCCTGGCGGCCTCCGCGCCGCAGGCTTCCAACGGACCCGCCCGCGCGGCGGTGACGGCCCCCTGGGCCAATCCGGACGAGCCTCCGGCCGCCCATGTGGTGCTGGCCTTCGACGACAACCGGCTCGCCACCCAGCTGTTCGGCCATTACGGCCGCAACCTCGCCCTCATCGAGCGCAAGCTGGGGGTGAAGGCGGATTCGCGCGGCAACCACGTGACGCTGGAAGGCGAGCGCGATGCCTGCGAGCAGGCTCGCGCCGTGCTGGAGCACCTGTATGAGGCGCTCCGCAAGGGCCGGGACATCAGCCAGGGCGATGTGGAAGGCGCCATCCGCGAGGTGACCTCGCAGGGCTCCCTGTTCGATTTCGACCCAGCCGAGCAGCGCCAGTCGTTCGACGAGATCCATCTTCGCCGCCGCCCCGTGCGCGCCCGCACCGCCGCGCAGGACGCTTATATCCGGGCCCTCAAGCGGCACACTCTGGTGTTCGGCAACGGCCCCGCTGGCACCGGCAAGACCTGGATCGCCGTGGCCTATGCCGTCCATCTGCTGGAACGGCGGATGGTGGACAAGATCATCCTCTCCCGCCCGGCCGTCGAGGCCGGAGAGCGCCTCGGCTTCCTGCCCGGCGACATGAAGGAGAAGGTGGACCCCTATCTGCGGCCCATCTACGACGCGCTCTATGACCTCATGGACCGCCCCTTCGTGGAGCGGGCGCTGCAATCCGGCGAGATCGAGATCGCCCCGCTCGCTTTCATGCGCGGCCGCACCCTCTCCAATGCCGCCGTGATCCTGGACGAGGCGCAGAACGCCACCTCGATGCAGATGAAGATGTTCCTCACGCGCCTTGGCGAAAACTCCCACATGATCGTCACCGGCGATCCGAGCCAGACCGACCTGCCCGGTGGGCAGATTTCGGGTCTTGCGGAGGCGGTGCGGCTGCTGGAAGGCGTCGAGGGCGTCGGCATCTGCCACTTCAAGGCCGAGGACGTGGTGCGCCACGAACTGGTGCAGCGCATCGTCTCTGCCTACGAGCGCCTCGACGCGGCCAAGATCGAGGCCGCCTCCGCCCGCCTCGCCGGCAAGGCCGGAAGCTGAGTCATGGCTGCGCCCGCCCCCATCCCCCAGGCTCCTGAGATCGACGCGGACATCGACGTCGCGCTGGAGGCCGAGGGCTGGTCCGTCATTCCGGACGCGGAAGTGGTCGCCATCCGCGCCTGCCGCGCCGCGCTCCTCGCCTGCGCCGAGGAGGTGCCGGAGCCGTGCGAGGTGGCCATCACCCTCACCGACGACGCGCGCATCCGGGTGCTGAACCGCGACTGGCGGGACATGGACAAGGCGACCAACGTTTTGTCCTTCCCCCAGCCGGACCTCCCCGACGACATCGACGCCCCCCAGCCCCTCGGCGACATCATTGTGGCCCTGGAGACGCTCAGCCGCGAGGCTGAGGCGGAGGGCAAGGCGCCGGCTGATCATCTTGCCCATCTGGTGGTGCACGGAACATTGCACCTCATGGGCTACGATCATCTTGACGACAACGAAGCAGAGGAAATGGAGGCGCTTGAGCGCGACATCCTCGCGGGCCTCGGGATCGCCGATCCCTATGGCCTGCCGCAGGACTGAAGCGACAGCGGCTTGATAACGAACATGTCCAACATCGACCAGCCGACCGAGACCAGCTCCGCGGAGCCGCAAAGTTTTCTCGATCGATTGCGTGCCCTCCTCGGCACGTTCCGCCCGCACGGCTCCCTGCGCACCGACCTCGTGGAGGTGCTCGCCGCGGCGGAGACACCCGAGGAGGAGGGGGAATTCACCCCATCCGAGCGCAAGATGCTGCGCAACATCCTGCACCTGCGGGAGGTGGGCATCGGGGACATCATGGTGCCCCGCGCCGAGATCGTCGCCGTGCGCAAGGACGCGGCCCTCGGCGAACTGCTGAAGCTGTTCGTCACGGTCGGCCATTCCCGGCTCGTGGTCTATGACGACACGCTGGATGATCCGGTGGGCATGGTCCACATCCGCGACCTCATCGCCTTCCTCGCCGGTGACCTCGCCTCCGCATCCGGCAAGATCGACCTCGGCAAGGTGAATCTCGACGCGACGCTCGAGACCGCCGGTCTCATCCGCCGCATCCTCTATGTGCCGCCATCCATGCCGGCGGTGGACCTGCTCGTCTCGATGCAGGCCGCCCGCACCCACCTCGCCCTCGTCATCGACGAATATGGCGGCACGGACGGCCTCGTCTCCATCGAGGACGTGGTGGAGGAGATCGTCGGCGAGATCGAGGACGAGCACGACGAGGCGGCAGAAACCCTTCTGACCCGCCAACCCGACGGCAGCTATCTCGCCGATGCCCGCACGCCCCTCGAAGCGGCGGTGGAGGTGCTCGGCACCGCCTTCGCCTCGGAAGAGGCGATGGAGGAGGTGGACAGCGTCGGCGGCCTGGTGGTGCGCATCGCTTCCCGCGTGCCGAAGACCGGAGAGGTGATTTCGCTGCCGGGCGGCTTCGATGTGGACGTGGTGGAGGCCGACCCGCGCCGGCTGAAGAAGCTGCGCATCATCCCGCCCCGGGATCTCGACGGCACCGCCGCCGGCCACGCCGCGCCGCCCGACGCCTGACCCACAGCGTGGCTTTTCCCCCCAAGGTGGCGTCTTCCCAAAAGGCCGCCCCCCGTCGCGGCGGGGCCCTGACCGCACCGACATGGCGCTCGCGCATCCTGATGCTGCGCTTCCTCACTGGCTGGCGGCGGCGCGGCGTCGCGTGGATGGCCGGCGCGGCCGGCGCCCTTGCCATGCCGCCGTTCGATCTGTGGCCGGTGCTGGCGCTCAGCTTCCCGGTCCTCGTGCTGCTGCTCGACGGCTGCCGGGGGGATCTCAAGACCCGTCTCGTTTCGGCGGCGGCCGTCGGCTGGTGGTTCGGCTTCGGCTATTTTCTCGCCTCCCTCTGGTGGATCGGTGCTGCCTTCCTGGTGGAGGCGGATGTGTTCGGCTGGCTGCTGCCGTTCGCGGTGGTGGCGATGCCAGCGGGGCTGGCCCTGTTCACGGCGTTCGGAACGGCGGCGGCACGCCTTTTGTGGTCGAAAGGCAGCCTGCGTCTCTTCGCGCTCACCTTCGGCCTGACGCTGGCGGAATGGCTGCGCGGCAACGTCCTCACCGGCTTTCCCTGGAACACCTACGGCTATGCCTTCTCGGACGACCTTCTGCTGATGCAGGCGGCATCCGTCGTGGGGGTGTGGGGCCTCACCTTCTTCTGCGTGCTGCTGCTGTCGACGCCGGCGCTGCTGCTGGTGCCGGGGCGGCGCGGGATGGCTGTGGTCGGGGCGGCCGGCCTTCTCATCGCCGGCACGGCGGCGTGGGGCAGTTGGCGGCTCGCGACGACGCCGGTTGCGACCGTGCCCGGGGTGGCCCTGCGGGTGATGCAGCCCAACCTCTCGCAGGACAAGAAGTTCGCGTACGACCGGCGCGAACAGATTCTGAAAGACTATCTCGCGCTGAGCGCCAAGAAGAGCGAGACCTATCCTGCCGGGCTGGCCGACGTAACCGTGCTGATCTGGCCGGAATCCTCATTTCCTTTCATTTATGAGCGCGAACCTTGGGCTGCGGAGGCCATCGCCGCCGTCCTGCCGCCCAACGTGACGCTGGTGACCGGGGCGGTGCGCTACGACTTGCCACCGCCCGGCCAGCGATCGCCTTTCTTCAATTCCATCAGGGTGATGGACCACAGGGGGCGGGTGCTGGAGAACACCGACAAGGTGCATCTCGTCCCGTTCGGGGAGTATCTGCCGTTTCAGGCTGAGCTTGAGGCGGTGGGGTTGGAGCAACTTACGCGTGTGCGCGGCGGTTTCTCCTCCGGTCCGGAGCTGGTCCCCCTCCGGATACCGGGGCTACCTTTGGCCGCTCCGCTCGTCTGTTATGAAATTATCTTTCCGGGAAAGGTAGTTCCGCAAGGTCCGCGGCCGGAGTGGTTGCTCAACCTGACCAATGACGCTTGGTTCGGCCTGACGCCAGGCCCCTACCAGCATTTCGCTCAGGCCCGCATGCGCGCGGTCGAGGAAGGGCTGCCGCTGGTGCGCGCTGCGAACACGGGCATCTCGGCCATCATTGATCCGATGGGGCGTATTGTCGCATCGCATGGCCTCGGGCAGGAAGGGCTGGTGGACGGCCCCCTCCCGAAGCCGTTGGAAACGGTTTCTCCTGCGGCCAAGCTTGGCGGTATCATCCTTTTTATTCTTCTGGCCACGGCTCTCACTTTAGCGGTCATACCGCTTTGCGGTTGCATTACACGCAAAGGTTGATCGACGCCTACCGATTGTATGCCTATGTTCGCCGGCAATCAGGGCAGCCTTCGCGATGCGAAGTATCGAGTAATCTTTTCCGACATAGCCGGAGAGACCATGGCCAAGAAGGCGCCGAACCCTATTGATAAGCACGTCGGCTCGCGTGTCCGCATGAGGCGGATGATGGTGGGAATGAGCCAGGAAAAGCTGGGCGAGCATCTGGGCATCACCTTCCAGCAAATCCAGAAGTACGAGAAGGGCACGAATCGCATCGGCGCGAGCCGCCTCCAGCAGATTTCCATTGTCCTCGGCGTTCCCGTGGCCTTCTTCTTCGAAGGCGCTCCCACCGTCGGTCCCGAGGGTGAGGGCTTCTCCGAAGAGCAGTCCCCCGCCTATGTCTCCGACTTCCTCGCCACGTCCGACGGACTGACGCTCACCCGGAACTTCATGCGGATTTCCGACGCCCGCGTGCGGCGCCGCATCGTTGATCTGGTGATTGCGATCGCCGGCGAAACCGAGGCGTGAAGCGTTCGTTTTGGCGAACGATTTCGCGCTGGCGACCTTGACCGCCCGCCGCTGCGTTGCGAAAAAGGGTTGCCGCACCGTGGCGCGGGCGAAACAGGGGCCGTCTTATGGCGCGTCAGTCGTATCTTTTCACGAGCGAATCGGTTTCCGAGGGACATCCGGACAAGGTCTGTGACCGGATTTCCGACGAGGTGGTCGACACCTTCTTCCGCACCGCGGAAACCGAAGGCTGGGACCCGAGCCAGATTCGCGTTGCCTGCGAGACGCTGGCCACCACCAACAAGGTGGTGATCGCCGGCGAGACCCGCGGCCCGTCGTCCATCACCAAGGACCTCCTGTCCCACGCCGCGCGCCTTGCCATCAAGGACATTGGCTACGAGCAGGACGGCTTCCACTGGGAAAACGCCGATATCGACGTTCTGCTGCACGCCCAGTCGGCGGATATTGCGCAGGGCGTGGACATCGCCGGCAACAAGGATGAGGGCGCTGGCGACCAGGGCATCATGTTCGGCTACGCCGTGCGCGAGACCCCGGAGCTGATGCCCGCTCCCATCTTTTATGCCCACAAGATCCTGAAGGTGTTGGCGGACGCCCGTCACTCCGGCGAGACCCACGCGCTCGGCCCCGACGCCAAGAGCCAGGTCACCGTGCAGTACGAGAACGGCAAGCCGGTGGGCGTCACCCAGATCGTGCTGTCCACCCAGCACCTGGAAGAGCACCTCACGTCTCACGACGTGAAGTCCATCGTCGAGCCCTACATCAAGAAGACTCTGCCGGACGGCTGGGTGACGGATGCCACCGTCTGGCACGTCAACCCCACCGGCAAGTTCGTCATCGGCGGTCCCGACGGCGATTGCGGCCTCACCGGCCGCAAGATCATCGTGGACACCTACGGCGGCGCCGCCCCCCATGGCGGCGGTGCCTTCTCCGGCAAGGACCCGACCAAGGTGGACCGTTCGGCCGCCTATGCCGCGCGGTATCTCGCCAAGAACGTGGTCGCCGCCGATCTCGCCGACCGCGCCACCATCCAGCTCGCCTATGCCATCGGCGTGTCCGATCCGCTGGCGGTCTATGCGGACCTGCATGGCACCGGCAAGGTGGACGAGGCGAAGCTTGAGAAGGTGCTGCGCGAGGTCATGAACCTGCGCCCCCGCGGCATCCGCGAGCACCTCGGCCTCACCAAGCCCATCTATGCCCGCACCGCCGCCTACGGCCACTTCGGCCGCGCGCCCGAAGCGGACGGTGGCTTCTCCTGGGAGAAGACTGATCTCGTCGACGCGCTCAAGTCGGCCGTGGCCTGAGCCTCAAGGCTGCCACGTCGCATCTTGATCCCACCTGAGTTGACCCGCCGGCCGGATTGCCCTGCAGTCCGGCCGGTGCCTTTTTCAGCATGACACCCATGAGCCCAGACCCGACCCAGAACCGCGCAGACCCCGCCGATCCGCGCGAACCCACGGGCCTCCTCGCCGCAGCCGAGGCCGCGGAGGCGCGCGGCGCCTTCTATGGCCGGCGCATCGGCAAGACGCTGCGCGGCTTGCAGCAGGATGCACTCGCGCATCTTCTGCCACGCTACCGGCTCGACCTGGATGCGGCCGCCGCCCCGGCGGATCTCTTCGCCGCGCCAAGGCAGGGGTACTGGCTGGAGATCGGCTGCGGCTGCGGCGAGCACCTGATCGACCACGCGGCGCGTCGGCCGGACATGGGCTTCATCGGCGTCGAGCCGTTCCTCAACGGCCTGGCGCGGATGCTGGTGGATCTCGATGCCCGGGCCCTCGCAAACGTAAGGGTCTTCGACCTCGACGCGGCGCTGCTGCTCGACCGGCTGCCCACCGGGAGCCTCGATGGGGTGGACCTCTTCTATCCCGATCCCTGGCCGAAGAAGCGGCATTGGAAGCGGCGCTTCGTGCGCCCGGACAATCTCGACCGGTTCGCCCGGGTCATCCGCCCCGGCGGCGTGTTCCGCTTCGCGTCCGACGTTCCCCATTATGTCGGCTGGACGCTCGCCCACACCCGCGCACACGGCGCCTTCTCATGGAAGGCGGAGCGCGCCGACGACTGGCGCACGCCTTATCCGTTCTGGCCGGGCACGCGTTACGAAGCGAAGGCCGTGGCGCACGGCCGCGTGCCGACCTACCTCACCTTCGTGCGGCGCTAGAGCGCGATCCGATCAAATTGAACCAATTTGATCGGTCAATCGCCCTCTAACTTAATGATAGGGAACGCATGATCCGATCTGATTGCGGTGCAATCAGATCGGCGCGTGCTCTAGTCAGAGCCCTCTCTCACCTGCGGCATGGAGCGCGGACAGGCCTTCGCGATAGGTCGGATGGCGCAGGATGACACCGAGTTCTTCCTTGAGCCGGGCATTGCCCACGCGCTTGTTGCCGGCCCAGAAGGAGAGCGCCATGGGGCTCATTTCGCGCGCTGCCTGATCGAACGGTATGGCAGGTGGCGGCTCCATGCCCAACAGGCTCGCGGCGTAGGCGATGGGATCGCCGGGCGGGGCAGGCAGGTCGTCGGTAACGTTGATGATCCCGTCATAGCGGTGGGCGATGGCCGCGCGGATGGCACAGACGATGTCGTCCACGTGGATGCGGTTGAACACCTGCCCTGGCTTGTCGATGCGCCGCGCCTCACCGGCCCGCAGCTGGACCAGCGCATTGCGGCCCGGGCCATAGATGCCGGCAAGACGCAGCACCGCGACGCGGATGCCGTTCCGCTGGCCGAATGCCTGCCAGTCGGCTTCCGCCCTCAGCCGCCGTTCGAGGCGCGCGCTGCCGGCGCGTGGCGGCGTGGTCTCATCGACCCAGGCGCCATCGTGGTTGCCGTACACCCCGAGCGTGGTGAGATAGATCACCTGCTTCAGCCGGCCGGCGGCGAGAATTTCCGCACCGCAGCATAGGATCGGATCGCCGGTTTCGTCCGGAGGAGCGGACGCAAGAAGGACCCGCGCATCGCTCAGCGCGGCGATGAGCTCCGGCCCGAGCGTCTTCCCGTCGAAGACGAACGCCTCCACATCCCCAGGAAACGCGGACAGGCGCGCCGCATCCCGCGCGGTTCCGATGACGCGGCCGAAGGCGGCCCGATCCTCGGCCACTAGGTGCCGGGCGCAATAGCCGAAGCCGATGGCGGCGAGCGAGATCATGACGCGTTGATGCCGGAGGTGGGCGCGTCCGGCAAGAGGCGCTGTACGGGCTGAGGCGATGCCTGATCGTCCGCCCGGCCGGCGAGGGCGCTGGCGCACAGCCGGCGTACAATCGCCTCGCTTTCCCGCGTGACGCTCTTGCGGTCATGGGCCGCATCGAGCCGCACCGGGGCGCCAAAGGTTACCTCCACGTCGATGGCGCCGTGGCGCAGAACGTCCATGAGGTGAGGGGCAAGCTCCATGTCGCCGAACCAGGCCGCCACCGGCCGATGACTGCGGCCCATCGGCAGGCCCTGAAGGCGCACGTAGGAGACGGCGAGGGGTTGCACCACCACCTCTGTCCCGGCGGCGAAGGCCTCGCGCGCGGCACCCACCAGAGCCGTGCGGAACGGCAGCACGCGGTTGCCGTCGCTCGACGTCCCTTCCGCGAAGAGCACCACGGGGTCACCGTCGGCGAGGCGGCCGGCGATCTCCCGGTTGACCGCGCCGGTGGCGTGGCGGCGCTGGCGATCGACGAAGACGGTGCGCTGGAATTTCGCGAGAAGGCCGATGAGCGGCCAGCCCGCCACCTCGCTCTTCGCCACGAAGAACAGGGGCGTCAGCGAGCCGACCACCGGAATGTCGAGCCAGGAGGCGTGGTTGGCGAGGATCAGCAGTGGCCGGTCTGCCGCCGGCGTCCCGCGCACATGCACGCGCACGCCGATCATCCGCAGCAGGATGCGGTGATAAAGCCGCGGGATGTGGCGGCGGGCATCGAGGCCGAGCTTGAGCGAGATCCATTGTGCCGGAATGCCCGCCAGCGTCACTGCGCCGACGACAGACAGCACACCGGCGAGCCGGAGTCGGTCCATCAGGCGCGAGACCCGGGGCTGTTCCGGACCAAGGGGCGCGAGGCCCGCCGGCGGATGGGACTGACCGTCGTTGGGAGCGGGCGCCGCGGGCGGCCCGCCGGGGGACGTCACGGCTTCTCGTCCTCGTCGAGGGGCACCGCGTAGAGCTCGAGGCGGTGACCCCGCAGCTTGAAGCCGAGCTCGCGGGCGATCTGCTCCTGCAACGCCTCGATCTGTTCGGAGCGGAACTCGATGACCTGGCCCGAGCGAAGGTCGATCAGATGGTCATGGTGCTCGTCGGGCATCTGCTCGTAGCGGGCACGGCCGTCGCCGAAATCATGCCGCTCGATGATGCCGGCATCCTCCAGCATCTTCACGGTGCGATAGACAGTGGAGATGGAGATGTTGTCGTCGATGGCCACGGCGCGGCGGTGCAGCTCCTCCACGTCGGGGTGATCCTGCGCGCCCGACAGCACGCGGGCGATGACCCGGCGCTGCTCGGTCATCCGCATGCCCTTGGCGAGGCAGGCTTCCTCAATGAGGCTGATCTTTCCGCTCAAGCGGACCTCCGCGACGACCCGGGGACTTTCCCCTGCCTTATCGCGCCGCCGCTTCAGCGCCGCAAGGGGGCGGACCAAGGCTCGCCGATGCGGACTTGCCGCAGCTCAGAAGTCGCGACGCAGCAACAGCGCGTCGGCCCCGCCTGCATAATACCCGCGCCGGCGGCCGACCTCCGCATAGCCCAGACGGGCATAGAGCGTGCGGGCGGCGGCGTTGCCCGCCTCCACCTCCAGGAAGGAGGTCGAGATGCCTTCCACGGCGAGGCGGGCGAGGTGGAAGGACACCAGCGACCGGCCGATCCCACGGCGGCGGCGGTCGGTGACCACGGCAACGGTGAGGATCTCCGATTCGGGCGGCACGGCATGGGAGAGGATGAAACCCACCGGCGGCTTGCGGGGGCCGAGCGTCGCCACATGGGCGCGCACCGCGCGGTCGGCGAGGAGCCTCTCGAACTCGTCGGCATCCCAGCCCCTGGCGAAGGCGCGGGCGTGGATTGCGGTGAGTTGGGGAATGTCTGCCGCCGTGGCGGCCCGCAGCAGGGGCGGGCGGGGCGGAAACAGACGGTCAAGCAGGCGCTTCATCGGCGGGCGATGCGGGCCTTGTCCTGCGGTTTGGCATCCGGTGGCCGCAGGTAGAGCGGGCGCGGCTCGGCCGCTTCGGGATCGGCCACCGAGCCGAGCCGGGCGACCCATGCCACGTCAGGCGCCGGCGTGTCGTCGACCAGCTCCGGCAGCTTTTCGGCTGGCGGCCACGCATCGGCCACGAGGTTCGCCCCCGAGCCGACGATGCGCACCGCGCCGATGGCGACGGACCGAGCCGCCTCCCGCACGCTGGTGATGCGCGGAGCGATCAGCGTGCGCCCGCCCACGCCGAACATCTGGAGAAAGACATGGCCGTGCCGGGCATCGATGGCCGACACCACGGGCACCGCATCGTCATGGGCGAGATAGGGCGCTGCTAGCGCGGCGAGGGTCGTCACGCCCAGCACCGGCCGATTGGCGGTGAGGCCAAAGCCACGGGCGGCGGACAGGCCCACGCGCAGCCCGGTGAAGCTGCCAGGCCCTACCGTCACAGCAATGCGGGCGAGATGCTCGAAATCGATGCCGGCGGCGCTCATCACCTGCTCGACGAGCGGGATGAGCGTTTCCGCATGGCCACGCTCCATCAGCAGCGAATCGCCCGAGACGATGCTGTCCGTCTCGGTGTCGAGCACCGCGGCGGAGCAGGCGGCAAGCGCCGTGTCTATGGCGAGGACATACATGAACGCGGGCACCCCGATCGCCGCCACGATCAACCGAAACCGTGGCGGGGGGAAGCGACCCGGCACGCTCACTTTCAGGAAAGGTTAACGCTACCGTTCCTGGTTACCACCGAACCCGCCGCGTTCAATTCAGACGGCGCGAACTTCCGCCACTTCCGGCACGAAATGCTTCAGCAGATTCTCGATACCATTCTTGAGCGTGGCGGTGGAGGAGGGGCAGCCGGAACAGGAGCCCTTCATGTTGAGGAACACCACGCCATCCTCGAAACCGCGGAAGGTGATGTCCCCTCCGTCATTGGCGACCGCAGGGCGCACCCGCGTCTCCAGCAGCTCCTTGATGGTGGCGACGATCTCGCCATCCTTCGCGTCGAAGAACTCCTCGCCGTCGCCCACTTCCGGCTTCACACCCTCCGACAGCACGGGGGCGCCGGACATGAAGTGCTCCATGATGGCGCCGAGGATGGCGGGCTTGAGCTGCGGCCACTCGCTGTCGGCCTTGGTCACGGTCACGAAGTCCGAGCCCAGCATCACCGCCGATACGCCGCGCACGTCGAACAGCCGCTGGGCGAGCGGGGAGAGGTCGGCATCCTCGGCCGAGCGCAGGTCGAGCACACCCTCACCCAGCACCGAACGTCCGGGCAGGAACTTCAGGGTCGCCGGGTTCGGCGTGGTTTCCGTCTGGATGAACATGGCCAATCCTCAAAAGAAACGGCGCGGGGAAAACCCGCCGGTTTCTTCCAAGATAGGGAGGACGCCGCCAAACGGAAAGGGAGCCATCCGGGATCGTCCCGAATTGACACGCCCCGCTTGAGCGTCGCCGAACGGGAGCTGAACGAAGGGTGCGCGAATCACGCCATGGCCCTTGTTGGCCGTTCGTTCCCACCAGCCGGGGCCGGGACAGGCCCGGCCCTTGGAGTGAGGGCGCCGAAGCGCCCTCAGGTGTTCATGGAATCGAAGAAGTCCTGGTTGGTCTTCGTCTGCCGCAGCTTGTCGAGCAGGAACTCGATGGCATCCACGGTGCCCATCGGGTTGAGGATGCGGCGCAGGACGTACATCTTCTTGAGCGTGTCGGCGGGAACCAGAAGCTCTTCCTTGCGGGTGCCGGACCGGGTGATGTCGATGGCCGGGAACACGCGCTTGTCGGACACCTTGCGGTCGAGGATGACTTCCGAATTGCCGGTGCCCTTGAACTCCTCGAAGATCACCTCGTCCATGCGCGAGCCGGTCTCGATGAGGGCGGTCGCGATGATGGTGAGAGAGCCGCCTTCCTCGATGTTGCGTGCCGCGCCAAAGAAGCGCTTGGGCCGCTGGAGGGCGTTGGCGTCCACGCCGCCGGTCAGCACCTTGCCGGAGGACGGCACCACGGTGTTGTAGGCGCGGCCGAGACGGGTGATGGAATCGAGGAGGATCACCACGTCGCGGCCATGCTCGACAAGGCGTTTGGCCTTCTCGATCACCATCTCGGCCACCTGCACGTGGCGCACGGCCGGCTCGTCGAAGGTGGAGGAAACCACCTCGCCCTTCACCGAGCGCTGCATGTCGGTGACTTCCTCGGGCCGCTCGTCGATGAGCAGCACGATCAGGAAGCATTCCGGATGGTTGGCCGTGATGGACTTGGCGATGTTCTGCAGGAGCACCGTCTTGCCGGTGCGGGGCGGGGCCACGATCAGGCCGCGCTGGCCTTTGCCGATGGGCGCTACGATGTCGATGATGCGCGGCGAGAAGTCTTTCTTGCTGCCCGCGGGCTCATCGTGTTCGAGCTTGAGCCGCTCGTCGGGATAAAGCGGTGTCAGATTGTCGAAATTGATCTTGTGCCGCGACTTCTCGGGGTCTTCGAAATTGATCGTGTTGACCTTGAGCAGCGCGAAATAGCGTTCGCCCTCCTTGGGAGAGCGGATCTGCCCCTCCACGGTGTCGCCGGTGCGCAGGCCGAAGCGGCGGATCTGGGAGGGGGAGACATAGATGTCGTCGGGGCCGGGCAGATAATTGGCCTCGGGGGAGCGCAGGAAGGCGAAGCCATCCTGCAGCACCTCGACGACGCCCTCGCCAATGATCTCCGTCTCGGTGGCAGCCAGCTGCTTGAGGATGGCGAACATCAGCTCCTGCTTGCGGAGCGTGCTGGCGTTTTCCACCTCATTCTCCTCGGCGAAGGCGAGGAGCTCGACGGGGGTCTTGGACTTGAGGTCTTGAAGTTTCACTTCCCGCATAAGGGAAAGCCTCGATGGGTATTGGGGGGCCGGGAGCCGATCGGTCAGGATCGGGGTCGGCTGGTGGAGGGAAGGACGGGATCGCAGGTCTTCAGGGGAAGCCGGGGGCACGCAGCTCGCCGCCTGACGCGCCGGACGGACCAAGACGGCTCCACCAGGACAGCGTCTTCAAGACGACGCCAAGAGCGGATGCCGGACCGAAAGGAAGCGCGTTCGCCTGCGTTTGGGAAAGCACGCGCAAGATAGGCGCGCCGTGAGAGGCGCGCAAGTCCCCCTTAAGGCGAGGGGCGGATCAAAACGGTTTGACCACAACCAGGATGACGATACCGATCATCAGCACGGTCGGCACCTCGTTGGCGATGCGGTAGAAGCGTGCCGGCCGGACGTTGCGGTCCTCGGCGAAGTCGCGCACCCAGCGCACCAGGAAACCGTGCATCGCGGACATGGCCAGGACCAGAGCGAACTTGGCGTGAAACCAGCCGGCCTTGTACCAGCCGCCCTCATAGACAAGCCACAGACCGGCGAGCCAGGTGACGATCATCGCCGGGTTGATGATGGCCTTGAGCAGCCGACGCTCCATGACCTTGAAGGTCTCCGACTGCAACGATCCGACCTCGGCCGCGCAGTGGTAGACCATCAGGCGCGGCAGATAGAGCATCCCCGCCATCCAGGCGATGACGGCAATGACATGCAGCGCCTTGATCCACTCATAGAGCATTGAAGCCAAAGCCTTATTTGTTACGTTCAGCGGGCGCGGCGCACCAGCTCGACGAACTTTTCCACATGCTCCAGCGGCGTCTCGGGGCGGATGCCGTGGCCGAGGTTGAAGATGTGGCGCACCCCGTCGAAATCGGCGCGGATGCGCTCCACCTCTTCCTCCAGCGCGGCACCGCCGGCAATCAGCCGCAGCGGATCGAGATTGCCCTGCAGCGCCACGTCATCGGAGAGCCTTTGCCGCGCCGCGCGGCGATCGGCGGACCAGTCGAGACCGATGCCGTCGATGCCCACATCCGCGATCTGCTCCAGCGCCTCCAGCGTCGCCCCCTTGGGGAAGGCGATGATCCGCACATAGGGATGACGCTCCCGCAGCCCCGCGACGATGCGGCGCAGGGGTTCAGCGCACCAGCGTTCGAACGAGGCCGGGTCCAGCACGCCGGCCCAGGTGTCGAAGATCTGCACCGCGTCGGCGCCGGCTTCGACCTGTCCGGACAGATGGGTGATGGAGGCCTCCACCAGCCGGTCGATCAGCTCCTGGAACAGCTCCGGCTCGCGCAAGGCGAGGAGCCGCGCAGGCGCCTGATCATCCGTGCCCTGACCCGCCACCATGTAGGTCGCCACCGTCCACGGCGCGCCGCAGAAGCCGATCAGTGCGGTCTCGGGAGAAAGTTGGGCCCGCACCTCGGCGATGGCCTCGTAGACCGGGCCCACCTTGGCGGGATCGAGCGTATCCGACAGCGCCGACAACGCGGCGCGATCCGCCACCGGTGTCAGGCGCGGACCCTCGCCCACCTCGAACCGCAAGCCGGTCCCGAGCGCATGGGGGATGACGAGGATGTCCGAGAAGATGATGGCCGCATCGAACCCATAGCGACGGATGGGCTGGAGCGTCACCTCGGCGGCGAGGCGAGGGGTGTAGCACAGGGTCAGGAAGTCGCCCGCCTCGGCCCGCACGGCGCGGTACTCCGGCAGATAGCGGCCAGCCTGGCGCATCATCCAGAGCGGAGGCGGGTCCTGGATGGTGCCGTCGAGAACCGAGAGAAAGCGCGATCGCGTGGCAGGAGAGCGGTCCATCCGGTCCCTTCAATCAAAGAGAGATATTTTTAAAAGAGAGAGTCTTTGTTGTCTTAACGGTTGATTAACCAGTTGCCGGCTCCTCGACAACCGATCCACAGCGGAACCCATAGCCGACATGCGACTTGCCGCGGGTGCGAAGCCGGCGAAAGGCAGGTTAACAAAGGATTAACGCACCCCCTGCCGAAGCCCGTCCACATCGACGCACAGGGCGGGACGGGAATCTCTCCCGCAGGGTGATCGTGTGGATGGATTTCGCACTTATCCAGAGGCCGCCCTTGCACGGGGCCGAACCGCGTGCCTTCCTCAACAGCCTTCCACAGGAGCAGTGGACAAAGTGACTCAGTCGAAGCCGGGCGAGGCCTATTTCCACCTCCACCTTGTGTCGGACGCCACGGGCGAAACCCTCATCAACGTCGGCCGGGCGGCCAGCGCGCAATACGCGAACGTGCTGCCCATCGAACACGTCTACCCGCTGGTTCGTTCCATGAAGCAGCTGGAACGGGTGCTGAGCGAGGTGGAGTCCAATCCGGGCATCGTCCTCTTCACCCTCGTGGACAAGGACATCCGCGCCCGGCTGCGGCAGCGCTGCGAGGAACTTGGCCTGCCGCATCTGTCCGTGATGGCGCCCGTTGTGCGGCTGTTCCAGTCCTATCTCGGTGGAGAGCCGACGCCACGGGTGGGCGGGCAGCACGCTCTCGATGCGAGCTATTTCAAGCGCATCGACGCGCTCAACTTCACCGTCATGCACGATGACGGGCATCTCACCGACGACCTCGAGCATGCGGATGTGGTGCTGCTCGGCGTCTCGCGCACGTCCAAGACGCCCACCTCCATCTATCTCGCCAATCGCGGGATCAAGGCGGCGAACATCCCGCTCGTGCCCAACGTGCCGTTGCCGCCGAACATCGAGAAGCTCAAGAAGCCGCTGGTGGTGGGCCTCGTCGCCAGCCCCGAGCGCATCGTCGAGATCCGCCAGAATCGCCTCCTCGGGCTCAATGCCGTGGAGACGGGGTCATCCACCTACACGGACCGCGAGGCGGTTTCCGAGGAACTCGCCTTCTCCCGCCGCCTGTGCGCGCGCAACGGCTGGCCGCTGATCGACGTGACCCGCCGGTCCATCGAGGAGACGGCGGCCAACATTCTCAGCCTCTATAGCGACCACAGGCGCCGTTCCATCGCTGAAACCTGAGGCGGCAGCTTATCGGGCGGCCTCAAGGTTTGCATCGCGGGCGCAGGCGTGAGATCAGCGCAGTGCGTCATTTTCTGACGGCAGCGCAACAGAGGAGAGACGATCGTGTGGCGTGGCGAACAGCCGCTCGTGCTCGCGTCCAAGAGCGCGACCCGGTTGACCCTTCTCGTGCATGCGGGCGTGCCCGTGGAAACCGTGGCTGCCGACGTGGACGAGCGCGCCCTTCAGGACGCCGCCGGTGACACCGATCCGGCCGGGATCGCCCTTCTCCTCGCGCGGGCCAAGGCGCTGTCCGGCTCGAAGGCTGCACCGGGACGCCTGGTTCTGGGCGCCGACCAGACCCTGGCGCTGGGTCCGAAGATCTACCACAAGCCTGTTTCGGTAGAGGCCGCGCGCAAGCAGCTGCTGGAACTCGCCGGCCAGACCCACGCGCTGCATTCAGCGGTCGCAGTGGCGTTCGACGGCGAGGTGTTGTTCGACACCGTGGTGAGCGCCTTTCTCACCATGCGCCCCATGACGGATGAGACCCTCTCCGCCTATCTCGCCGCTGCGGGTCCGCGCGTGCTGACCTCGGTGGGCGCGTATCAGCTGGAGTCGGTGGGCGTTCATCTGTTCACGCGGGTCGACGGGGATCACTTCACCATCCTCGGTCTGCCCCTGCTGCAGCTTCTGCCCTTCTTCCGGGAACAGGGGCTGCTGCCATGACGATCCGGGCCTGTGTCACCGGCCAGCCCGTCACCTATTCCCGCTCCCCGCTGCTGCATGGCTACTGGCTCAAGGCCTACGGCATCGACGGCGCCTATGAGCGCGAGGAGGTGCCTCCCGAGACGGCAGCGGATTTCTACCGGAGCCTTGCCGCGCGCGGCTATGCCGGCTGCAACGTGACATTGCCCAACAAGGAGATCGCCTTTTCCGTCCTTGACGAGGCGGACGAGAGCGCGGCGGCACTGGGCGCTGCCAACACCCTCTGGCTGGACGGCGGCAAACTCCACGGTGCCAGCACCGACGGCTATGGCTTCATCGCCAATCTCGATGCGTCCGCTCCGGGATGGGACGGCGCGCGCAACTGTGCCCTCGTGATCGGCGCTGGCGGGGCGTCTCGCGCCGTGGTTCATGCCTTAGTTGGGCGGGGTTTCGACCGGGTCATGCTCGCCAATCGCACGCTGGAGCGGGCGGAAACGGTTGCGGCGCTGTTCGGCCCGACCGTGCGTCCCCTTGCTTTCGATCGTATCGCCGAGGTGATGGGCGAGGCGGATATCCTCGTGAACTGCACCTCGCTGGGGATGAAGGGTTCGGAGCCGCTCACGCTCGATCTCAAGCAGCTGCGAGGCGAGGCGGTGGTGAGCGACATCGTTTATGTGCCTCTGATGACCCCCCTCCTGAAAGCCGCCTCCGCCGCGGGGTTCCGCACGGTCGATGGGCTCGGCATGCTGCTGCACCAGGGCGTTCCCGGCTTCC
>JAEZMT010000439.1 GCA_023442085.1 Pseudomonadota bacterium | reverse complement strand
TGCCGTCGAAATGGCTGCCGACGAGGAAGCCCAGCACGGCCGCCAGCAGCGTCGTGAACCCGCCGATGAAGGACGAGGCGGTGCCCGCCACCGCGCCGAGCGGCTCCATGGCCATCGAATTGAAGTTGGGCACCGTGAGCGCGAACAGGAACTGCCCCGCCGCCACGAGGGCGCAGAACAGCACCAGCGGCGGCTTGCCGTCCCAGATCAGGCTCGAGGCCACCATCAGCGCCCCGGCGGCGATGAAGCCGAGGATGCCAGCATGGGAGAGGCGCCGCATGCCGATGCGATGCACGAGGCTGGCATTGAGGAAAGAGGCCACCGCCATGATGCCCGCCACCGCCGCGAAGGCGATGGGGAACAGGTTGCCGAGGCGGTAGACGTCGGTCTGGAACACCTGCGAGGCCGAGCCGACATAGGCCATCAGCGAGCCCATCATGAGCCCGATGGCCACCGCATAACCCACGGAGCGGCGCGTGGTGAGCGTGAGCTTCGCGGCCTTGCCAATGGAGCGCAGCGAGAAGGGGATGCGGTATTCCGGATGCAGCGTCTCCGGCATGCGCAGGCCGAACCAGGCGAACAGCGCCACCGCCAGCAGCAGCATCGCGACGAAGATGAGGTGCCACGAGCCGAGGAGCAGGATGAGGCTGCCCAGCGCCGGGGCGATGATGGGCACGGTGAGGAACACCATCATGCTCAGCGACATGATGCGCGCCATGTCGCGCCCCTCGAAGCGGTCTCGCACGATGGCGACGGCCAGCACCCGCCCCGCCGCCGCGCCCATGCCCTGGATCAGCCGCGCGATGATGAGGACGTTGAAATCACGGGTGTACAAAGCAAGCAGGCTGCCCAGCGCATAGATCGCGAGTCCCGCGAACAGGATGGGGCGGCGGCCCAGCACGTCCGAGATCGGGCCGTAGAAGAATTGCGCACCGCCGATGCCAATGAGGTAGGCATACACCATCACCTGGACGTGATTGGGATTCTCCAGCGCGAAATCGGCCTGGATCGCCCCGAAGGCCGGCAGGAGATTGTCGATGGAGAAGGCGGTCATCCCCATGAGCAGGGCGATGAGCGCCACGAATTCCACGAAGCCGGGGCCGACCGAGCCGGGCTGTCCGGGGGCGGGAGCGCGGGGACGCACGGCAGAAGCGGAGGCCGGCGCCGGCGCGCGATGGGGCTGTGACATGACAGGCTCGGGCGTTGGCGTGTCCCGCAACAGACACGGTCGGACGGTATGGCGGGGGACGCCACGGGCCGTCACACATAGGCGATGGCGCGTCCGAGGAGAAGGGCACCGGCCCAGGCGAGAAGGGATACCGCCGCCGCGATCCGCGCGCCTTTCGGCAACGGCCGCTGCGCGCGGGGGTTCAGGATCGCGTGAAAGACCGCGATGTTGGCGGCGCCGACGGCGATAAAGGCGAGCTTGGCGAGAAAGGCCGGGTTGCGCATCAGCGGCCCGGCTTCCGCCGCGAACAGCGCGATGCCGGTGACGAGCTGGAGCGCGAGCCCGAGCGCGGCCAGCGGAATGCCCGCCCGGAGCACGAAGCGCGAGGCGCGGTCGCCCCGCAACACCGCCACATCGAAGGTGGCGGACGCGCCGACGAGCAAGGCGGCGCCGAGCACATGCACGAGGTTCGCCAGCGGATAGAGCCAGGTGCTCGCCCGCATCGCCTGCCCGAACGCCGAAGCCTCGATCGCGGCCGCGAGGGAGAAGACCGCGTCCACGCCTATCTCAGCTCCACCGTCTTGCCGTCCACGGTGATGCGCTCGGCCCGCATCTCGTTGGGGGTGCGGGTGGAGGGATAGCCGTAGACGCTCACGGTAGTGCCCGCCTTGATCATCTCGGCGCTCAGGCCGCGCGCGGTCATGCGCGAGACGGGGGCGAGCGTCGCCTCCCAGGTGGCGCCGTCGTGGCTCATGGTGAGGTGGGCATGGGGATTGGCCCATTCCAGGTGCTGCACCGGGCCGGTCATGGTGAAGGCCTTGGCCGTGTCGTAGCTGCCCCAGCCGTGATGGGCGAAGGCGAGGCCCGCCGGCAGCGAGAGGACGAGCGCCGCCGCAAGGGTGCGGCGGAGGGCACGTGCGCCGGCGGCGTGCGCAGGGGTCCCAACGGTTCGCGGTGTCGGGGTTCGCGCGCGTGTCATGGATGGCTCCTTCCGCCGTGAGACCGGGACCGCAGGACGGCCGAGGCTGATCCTCGCGCCATTCCGCAAGGGAAAGAAGGCGGCGGCGGTGCGCGATCCATCACGGTCGCGTCAGCGGCGGCGCGTCAGCTGTGTTGCGCCGCATCCTTTCGGTGCGCACGGGCTTCGTGTATAAGCCCGCCTTCCGATCCCGCGAACACAAGAGGAACGCCGGAGGCGCACCAGCGGGACGGACCGGACCGGACAACCGGCCGGCCTTATGCAAATGGAGAGTCAAATGGTGACCCGCCCGCAGTCCGCTCCCGTCCCTGGCGCCGAGGCTTCCCGCCGCGCCGAAGGCTGGCGTCCGGATAGCTGGCGATTTTATCCCGGCCTCCAGATGCCCAATTATCCGGACAAGGCGCAGCTGGAAGAGGTGGAGCAGAAGCTCGCCTCCTACCCCCCGCTCGTTTTTGCAGGTGAGGCGCGCCGCCTGAAGGCCGAGATCGCCAAGGTCGCCCGCGGCGAGGCCTTCCTCCTGCAGGGCGGCGACTGCGCCGAGAGCTTCGACGAGCATTCGGCCGACAACATCCGCGATTTCTTCCGCGTCTTCCTGCAGATGGCGGTGGTGCTGACGTTCGCCGGCGGCTCGCCGGTGGTGAAGGTCGGCCGCATCGCCGGTCAGTTCGCCAAGCCCCGGTCCTCGGACACCGAGACCGAGAACGGCGTGACGCTGCCCAGCTACCGCGGTGACATCGTCAACGACATCGCCTTCACGGAAGCTGCCCGCGTGCCCGACGCGCGCCGCCAGATCGAGGCCTACCGCCAGTCGGCGGCGACGCTCAACCTGCTGCGCGCTTTCGCCACCGGCGGCTATGCCAACCTGGAGAACGCCCACCAGTGGATGCTGGGCTTCGTGAAGGATTCACCCCAGTCCTCGCGCTACCAGGAACTCGCGGACCGCATCACCGAGGCGCTCGACTTCATGCGCGCCTGCGGGATCAATCCGCAGAGCCACCCGGAAATGCGGACGACGGATTTCTTCACCAGCCACGAGGCGCTCCTGCTGGGCTATGAGCAGGCGCTCACCCGCGTCGATTCCACCTCGGGCGACTGGTACGCGACCTCCGGCCACCTTCTGTGGATCGGCGACCGCACCCGCCAGCCGGACCATGCGCATGTCGAGTATTTCCGCGGCATCCGCAACCCGATCGGCATCAAGTGCGGCCCGTCCATCTCGGCCGATGGCCTCATCCGGCTGCTGGATATCCTCCAGCCGGACAATGAGGCGGGCCGGATCACGCTGATCTGCCGCTTCGGCGCCGACAAGGTGGGCGACTACCTGCCGGGCCTCATCCGCGCGGTGGAGAAGGAAGGCCGCACCGTGGCGTGGTCGTGCGATCCCATGCACGGCAACACCATCAAGGCCGCCTCCGGCTACAAGACCCGCCCGTTCGAGCGGGTGCAGTCGGAGATCCGCTCCTTCTTCGACATCCATGCGGCCGAGGGCACCTATGCCGGCGGCGTGCATCTGGAGATGACGGGCAAGAACGTCACCGAATGCACCGGCGGCGCCCGCGCCATCTCGGACGAGGACCTGCGCGACCGCTACCACACCTTCTGCGACCCGCGCCTCAACGCCGAGCAGTCCATCGAGACCGCCTTCCTGGTCGCCGAACTGCTCAAGCG
>JAEZMT010000364.1 GCA_023442085.1 Pseudomonadota bacterium | reverse complement strand
CGGGTGGCGAAGGCCACGTCCGGGTCCTGGCTCCAGGCGCCGCCGTCCGAGAGGATGGGAATGCGGGACATGCTTTCGCAGCCGCCGCCGATCACCATGTCCGCCTGCCCGGCCATGACCTTGGCGGAGGCCATGTTGACCGCCTCCAGCCCCGAGCCGCAGAAGCGGTTGATCTGCACGCCTGCCACCTCGTCGTCATAGCCCGCACGCAGGGCCGCGATGCGCGGCAGGCACTGGCCCTGCTCGCCGATGGGCATGACGACACCCATCACGATGTCGCTCACCTGCCCAGTATCGAGCGCGCTGCGGTCGCGCAGCGCGGACAGCACGGTGGCGGCGAGATGCACGGGCGTCGCCGCATGCAGCGCGCCATCCGGCTTGCCGCGGCCGCGCGGGGTGCGCACGTGATCGAAGATGTAGGCGTCCGGCATGGAGTATCCTTGCAGCCACGGAGGTCAGGCGTAGAGGCCTTCGATCTCGGTGGCGTATTTCTTCTGGATGTTGGAGCGGCGGATCTTCATGGTCGCCGTCACCTCGTCGTCGTCGTGGTCCAGCTCCTTGGTGAGGAGGTGGAAGCGGCGGATGTGGGAGACCTGCGCCAGCTCCCCATTGGCCCTGGCGATCTCGCCCTCGATGAGCGCGCGAACCTGCGGGTTCTCCACGAGGTTGCGGAAATTGGTGTAGGCGATCGCCTTTTCTTCCGCCCACTTGCCCACCGTCTCGAAATCGATCTGGACGAGGGCGGAGACATATTTGCGCGCCTCGCCGATGACGATGCATTCCTTGATGAAGACGCTGGACTTCGCGACGTTCTCGATCTCGGACGGGCTCAAATTTTTGCCGCCCGCCGTAATCATGATGTCCTTGAGGCGATCCACGATCTTCACCTGATCGCCCACCATCTCCACCACGTCGCCGGTGTGCAGCCAGCCGTCGCGCAAGGCGGCGGCGGTGGCCTCCTCGTTGCGGTAGTAGCCGGCGAACACGAGGTCGCCCTTGACCAAGAGTTCGTTATGCGGGCCGAGCTTCACCTCCACGCCCTCCGCCGCCGGGCCGACGCAGCCGGGGCGGAGATCGGTGAGGCGCTGGCCGGTGCACATGCCGGTGGTCTCGGTGGCGCCGTAGACTTCCACCAGAGGCACGCCAAGGGTGCGGAAGAAGCGCACGATGTTCGGAGAGATGGGTGCGGCGCCGGTCATCGCCACCTTCGCGCGTCTCAGGCCGATGAAGTTCTGCAGAGCGCGGAAGTAGAGCAGGTAGGCCACGAAGAAGATCGCGCGCTCCTTCAGCGAGCGCTTCGCGGGATGCTTCTCCGCGAACGGCTCGCACGCTTTCAGGAGGCGCTCGTAGAGCGCGCGGCGCAGCCCGCCCGCCTCCATCATCTTGATGGTGATGGAGGCCGCCAGCTTCTCCCAGATGCGCGGCACGCCCAGGAACATGGAGGGCGCGACCTCCCGCAGGTCCTCCTGGATGGTGCGGATGCTTTCGCCGAAATTCACCTGCGAGCCGAGATAGATGGGCGCCATGGTGGTGAGCATCTGCTCGGCCACGTGGCAGAGCGGCAGATAGGAGACGTGGTTGGTGGTTTCATCCAGCCCCAGCCGCTCGGCGAGCGCGATCGCCTCGGCGCGGAGGTTGCGATAGGTGAGCATCGCCCCCTTGGGCTTTCCGGTCGAGCCGGAGGTGTAGATCATCAGGGCCACGTCGGTGAGCGACTGGGACGCCAGCGTCTCCTCGATGATCCACGGGTGGGCCGCGCGATGCTGCGCGCCCAGTTCCATCATGGCGTCGAAGGCGATCACCTCGCCGCCCGCATAGGTGCGCAGGCCCTTCTTCTCCACCACCACGATGCGCCGGAGCTTCGGCAGTTCGTCCCGCCGCTCCAGCACCTTGTCCACCTGCTCCTGGTCCTCGCAGACGACGATCTCCGCCTCCGCATGGCCGAGCACATAGGCCACTTCATTGGCCGGGCTGGTGGGATAGACGCCCACCGTGACCGCGCCGAGAAGGCCGGCGCCGAGCTGGGTGAGCACCCATTCGATGCGGTTCTCGGAGAGCACCGCCACATGCCCGCCCTCAGGCAGGCCGAGCGCGCGCAGGCCGTGGCCGGCAAGCGCCGCACGCTCGAAATAAGCCTGCCAGGACACCGGATTCCAGATGCCGAAATCCTTCTGGCGGATGGCGGTGCGCGCGACGATGCGCTCCGCATTGAGGCGCAGCATCTGCGGCAGGGTGAGGTCAGGGAATTGGGGTGCGGTCATGGTCGCGCGCTCACGAAAGCCAGCGCTTGCGGCGCTTGTAGTGCTTGATCTCGCGGTAGCTTTTCGCCCCCGCCTCCCCGGCCATGCCAAGGTAGAATTCGCGCACGTCCTGGTCCGCCATCAGCCGTTCGGTGGGGCCGTCGAGCACGATCTTGCCGGTCTCCATGATGTAGCCGTAGTGCGAGACCGCGAGCGCCACCGCCGCATTCTGCTCCACCAGCAGCATGGAGACGCCGCGCTCGCGATTGATGCGGGCGATGATGGTGAAAATCTCCTCCACCAGCTTCGGCGAGAGACCGAGGGAGGGCTCATCGAGCAGGATCAGCTTGGGCTCCGCCACAAGCGCGCGGCCGATGGCGAGCATCTGCTGCTCGCCGCCGGAGAGATAGCCGGCGCGGCCAGTGCGCCGCTCGTGCAGGCGGGGGAAATACTCGTACACCGCATCGAAGGAAGAAGGCTTCGCCGCCCGCCCGGTGAGGGCGTAAGTGGCGGCGACAAGGTTCTCCTCCACGGTGAGATCCTCGAAAATACGCCGCCCCTCCATGACGTGGAACAGGCCGCGCCGTACCAGATCGTGCGGCCTGGCCTCGCCACTCGCCACCCCGTCGAAGGTAATGGCGCCGGAGGTGACGTCGCCGTCCTCCAGCGCAAGCAGGCCGGAGACCGCCTTCAGGGTGGTGGACTTGCCGGCGCCGTTGGAGCCGAGCAGCGCCACCACCTTGCCGGCCTCCACCTTGAGCGACAGGCCGCGCAGCACCTGGATCGTCTTGTTGTAGACGACCTCGATGTTGGAGATGTCGAGGATGGGTTGCGCGGTCATCGGCATCACTTCTTCAGGCTGATCCAGTCGGACGCCGGCTTCATCTGCTTTTCGGCGGCATTGAACTGGTAGATGCGGCCGACAGGCACGGAATTTCCCGGCACCGAGATTGGCACGCCGATGATGCCACCGGTGTCGAAATCCTTGATGGAGTTGAGCGCGGCCTTCAGCGTCTTGCCGTTCAGCTCCTGTCCGGCGGCGAGCGTGCGCTTGGCCGCCTCGCCCATGAGCATGGCGGTGAGGAAGCCCTGCATGTAGCCCGTCGCCTGATAGGTGGGGCGGAGCTTGCGGATCTTCTCGAGGATCGGCGCGTCGGGCGCGGTATCGTAATAGTAGCGATACGGCATCACGCCCATGAAGCCGTCCGCCGGAGCGCCCACATTGGCCCAGAGCGAATTGTCCATGGACCAGAAGGTGCCCATGAACTTGGTCTTGAGCCCGAGTTGCTTGGCCTGGGACATGAATTCCGGAAGCGGCGCCAGCACGTAGCCGTGGAAGATGGTGAAGTCAGGATTGGCGCGGCGCAGCTTCAGCACTTCGGTGGAGACGTCCACGGCGGACGGCGGGGTGACGATCTGCGCCACCACGTCGAGCCCCATGGCCTTCGCCCGCTTCACGCTCGCCTCGATGGGGTCGCGGCCGAACTCCGTGTCGGAATTCACGAAGACGAGCTTCGCGCCCGGCTGCGCCTTGGCGATGTATTCGAGGAGGATGGCGAACATTTCCACATAGTCCGGCCCGGCCATGAACTGGAACGGATATTTCGCGGGATCGTTCAGCTCGCTGCCGAAGGAGGCGCCGGCCATCATGATGGTGCCGCGGCGGTTCAGCTCCTCGTTGATGGTCTTCGCGAAGCCGGTCGAATCTCCATAGTAGAGATGGATGTCGTTCTGGGTGGTCAGCTTGTTGAACACCGCCACGGAGGTATCCACCTTGTAGGCGGTGTCCTCATAGGCAAGGCGCAGCTTGCGCCCGGCGATGCCGCCCGCCTCGTTGGTGAGCTTCACATAATCCGACATCCCCGCCTCGATGGCGACGCCGGCGAAGGCAAACACGCCGGTGAGCGGGATGGACCCGCCGATGACGATCTCCTTCTCCTGCGCATAGGCGGTGAAGCCGGGAAAGGCCGAGGCGAGGCCGGCGCCGGCGGCGAGGCCCATGATCTGGCGTCTGTTGAGACTGGTCATTGGCGTTTTCTCCCTTGAATCTTTTACTTTGTCTTTTCTTACGTCACGTCCGGAATGGCCACAGATGGAAGAAACGGCGCGTGCGGCGCACCATTTCTGCCAGTCCATGCGGCTCGAAAACGAGGAACAGGATGATGAGCGCGCCGAACACGATGGTGCGCACCGGCGAGAGCGCCGCGCCTGCATTGGGGAAGATGGGCGCGAGCCACTCCACCACATATTTCAGCAGCTCCGGCACCAAAGTCATGAAGGCCGCGCCCAGCACCGAGCCGATGATGGTGCCGAGCCCGCCCACGATCACCGCCGCGAGGAAGAAGATGGAAGTGGCGAAGGGGAAGCTTTCCGGCGTCACCACGCGGAAGAAATAGGCCCACATGCCACCCGCCACGCCCGCGTAAAAGGACGAGAGCGCGAAGCTCATCAGCTTGTAGCGAAGCAGCGGAATGCCCAGTACCTCGGCCGAGATGTCTCGATCTCGGATGGCGATGAAGGCGCGGCCGATGCGCGTGCGGAACAGGTTCGCCGCGCCCAGCACCATGAGGCAGGTGATGGGCACGATGACGAAATAGAGCGCGAACGGGCTCGCCAGTTCCAGCCCGAACAGCCGTGCCGGCGCGACATTGATGCCGCGCACGCCGCCCGTCACCGACGCCCAGTGGGTGAAGACGAAATGCAGGATCACCGAGGCCGCGATGGTGGCGATGGCGAGATAGAGCCCCTTCACCCTAAGGCTCGGAATGCCCACCAGCACGCCCACGAAGGCCGCCACGAAACCCGCCGCGAGGATGTTGAGGAGGAAGGGCGTTCCCACCTGCCCCTCGAAGAAGGCAACCGTATAGGCCCCCACCGCCATGAAGGCCGCCTGCCCGAGGCTGACGAGGCCAGTAAAGCCGGTGAGAATATTAAGCCCCGTCGCGCTCGCCACGTTGACGGCGACCAGGCACGCCAGATAAAGCCAGTATTGGTTGAGCACAAAGGGCGCGAGCACCAGCATCGCGAGGAGCACGCCCAGCCACGCCCGCTGCGTGGCCGTGACGAGCAGCCCCTCGTCGGCGATATAGGTTTCCTTGGCAGTTGCGATGCGCATCAGAGCCGCTCGATCTCCACGGTGCCGAACAGGCCGTAGGGCCGGATCATCAGCGCCGCGATGAGGATGGAGAAGGTGGTGACGAGCTTGTACTCGCCGCCGAGGAAGGTGCCGGCCCACGCTTCGACGAGGCCGATGAGGATGCCGCCGATGAGCGCGCCGAGCACGCTGTCCAGTCCGCCGATGATGACCACCACCAGCGCAGAGAGGCCGAACACACCCATGGTGGGCGAGATGCCGCCGATGGCGCCCACCAGCAGCCCCGCCCCGGCGGCGGTGGCGCAGGCCACCATCCAGGCCAGCGAGAACACCGCCGGCACGTTGATGCCACAAGAATAGGCCGCCGCCTGGTCGGTCGCCGTGGCGCGCAGGGCGACGCCGCCGCGCCAGAAGCGGAACAGCAACAGGAACAGGGCGATGACCAGTGCCGACACGACAAAGCCGATGGCGATCTTGCGCGAGACATAGGCCTCGCCGATGAACACCGGCGCCTGCCCCATGAAGTCCGGCAGCGCGCGCGGGTCGGTGTTCCAGATCAGCTCCGTCGCGCCGATGAGCACCGAGCCGAGGCCCACCGTGAGCATCAGCACGGAGATGGAGCTTTCCCCCAGCATGGGCCGGATGAGCGTGCGCTCCACCACGAAGCCGAACAGTGCGCCGCCGGCGATGGCGAGCGGAATGGCGAGCCAGGTCGAAAGCCCGAAAGCGGTGACGAAGGCGAAGAAGAGATAGCCGCCCAGCATCAATATTTCGCCCACCGCGAGATTGATGACGCGCGTCGCCTTGTAGATGAGCACGAAGGACAGGGCAGTCAGCGAAAGCAACGCGCCGGAGCCCAGGCCCGCCAGCGTCACCTCGGTGAAGAAGAGCCAATCCATCAGGCCGCCTCCCCCACGCCCGAGAGGCGGCGCATCAGCTCGGCCGGATCGCCCGAGCCGAGATAGGCGGCGGCGACCTCGGGATTGGTCTGCACCTGCGCCGGCAGGCCCTGCGCGATCACCTTGCCGAAGTTCAGCACCACAACATGGTCGGAGATGTCCATCACCATTCCCATGTCATGCTCCACCATGAGAATGGAGATGCCCCACTCCTCCTTCACGTCGAGGATGAATCGGGCCATGTCCTCCGTCTCTTCGCGGTTCATGCCAGCGACGGGCTCGTCCAGCATCAGGAGGCGCGGGCGCATGGCGAGGGCGCGGGCCAGCTCCACGCGCTTCTGGAGGCCATAGGAGAGCGAGGCGACCGGCTTGTTACGGATGTGGTCGATCTCCAGGAAATCAATGATCTGACGCTCCACCTCGGCGCGCAGCTCCATCTCCTCGGCACGGGCCGCACCCCAATAGGTCAGCGCCTGCAACAGGTTGGTCTTCATATGGGCGTGGCGGCCGAGCTTGATGTTGTCCAGCACGGTCATGCCCTTGAAGAGCGCGATGTTCTGGAAGGTGCGCGCCAGCCCCGCCTTGGCGCGCGCCGGGGGATGAGTGTGGGTGATGTCCGTGCCGTCGAGCCGGATGGCGCCGGCGCGCGGGCGGTAGAAGCCCGAAATGCAGTTGAAGAGCGAGGTCTTGCCGGCCCCGTTCGGGCCGATGAGGGCGGTGATGGTGCCGGGCTTCACTTCGAACGACACGTCGGTGAGCGCCTTCAGCCCGCCGAACCACAGGCCGAGTCCCTCCACCGCCAGATGCGCGGCGGCGGGCGCATGCGTTGCCGCGGAGGCGGGAGCCGCGCTCATGCCGCCCTCCCCGGCCGCGAGCCGACGCATCCGCGCCGCCCGGCCATGGGGACCGAGTCGATGTATTCCAAGGCATTCCCTCCAAAGCCGCCGGTTCTCCGGCGATCTTCTTGGTTTTACTTCAGCTCAAACTTGGGACTTGCTCAATGCATAGCGCGCGAAGATGCGCTCCACGGGCGCGTCGATCTCGCGGCCTGCCCGAATGAACCCCTTGCGCCAGTCGTTCAGGTGGCGGCGCATCCAAGTGCGGGACAGCTCGAGGTCGCGCGCCTTGACGGCGTTGATGATGAAGCGGTGCGCCTCCGCCATGCGCCGGGCGCCCTCGGGCACCCGCCGGCAGATCATCTCCGTGGACGGAAAGAACAGCAAGGCGGCGGGCTCGCGCGCCATTTCCAGCACGCGGTTGCCGCAGGCACGGGCCAGGAGGGCATGAAACTCCGAATCCAGCTCCGCGATGACGACGGGATTGTGCACCGCTGCCTCAAGGCGCTCCTGATTGTCCTCCAGCGCGGTCAGCATCTCCGCATCCGCATGGACGACCGCGCCCTCGACAGATCCCACCTCCAGCACCATGGCGGTGTCGAACAATTCGCGGAACGTCACGTCCTGCAACACCAGCGCGCGGCTGATGCGGGTGGAGAGCGCCGCCGGGCGCGGCTCGCAGACGAACAGCTTGCGGCTCGCCTCCCGCCGCACGAGGCCGCCCTGCTCCAGCACGCGGATGCCCTCGCGTACCGTGGAGCGGTTCACCCCGAACTGCCGCACCAGCGCCGCCT
>JAEZMT010000326.1 GCA_023442085.1 Pseudomonadota bacterium | reverse complement strand
CCTGCCCCACCGGCACCTTTCCAATCCTTCATCCTGCGGCCATGGTTCAGTCATGCGCGGGGGATCAATGCTCGCCGCGAAGCCCCTTCCGGAGAGCCCGGCCTTGCGTGCCCTTCTATCCCTCCTCGGCGACATCCGCCGCCTCGCCGTGCCCTATTTCAAGAGCGAGGAACGGTGGATCGCCATCGGCCTCCTTGCCGCTGTCATCGCGCTCGAGCTGGCCTGGGTGTTCGCCACCGTGATGCTCAACGAGTGGAACGTCGCCTTCTACAACGCCATCCAGGAGAAGGACTTCGGCGCGTTTCAGGAACAGATCCTGATCTTCTGCGCAATCGCTGCCGGCGCCATCATCGTGGCGGTCTACCAGATCTACCTGAAGCAGTGGCTGGAGGTGCGCTGGCGGCGCTGGCTCACCCGGCGGTATCTGGGCGCGTGGCTCGGCGATGACGTGCACTACCGTTTGCGGCTCGGCGGCGACGCGGCGGACAACCCAGACCAGCGCATCGCCGAGGATGTGCAGATCTTCATCAACCGGACCATCGCGGTGGGGGTGGGCCTCCTCGGCACCGTGGTGTCCCTGGCCTCCTTCTCCGTCATCCTGTGGAACCTGTCGGGCGCGCTGCCGATCCACCTGTTCGGGCGGGAATTGAATGTACCGGGCTACCTGTTCTGGGCGGCGCTGATCTATGCCGCGGGCGGCACCCTCCTCGCCCACTTCATCGGCCGGCCGCTGGTGAGGCTGAATTTCGAGCAGCAGCGCTATGAGGCGAACTTCCGCGTCGATCTCGTGCGGGTACGCGAGAATGGCGAGCAGATCGCCCTCCTGGATGGCGCCAAGGCGGAAGAGCGCAAGCTCGAAGGACGGTTCTCCAATATCTTCGGCAACTTCGTGGAGCTGATGAAGGCGCAGAAGCGCCTCACCTGGTTCACCGCCGGCTACAACCAGATCTCGACCATCTTCCCCTACGTGGTGGTGGCGCCGGCCTACTTTTCCGGCCAGATCCAGCTCGGCCAGCTGATGCAAACGGCAAGCGCCTTCTCCTCGGTGCAGGGCTCGTTCTCCTTCTTCATCTCCAGCTATGTGACGCTGGCGGAATGGACCTCCGTGGTGCAGCGGCTCACCGGCTTCGAAGCGGCCATCGCGGCGGCGCAGGCGAACCGTCCCGCCGAGAGCCTCCCGTCCCTTCCCCCTGGCAGGGCCCTGGCGCTGCGTGGGCTGGACGTGCGTCTGCCGGGGGGCGCGCCGCTCATCGCCACGGACGAACTCCACATCGCGCACGGCGAATGCGTGCTCATCACCGGCCCTTCGGGCGCCGGCAAGACCACGTTGTTGCGCGCCATCGCCGGCATCTGGCCCTATGCGACAGGTGCCGTGCATCGCCATGCCGCCCATCGCCTGATGGTGCTGCCCCAGAAACCCTATGTGCCTGCCGGACGGCTGGATGTCGCCCTCGCCTATCCCAACCCCATCGCCGATGTGCCGCGGGACCGCCTCGCCGAAGCGCTGACCGCCGTCGGGCTCGCCGACCTCGCCGGGCGGCTCGATGCGGAAGCCCTTTGGCCGCACGAGCTCTCGCTGGGCGAACAGCAGCGCATCTCCATCGCCCGCGCGCTATTGGATGCCCCCGAAGTGCTGCTGCTGGACGAGGCGACTTCCGCCCTCGACGAGGCGAGCGAGGCGGCCCTCTATCGCCTGCTGCGGGAGCGGCTGCCGGAGACGACCTTCATCTCCATCGGCCACCGCAACACCCTTGTGGATCTGCACGACCGGGTGCTGCACCTCCACGGCGAGGAATCGCCGCGGATGCTGGGGCCGGCGGCACCGCCAACGCTACGGGCGGTTTGAACAGGACGAAGCAGGCGGGAGGTCGAACGGCCTTGCTCCCCACGGCGCGGGTCAGCTAAGTCTGTTGCTGCAGTGCATCAGGCTGCTCAGCTGCCCCGCCCCGAGGCCCCGCGTGACAAACGCCGAACCCGCCCAGAAGCCGCGCGACATCGTCTATTACATCCTTGCCGCTCTGGTGGGCTTCATCGCCGGCGGCGTAGGCTCCGGCTTCCACTGGGCAACGGAGAAAGCGGGCGAGTGGCCGCTGCTGCTGCGTGAGCATTTCCAAGGGCCGGCGCTCTATGCCGCGCTCTCGGTCGGGGCCGCGCTGATGGTGGCGCTGTCGGTCTTCCTGGTGCGCCGCTTCGCGCCCGAGGCCGCTGGCTCCGGCGTGCAGGAGATCGAAGGCGCGCTGGAAGGCCTGCGCGAGGTGCGCTGGAAACGGGTGCTGCCGGTGAAGTTCGTCGGCGGTGTCCTCGCCCTCGGGTCCGGATTGGTGGCGGGCCGGGAAGGGCCGACCATCCATATGGGCGCGTCCATCGCCAAGGCCATCTCGGATGCCGCCGGGCTCGGCACGCGCGACGGCCGGGGCCTTCTGGCGGCAGGCGCGGCGGCGGGTCTGGCGGCGGCCTTCAACGCGCCGCTGGCGGCGATCCTGTTCGTCATCGAGGAGACGCGGCGGCAGTTTCCTTATGGCCTGCGGACCTACAGCGCGGTCATCATCTGCTCGGTGGCGAGCGCCGTCGTGGCCCAGGTCGTGGGCGGCACGGAGCCGGACATGCAGATGACCGTATCCGCGGTGCCGCTCCACCTTTTGCCAGCATTCATCGGGCTTGGCGCCGTGCTTGGCGTGGTGGGCATCGCCTTCAACGCGGCCCTCGTTTTCTCCCTTGATACGGCTCGGCGCCTCGCCTTGAAGGTCTCGCCCTATCTCCTGCCGGTGGCGGTCGGCGCGGCGGTGGGGCCGTTGCTGGTGCTGCGGCCGGAGGCGACGTTCGGGGGGGAACTGCTGGCGGTGTCGTTGCCGGGCATGGGGTTGCCGGCGCTGACTTTGGCGGGGATCGTGCTGATCCGCTTCGTCATGACCATGGCGAGCTATTCCACCGGTATTCCCGGTGGCATCTTCGCCCCCATCCTGGCGCTGGCGACGGCGGTCGGGGTGTTGTTCGCGACCTTGCTCGGAAGCCTTTTTCCCCTTCCGCCCCAGATGCTTGCGGCTTGCGGGATCGCGGCGATGGGCGGGCTGTTCTCGGCGACCGTGCGGGCGCCGCTGGTGGGAATGGTGCTGGTGGCGGAGCTGACCGGCGCCTATGACCTTCTGGTGCCGACCATCCTCACCTGCGTCACCGCAAACCTTGTGGCAGAAGGACTTGGTGGCAAGCCGATCTACGAGGTGCTGCTCGACCGCACCCTCCGCCTCGCCGGAACCCCGCGTCCTCCGGAGCCGGAGCAGGAGGCCATCGGCGGCTGGGACGAGCGCGAGCGGCGCCCCCAATAGCCGCCGATATCGGGCAGTTCGGGTGCGGTAGCACCGGGGGTATCGGGGGGATTCGGAACCCATTCGGGAGCGGTTCGAATTTTGCCGGGTCGGCAACTCCGCCCGCCATCGCCCCGACCTTGGGAAGGTGGTATTCAATTACATCATCCCACGCACAGCGGGAGACCCCATCCGTCCCCCACGGCGGGCAGAGAGACGGGGTACGGAGGATGCCATGGCGGTGCGGCAGATCGTGAAGTTTCCCGACCCGCGCCTGCGGCAGGCGGCGGCGCCGGTGACGGTGTTCGACGCCGCGCTCGAAGCTCTTGCCGCCGACCTCCTCGACACGATGCGCGCGGCACCGGGCATCGGCATCACCGCGCCCCATGTGGGCGTGCTCACGCGGGTGGTGGTGCTGGAGCTGTCGCCGGCAGAGGAAGCCGCCACCTACATCAACCCCGAGATCGTCTGGTCCTCGCCGGAGATGATCCGCCATGCGGAGGGCAGCGTCTCCATGCCGGGGGCGAGCGAGGAGGTGGAGCGCCATGCCCGCGTCCGCGTCCGGTACCGCACCCTGTCCGGCGCTCTCGCGGAGGAGGAGGCGGAGGGCCTGCGCGCGGTCTGCCATCAGCACGAGTGCGACCAGCTGGACGGCATCTTCTGGCTGCAGCGCTTGTCGCGGCTGAAGCGGGAACGGGTTGTGCGCAAATATGAGAAGGGCCAACGCGGCCCCGCCGCCTGAGCGCGGAACGCCGGGCTACTAGCGTAAAGCTTGTGCTTGCGCCGATCCCCCTCCTGCGCTCACTCTCCCCTGGAAACATCCCTTCCGGGCGTTGCGGCCCGGACCGGGCGGCTGCCAGACGGCGAGGCCGGACGATGCGGGCGGGACGAGGGCGGATGGGGTTAAAGGGGCGAGGCGGCAGGGCTGGGGCGGTTCTGCAGCGTGTGGCGCGGATGCGCGCCTTGGTGGTAACATTCTTTTCACTCGCCTGGATGTGCGCCTCCGTCGCGGCGGAGAATCAGCCCATCCGGCTGCAGGTGGTGGGCGGCCTCGCCGGCGTCACCCAGTTCACCCGGCTGGAGCAGCCCTTCTGGGAGCGCGAGATCACCGAGCGCACCGGCGGGCGGGTGATTGCGACCATCACCCCCAATGACGGCGGCGGCCTGCGCGGACAGGAGATGCTCCGGCTCATGCAGCTCGGCGTGGTTCCGTTCGGCACGGGCCTGCTTTCCGTGGTCTCGGCGGAGGAGCCCGAGCTCAATGCGGTGGACCTGCCCATCCTCAATCCGGACATGGCCACGCTGAAAAAGACGGTGGCCGCCTTCCGCGCCCACCTTGTGACCCTCCTGCGCGAAAAATGGGACATCGAGCTGCTGGCCATCTACGCCTATCCGGCGCAGGTGCTGTTCTGCCGCTCCGCCTTCCGGGGCCTCGACGACATGGCGGGGCGCCGCGTCCGCACCTCCTCGGTGGCCCAGTCCGACCTGATGAAGGCGCTCGGCGCCATTCCCGTGGTGGTGCCGTTCGCGGATGTGGTGGACGCGGTGCGGCAGGGGGTGGTGGACTGCGCCATCACCGGCACCCTCAGCGGCTACGAGATCGGCCTCGGCGACGTCACCACCCATGTCCATGGCATGGCGATCAGCTGGGGCCTGTCCTTCTTCGGAGCCAATGTGACCGCCTGGGGGGCGCTGCCGGAGGACGTGCGAACGCAGATCCGCGCCGGCCTCGCGGGCCTCGAGG
Organism: Pseudomonadota bacterium; assembly: GCA_023442085.1. Lineage (GTDB taxonomy): Bacteria > Pseudomonadota > Alphaproteobacteria > Rhizobiales > Xanthobacteraceae > Xanthobacter. The sequence continues at coordinate 9,230 of JAEZMT010000326.1, read as the reverse complement.
GGCGGATCTGGCAGCAGGCGGACGCGGACACCATGCGCGGTCTCGACTGCAACACGGGCGCCATCGCCTGCGGTCGCCCCCAGGCGCGGCGGCTGGTGGTGACTCCGAAGTCCGAGGCGGACGCCGCCCGCCGCCTGAACCTCTTGTCCGGCATCATCCTGCCGCGGTGGATCGAGCGATGTGGCCCGGCTTGCGCCAATGCCTGGAATGCCTATCTTGCTGAGTTGCATGCCACGACAGCCAAAGCCGAGTGATTGCGCCCTACCGGGAAAACCGGACCGACCGCGATCCCTCAGGCATCCCCGCAGTGCCCTCAAGCCTGGCGAATGATGCCCTCGAATGATCTGGCACCGCCTCAAGCTATCCGTCATCGCCGGAACCATCGTCATCTTGGGGCTGCTCGGCGTCGGGACGGCGTTGCTCGCCCATCGCGGGCTTGAGGCCACGAAGCTCGCGGCGGACGCCGACCTGGAACGCTCCGCGCAAGCGGTGGAGAATGCGCTCAATCGCCAGCTGCTGCAGGTCCACAGCGCGCTCGCCACCATGCGACCGCTGTTCACGGCGGCCGGGGTCGCCCCGACCTCGCCGGCCGCCAGCGAGCTGCTGCGGGGCCTGAACCTGCAGATCACCGCCTTCCGCGACCTGATGCTGGTGTCGCCCGAGGGCGACATCATCGCGTCCGCGCGTCCGCGCGGCGCGCTGCGCTCGCTGCCGATCGCCACAAGCCTCTCCGGGCTCCAGCCCGCCGCGTTGCTGGGGCCCGTCCAGAATCCCGTGAGCGGGGACTGGTCCCTGTACGCCGCGCGGACGGTGCCCGGATGGGGCGGCGTGATCGCCTTGGCCGACGTGCCGATCCTCGCCCTCATGAAGGTGCTGGCCGAAACCGGCCTCGCGCCCGGGACGCGCATCCGCATCGAACGACCGACCGGCCAGTTGGTGGCCTCGCTGCCCCATGATGAACTGGCCATCGGCGAGTGGCATCCGGGGGCGCTCGGAACACACCCCCCCGACGGCAAGGCCTTCGTGACCTCCAATGCCGGCGGTGGGGCGGAACTGGCGGTGGTGCGCACCTCCCTGACCGGCGACCTGCGCGTGGCGCTCGTCATCGATCTCGCCGAGGTGCTCGCCCCCTGGCGGCTGGACCGCGACCGCATGGTCGCGGCGGCGGCCATGGGCGGGGTTCTGGTGACGGCCTTCGCCGGCGCGATGTTCCTGGCACTGCGCCAGCGCGAGAAGGTGGACGCCGAGCGCGCCCGCGCCAGCGCCGTGCTCGCCAATGCGGTGGAGGCCATGTCCGACGGCTTCGCCCTGTGGGACGCCGAGGATCGGCTGGTGGCTTGCAACCAGCGCTACCGCGAGCTGTTCACCATCACCGCGCCCTATCTGGTGGTGGGCGCGCGCTTCGAGGACATCATGCGGGCGAGCCTCGCGTCCTCGCTGCCCTCCGATACCGTACCGGCGAGCGCCGACGCGCTGGCCCGCCGCATCGGCTGGCATCGGCCGCAGCATACCCCGGTGGAACGCAGGCTCTCCGACGGCCGATGGGTGCTGATGACGGACCGCCGCACGGCGGACGGCGGCGTCGTGGCCCTGCGCACCGACATCACCGCCCTCAAGAAGGTGCAGGCGGAACTGGCCGAGGCGAATTTGCGCGCCAACGAGGCGGCGGCGGAGGCGCAGCGGCAGAACGTGGCGCTGATCGAGCGCGAGGGGCGCATCCGCTTCCTTGCCCATCACGACGACCTCACCGGCCTGCCCAACCGGGTGGTGTTCCGCGAGCGCATCGGCAAGGCGCTCTACCAGGCCGCCGAACGGGGCGAGGCCATGGCCCTGCTCTATCTCGACCTCGACCGCTTCAAGGACGTCAACGACACCCTCGGCCATCCGGTCGGCGATGCGCTGCTGCGCATGGTCGCCAGCCGGCTCACCGGCTGCGTGCCGGCCACCGACATGGTGGCGCGGCTCAGCGGCGACGAGTTCGCCGTCATCTGCGTCGGCCCGCGCCAGCCGGAGGCGGCGACGGCGCTGGCGGAGCGCATCATCGCCTTGCTCGGCGAGCCCTATTCGGCGCTCGGCCACACCCTCTCCATCAGCGTCAGCGTCGGCATCTCCGTGGCCGAGGCGGCCTGGACGGATGCCGACACCCTGCTCAAGCAGGCCGACCTCGCCCTCTACCGGGCCAAGGCCTGGGGTCGCGGCACCGCATGCGTGTTCGAGCCGGAGATGGACACCCACCTGCGCGCCCGGCTGGAGATGGAGCAGGACATCAAGCAGGCGCTGGCGGAAAACCAGTTCGACCTCGCCTACCAGCCGATCTTCTCGGTGGCCACCGGCGCGCTCACGGGCTTCGAGGCGCTGCTGCGCTGGAACCACCCGCGCCGGGGCCCCATCGACCCGTCAGCCTTCGTGCCCCTGGCCGAGGACACGCGCAGCATCGTCGAGATCGGCGCCTTCGTCATGCGGCGGGCGGTGGCGGACATCGCCGCCTTGCCGGGCGGGCTGAAGGTGGCGGTGAACCTCTCGCCGGTGCAGCTCGCCTTCGGCGACGTGATCAACACGGTGGAGGGGGCGCTGCGCGACGCCGGACTGCCGCCGGGGCGGCTCGAATGCGAGATCACCGAGAGCGCCCTGTTCGAGAGCGAGCAGGCGAGCCTCGCCGTGCTGCAGCGGCTGCGCCAGATGGGGGTGCGGATCGTGCTCGACGATTTCGGCACCGGCTATTCCAGCCTCAGCCGGCTGCGTCAGCTGCCCCTCGACAAGATCAAGATCGACCGCTCGTTCATCCAGGACGCCACCGAAGGCTCCGCCAGCGCCGCCATCGTCGAGGCCATCACCGTGCTCACCAGCCGGCTCGGCATCGCCACCGTCGCCGAGGGCATCGAGACCGAGGACCAGTGGGCGCTGGTGGCCTGCACCTCCTGCGCCGAGGCCCAGGGCTTCCTGCTCGGCCGGCCGATCCCCATCGCGGAGGCGGCCGCGCTGGCCCATGCGGGCAACGGCGTGCCGGTGGCGCTGGCGGGCGCGTGCCGGGAGGCGTGACGGCGCGCCGCGCTCAGCTGCGGAAATAGGCCGGCCAGAGCGCGACAAGATCCGGCGCGTAGGCGAGCGAGTTGGACAGATGGGTGCGCAGCGCCTCCTGCGCCCCGGCGGCATCGCCCGCCCGCACCGCGGCGGCCACCGCCCGGTGCTCGCGCAGCACCCGCTCCGCCTTGCCCGGCATGGGCAGGTGCAGGCGGCGGATTCGGTCGATATGGCCGGAATAGCGGCGCACCATCAGCCACAGGCTGTGGATGCCCGTGGCGTCGAACAGCACGCGGTGGAAGTCGCGGTCGCCCGCATCGAAGCCGGGAAGGTCGCCGCGCGCGAGCCGCTCGTCCTGGAGGGCGATCACCGCCTCCAGGCGCGCGGCGATCGCCGCATGGTCTTCGCCCAGGGCCACCGTGCGCACCGCTTCCAGCTCGATGGAGCGGCGCAGAAAGTGCGCCTGCCGGGCGAGTTCCAGATCGATGGGGCTCACCACGGTGGCATGCTGGGGGAAGATCTCCACCAGCTGCTCCTCCTGCAGCTTCAGGAGCGCGTCGCGCACCGGCGTCGAGGAGAAGCCGAACAGGTCCTGCAACTCGGCGCGGGAGATCAGCGTGCCCGGCGGCATCTCCAGCGTGATGATCCGCTCGCGCAGATAATCGAACACCTGCGGCGCCGCATGGCGGGAGGGATCGCGGGAGGGCCGCGCGCTGCGCGTCAGGTCCATTGTCGTCGTATCCATGGCGGAAGGATAGCAAATCGGGCGCTTGACGCCACTGATGCATTAGCGTTTTAGTGAGGCCATAAACGAGAAGGCTCCGCCTCAGGCAGGGGCCGCCGAGGAAACGACCGCCGCCGGCGCATCCGCCTGCCCATGCCGGGCGGCATGGATGGCGCCCGTGAAGCCCGCGCACCGCAACCGCGCAGCCAACCGGCCCCGGGAGGACCCATGACCCGCCAGCAACGCCCATCCCGTTCCTTTTCCAGCGGCGCGCTTCTCGCCGCGCTCGCCGCCACCGCGCTGACCCTCGCCGGGCCGGCGGCGGCGGAGACCTATCCGCAGCGCCCCGTCACCGTGGTGGTGCCCTTCCCGCCCGGCGGCGCCTCCGACAGCACGGCGCGCCTCACCTCGCAGAAGGTGAGCGACGCGCTCGGCCAGCCCGTGGTGATCGACAACCGCCCCGGCGCCAACGGCGGCACCGGCGCAACCCATGTGAAGACCGCGCCGGCGGACGGCTACACGCTTCTGGTGGGCTCCATCGGCGTCTTCGCCATCAACCCCGCGCTCTATCCGGCGCTGAGCTATTCGCCGAAATCCGACTTCGACCTGATCACCGTGGCCGTGCGCACGCCCAACGTGCTGGTGGCGAACCCCAATTTCCCGGCGAATTCGGTGAAGGAACTGGTGGAGTATCTGAAGAAGAACCCGGACAAGGTGACCTTCGCCTCCTCCGGCGTCGGCTCCTCGGACCATCTGACCGCCGCGCTGTTCTGGCAGAAGACCGGGACCAACGGCATCCACGTGCCCTACAAGGGCGGGGGACCGGCCATCAGCGACCTCATCGCCGGCCACGCGGACGTCTCGTTCCAGAACCTCGGGGCGGTGGCGAACCAGATCAGGGCCGGCAAGCTGAAGGCCCTCGGCGTCACCGCCGCGGCGCGCAACCCGGTGCTTCCGGACGTGCCGACCTTGAAGGAAGGCGGCGTGGACGGCATCGATGTCTATTCCTGGCAGGCCGCGGCCGCGCCCAAGGGCCTGCCGCCGGAAGTCAAGGCCAAGGTGGTGGACGCGTTCAAGGCGAGCCTGTCCGATCCCGCCGTCAAGGCCAAGTTCACCGATCTCGGCTTCGAGGTCGTGGCCAACACCCCGGCCGAGTTCGCCGCCTTCCAGGCCGCCGAGGAGCAGCGCTGGCGCGAGGTCGTGAAGGCCGGCAACATCGTGGTCCAGTAATCCCCCGCCCCACCTTCGCGCCGGGCGGTCTCGCTCGGTGCCCGCGACAAGTCCTAGAGACGGGTTCTTGAGACATGACACGCCTGAAGACACCGGACCTTCTGCGCAGCGCCCGCTGGTTCGCCGCCGACGACCTGCGCAGCTTCGGCCACCGCTCCCGCCTGCGCCAGATGGGCTACGCCCCGGAGGACTGGGCGGGCCGGCCGGTGATCGCCATCCTCAACACCTGGTCGGATTTCAACTCCTGCCACGCCCATTTCCGGGACCGGGTGGAGGACATCAAGCGTGGCGTGCTGCAGGCCGGCGGCTTCCCGCTGGAAGTGCCGGTGCATTCGGTGTCCGAGACCTTCCTGAAGCCCTCGTCCATGCTCTACCGCAACATGCTCGCCATGGAGGTGGAGGAGGTGATCCGCGCCCATCCCGTGGACGGCGCGGTGCTGATGGGCGGCTGCGACAAGAGCACCCCGGCCCTGCTGATGGGCGCCACCAGCGCCGGCGTGCCGGCCATCTATGTGCCGGCCGGCCCCATGCTGCGGGGCAATTGGAACGGCAAGACGCTGGGCTCGGGCTCGGATGCCTGGAAGTTCTGGGACGAACGGCGCGCTGGCAACATCGGCGAGGCGGAGTGGAACGAGATCGAGGGCGGCATCGCCCGCTCCTACGGCCATTGCATGACCATGGGCACGGCCAGCACCATGACCGCCATCGCCGAGGCGCTGGGCATGACGCTCACCGGGGCCTCCTCCGTGCCCGCGGCGGATGCCGGCCACATGCGTATGTGCGCGGCCTCGGGCCGGCGCATCGTGGACATGGTGTGGGAGGACCTGACGCCGGCCCGCATCCAGACCCGCGCGGCGTTCGAGAACGCCATCATCGTCGCCATGGCCATGGGCTGCTCCACCAACGCCATCATCCATCTCATCGCCCAGGCCCGCCGCGCCGGCGCCGACATCACCCTCGATGATTTCGACGCGGCCAGCCGCCGCGTGCCGGTGCTTGCCAACGTGCGGCCGAGCGGCGACGCCTATCTGATGGAGGACTTCTACTTCGCCGGCGGCCTGCCGGCGCTGATGGGGCGCCTCACGGACTTCCTCCACCTCGATGCCCTCACCGTCTCCGGCCGCACCGTGGGCGCCGCCATCGCCGGGGCGAAGGTGCACAATGACGACGTGATCCGCCCCCTCGACAAGGCCATCTACGACGAAGGCGCGCTCGCCGTGCTGCGCGGCAACCTCGCGCCCGAGGGCTGCGTCATCAAGCCCAGCGCCTGCGCCCCCCATCTGCGGGTCCACACCGGCCCGGCGCTGGTGTTCGACGATTATCCCAGCCTCAAGGCCGCCACCGACGACGAAAACCTCGACGTGACGCCGGGCCATGTCCTGGTGCTGCGCAATGCCGGCCCCCTCGGCGGCCCGGGAATGCCCGAATGGGGCATGCTGCCGATTCCCAAGGCGCTGGTGAAGGCGGGCGTGCGCGACATGCTCCGCATCTCGGACGCGCGCATGAGCGGCACCAGCTATGGCGCGTGCATCCTCCACGTCTCGCCGGAGAGCCATGTGGGCGGACCTCTGGCCCTGCTGCGGACCGGCGACCTTGTCACCGTCGACGTGCCCAACCGGCGTATCGACATGGAGGTGTCGGCCGAGGAGCTGGAGCGCCGCCGCGCCGCTTTGCCCGCGCCCGTGCCGCGCTATGAGCGCGGCTATGGCTGGATGTATTCCAAGCACATCAGCCAGGCGCATCTCGGCTGCGACTTCGACTTCCTGGAAACCTCCTTCGGCGCCGCCCCCGGCGAACCGGCCATCTACTGAGCAAGGAACACCCCGTGGAACTGCCTCGCAACGCCTTCAAGCACGCCATCTATGCCGGCCAGCAGCAGATCGGACTGTGGAGCAGCCTCGCCAGCCATGTGTCGGTGGAGATCCTCGCCGGCGCGGGCTTCGACTGGCTGCTGCTGGACACCGAGCATTCGGCCAACGAGGTGCCGATGGTGCTCAGCCAGCTCCAGGCCTGCATGGAGCACCCCTCCGTCATGCCCATCGTGCGCCCGCCGGTGAACGATCCCGTGGCCATCAAGCGGCTGCTGGACGCGGGGGTGCAGACCCTGCTGCTGCCCATGGTGGACACGCCGGAGCAGGCTGCCGACGCGGTGGCGGCGACGCGCTATCCGCCCGCCGGCATCCGCGGCTTCGCCGCCGCGTCCCGCGCCTCGCGCTTCGGCCGGATCAGCAACTATCACCAGCGCGCCCATGAAGAGATCTGCGTTCTGGTGCAGATCGAATCCCGGCTCGGCATGGACAATCTGGAGGCCATCTGCGCGGTGCCCGGCGTGGACGGCGTGTTCATCGGCCCCGGCGATCTCTCGGCGGCGATCGGCTATCTGGGCGACCAGAACAACGAGCAGATCGTCACGCTCATCGAGGGGCTGATCGGCCGCATCGTGACCGCCGGCAACCGCGCCGGCATCCTGACGCCGAACGAGGCGCTGGCGCGGCGCTACATCGCCGCCGGCTGCGTCTTCACCGCGGTCGGCTCCGACACCGGCCTCCTCGCGCGCAATGCCGAGGCGCTGGCGAAGCGGTTCCGCGATTAGCGACGACGCTGGCGCACCCGCCTACCCCGCCTTCCGGTAAAGCCCCGTCAGGATCACCATGGGCGACAGGAGCGGCTGCGGCGCCGCGCGCATGCGCTTGCCCAGCCCGTCCATCAGCCGGTTGGTGAAGGGGGCGCGGAATGCGGCGGCGCGGCCAGGGTCGAGCGCCGCCAGCAGCGAGGGCAGGAAGGGCGCGCGGAAGAAGCCGAGATGCTGGTCCGCCAGCGCCGCCGCGTCGCCATCCGCGGCATAGGCCGGCCAGAACGGGTCCGGCATCTCCCGCGCCTCTTGCGCGATGAGAGTCAGCCCGGCGAAGGCGCCATCGGCGAAGGGCAGCCGCGCCTCGGCGGCGGTGCGCTCGAAGACGAGGATGGTCATGCGCCCGCGCTCGTCCGGCGTGAGCACGCCTCCGAGCGCCATCGCGTCCAGCTCCGCCTCTACCCAGGGCATCAGCACCGGGAAGGTGGTGGGCTCCGCGTCCGGCAGGCTCGGTTGCACCACCACGAGGGCGCCGCCGGGCTTCAGCTCCCGCGCGCGAGCGGCGAGGAAGGCCCGCCAGTCGGCCGCCGCCTGCGCGGCGAAGGCGGCGCGCACCTCCGGCACCGTCTGCCGGGGCCAAACATGACCGGCGGGCATCACCGGCGCATGGCTCATCCAGTGGGCGGCAAACGAGCACCAGCCGAAATCCACGCAGCCATCGGGCAGGATCTGCTCATGGAAGGTGCGCCCCACGGCCGAGGCGAAGGTGCGCGCGTCACGCCGCAGATAGCTTTCGGGATCGTCCCGCAGCAGCAGGAACAGGCCGGTGAAGTCATTGCCCGGCTGGTCGGTGTGGACGACGCTCACCGGCACGTCCGGTCCCAGCCGCCGCCGCACCTCGGCGAGCGCCAGCCCCATGGGCGCGAGCGAGTTGCGCCCGGTGGCGCTGCCATAGTCGGCGAGCATGACAGGGCCCTGGAGCACCATCCCCTCGAACGCGCGCGCGATCAGCGGCAGCCCGTGGGCGCCCCCCTTCGCCTGATGCTGGGCATGGTCATTGTAGAACCCGCCGCCCTGCATGGGCGCCGGGCCATTCACCCGCTCGTGACCCTCGGCCATCATCCCTCCCGCGTTCTGCGGAGGATGGCACATCTGGCGGCGACGGGTTAAGCAGTGACGTACCGGAAGAGCCATCGGAGCGGAGGAAGCGAGGTCGCGTGCGCATCCTGCTCATCAACGTGCCGCATCCCGCCATCGGCAGCCGCATCCCTGACGATCACCTGCCCCCGCTCGGCCTGCTCGCCATCGGCGGCCCGCTGATCGACGACGGGCATGAGGTGCGCCTCGTGGACGGCGAGCTGAAGCCCATGACGGTGACCGAGATTGTCGCCGCCGCCGTGGCTTTCCGGCCGGATGCGGTGCTGTTCGGCCATTCCGGCTCCACCTCGGGCCATCCGGTGATCGCGGCCGTGGCGGCCGGCATCGCGCAGGCGCTGCCCGGCGTCTTCATCGTCTATGGCGGGGTGTTCCCCACCTATCACTGGCGCGACATCCTCGCCGCCGAGCCCCATGTGACAGCCATCGTCAGGGGCGAGGGCGAGGAGACTGCCCGGCACCTCATGGTGGCTCTGGCATCCGGCACGCCGCTCGCCGACATCCCCGGCATCGCCTTTCGCGACGCCA
>JAEZMT010000294.1 GCA_023442085.1 Pseudomonadota bacterium | reverse complement strand
GCGACGGCCGCCTCCTGAATGAGGTGAGCGCGGACGGCGCCCCGCGCCGGCTGGCCGCCTTCGCCTTCGTGCCCGGTTCCGAGCCGCAGGAGGGCGCGGACCTCGCCGGCTGGTTCCATCGCCTCGGTGGCTTCCACGCCCGCCTCCACGCCCACGCGAAGGGCTGGCGCCGGCCGGAGGGCTTCACCCGCAAGGTGTGGGACTTCGAGAGCATGCTGGGCGCCCGCCCGCTGTGGGGCGATTTCCGCGCCGCGCTGGGCCTCGATGCGCCCGGCCGCGCCTTGCTGGAGCGCACCGCGCTCGCTTTGAGGGACCGCCTCGCGCCGCTCACGACGCCCGAGAGCTTCGGCCTCATCCACGCCGACCTGCGCCTCGCCAACCTTCTGGCGGACGGGGACAGCCTGACCCTGATCGATTTCGACGATTGCGGCGTGTCGTGGTTTCTCTACGACTTCGCCTCGGCGGTGTCCTTCATGGAGCATTCGCCGCTGGTGCCGGCGCTGAAGGCGGCGTGGGCGGAGGGCTACCGCGCCCGCGCGCCTTTGCCGGCGGATGCCGATGCGCAGCTCGACGTGTTCGTGATGCTGCGCCGGATGCTGCTCACCGCCTGGGTCGCCTCCCACGCCGAGACGCCCACCGCGCAGGCCATGGGTCCGGCCTATACGGCCGGGACGCTGGCTTTGGCCGAGGATTTCCTCAGCCGGCGGGGATGACGCGGCCGCTTCAGCCGCGTCCCTCCAGAGACGCTCAGCGCCGCAGGGCCTTCACGTCACGCACCGCGCCGCGCGAGGCGGAGGTGGTCAGCGCCGCATAGGCCTGCAGCGCCTGCGAGACGACGCGCTTGCGGTTCTCCGGCTTCCAGGCGGCATCGCCCTTCGCTTCCATCACCGCGCGGCGCTCGGCCAGCACTTCGTCCGACACCGCCACGCGGATGATGCGGTTCGGGATGTCGATCTCGATGGTGTCGCCCTCTTCCACGAGGCCGATGGCGCCGCCCTCGGCCGCTTCCGGCGAGCAATGGCCGATGGAGAGGCCCGAGGAGCCGCCCGAGAAGCGTCCGTCGGTGACCAGCGCGCACGCCTTCCCGAGGCCTTTCGACTTCAGGTAGGAGGTCGGATACAGCATCTCCTGCATGCCCGGCCCGCCGCGCGGACCCTCGTAGCGGATCAGCACCACGTCGCCGGGCTGGATGCGCCCGGTGGAGAGGATGGCCTCCACCGCCGCGTCCTGGCTCTCGAAGATGCGGGCCTTGCCGGTGAACTTCAGGATGGAGGCGTCCACGCCCGCCGTCTTCACGATGCAGCCGTCGAGCGCGATGTTGCCGTAGAGCACGGCGAGGCCGCCATCCTTGGAATAGGCGTGCTCCACATTGCGGATGACGCCCGCCTCGCGGTCGAGGTCGAGGTCGTCCCAGCGGCGGGACTGGCTGAACGCCACCTGGGTCGGCACGCCGCCGGGCGCGGCGCGGTAGAAGGTGGCGACGCTCTCGCTCTTTGTGCGCACCACATCCCAGCGCTCCAGCGCATCGGCCATGGTGGGCGCATGCACGGTGGGCAGATCGGTGTGGATGAGGCCGGCGCGATCCAGCTCGCCGAGAATGGCCATGATGCCACCGGCGCGGTGCACGTCCTCCATGTGGATATTGGCGACGGCCGGGGCGACCTTGCACAGCACCGGCACCTTGCGGGACAGACGGTCGATGTCGGCCATGGTGAAGGGCACTTCGCCCTCGTTGGCGGCGGCGAGCAGGTGCAGCACCGTGTTCGTGGAGCCGCCCATGGAGATGTCCAGCGTCATGGCGTTCTCGAACGCCTTGAACGAGGCGACCGCGCGCGGCAGGACGCCGGCATCGTCCTGCTCGTAATAGCGGCGGGCGAGATCCACGATGAGGTGACCGGCCTCCACGAACAGCCGCTCGCGATCGGCATGGGTGGCGAGCACCGAGCCGTTGCCCGGCAGCGCGAGGCCCAGCGCCTCGGTGAGGCAGTTCATGGAATTGGCGGTGAACATGCCGGAGCACGAGCCGCAGGTGGGGCAGGCGGAGCGCTCCATCACCGTCACGTCGGCGTCCGACACCTTGTCGTCGGCGGCGGCGATCATGGCGTCGATGAGGTCCACCTTCTTCTCGCCGGTGGAGAGCAGCACCTTGCCGGCCTCCATGGGGCCGCCCGAGACGAACACGGCCGGGATGTTGAGGCGCATGGCGGCCATCAGCATGCCGGGGGTGATCTTGTCGCAATTGGAGATGCAGACCATGGCGTCGGCGCAGTGCGCGTTGACCATGTACTCCACGCTGTCGGCGATGATCTCGCGGGACGGGAGGGAATAGAGCATCCCGTCATGGCCCATGGCGATGCCGTCATCCACCGCGATGGTGTTGAACTCCTTGGCGACGCCGCCGGCCTTCTCGATCTCGCGGGCCACCAGCTGGCCGAGGTCCTTCAGGTGGACATGGCCGGGCACGAACTGGGTGAAGGAGTTCACCACCGCGATGATCGGCTTGCCGAAATCGCCGTCCTTCATGCCGGTGGCGCGCCACAGGCCGCGGGCGCCGGCCATGTTGCGACCGTGGGTGGACGTGCGGGAGCGGTATTGGGGCATATCCTCGCGGGCCTCGTTCTTGCGGCGCGCCGGTTTCCTCGGCGCGTCTCGTGGTCGTGTGGGGCTCCGCGTCGGCGGGCTGTGGCCGCCTGCGTCCGGAGCTTTCGCGCCGTCTTAGTGCGGCCGGGGCTCCGGGGAAAGCCCTTTCCCTTGAGACACTAGCATGGGGAAGGGCCCGCGCCGGACACGAAGGCGGGAGGGAGACCTGCTTCGCTCAAGCCGGTGCGTCGCGCCCCCGCGTTTGCGAGCCCGGCGAAGTCGGCTATGTCCCCCATCGGGTAGGGACGAGGACGGGACATGGACGGGGACACCTTCCGCCATTGGGCGCACGAGGCGGCGACCTTCGCGGCGGACTATCGCGAGACGCTCCGGGACCAGCCCGTCCGTGCCCGCACGAAGCCCGGGGAGATCGCGGCCCAGCTTCCCCCAAGCCCGCCGGAAGAAGCGGAGCCCATGGATGCGCTGTTCGCCGACTTCCGTCGCATCATCGTGCCGGGCATGACCCATTGGCAGCACCCGCGCTTCTTCGCCTATTTCCCCGCCAACGCCAGCCCCGCCAGCGTGATCGCGGAGATGCTCTCCTCCGCCATGGGCGCGCAATGCCTGCTCTGGCAGACATCGCCCGCCGCCACGGAATTGGAAGGCGTGGCGCTGGACTGGCTGCGTCAGGCCGTGGGCCTGCCGGCGGACTTCACCGGGGTGATCCAGGATTCGGCTTCCTCCGCGACCCTCTGCGCCTTCCTCACCATGCGCGAGCGGGCGCTCGGCTTCACCGGCAACGCCACCGGCCTGTCCGGGCGGGAGCGGCTGCGGGTCTATGCCTCAGCGGAAGTCCATACCTCTATTGACCGTGCGGCCTGGGTGTCCGGCATCGGCGCCGAAAACCTCATCCGGATACCAACCGCGGGTCCGCTCCGGGGGATGGACCCGGCCGCGCTGGAAGCCGCCATCGCCGCCGACCGCGCCGCCGGGCACCGTCCGGCCGGACTTGTTCTCTGCATCGGTGGAACCGGCACCGGCGCCATCGATTCCCCACCCGAACTCATCCGATTCGCGCATCGGCTTGGCCTGTTCGTCCATGCCGATGCGGCGTGGGCGGGGACGGCGATGATCTGCCCCGAGTTCCGCGATCTGTGGGCGGGGGTGGAGGCGGCGGACAGCATCGTGCTCAATCCGCACAAATGGCTGGGCGTGCAGTTCGACTGCTCCGCCCATTACCTCCGCAATGTGGACGACCACCTGCGCACCCTGTCCATCCAGCCGGAGTATCTGAAGACCCACGGCCACGACGACATCACCAATTACAGCGAATGGACGGTGCAGCTCGGCCGCCGATTCCGTGCGCTGAAGCTCTGGTTTGTCCTGCGGGCGCATGGACTTAACGGGCTCAGGGAGATGATGCGCGACCATGTGCGCTGGTCGCAGGCGCTGGCGGCCAGGCTCGCCGGGGAGCCCGGCTTCTCATTGGCGAGCACCCCGGTGCTCTCCCTGTTCACCTTCCGCCACGACCCCGGAGACGGGCGCGATCTCGATGCCCACATGCTGGCGATGCTCACCGCCATCAATGACGGCGGCGCCCTCTATCTCACCCCCACCCGCATCGACGGCAACCTCGTCATCCGCTTCCAAGCGGGGGCGATGGAGACGACGGAAGGCGACGTGGACGCCGCCTTCCAGATCATCCGGGATACCGCCAAGTCATTGTCCTGATGAGGTTTCCGCCTGCGCCGCCTGCCAGGTCCGCATCGGGGTTCGGTCGCGGCCGGTGGCGGTGGCGGTGATTCCGTAATGTCCGGCGAGCCGGTCGAGGGCGAGGCAGAGCACCACCTTCGCGGTGCGCGCCGGCCACCCCCGCTCCCGCTCCACCGTCTCCAACCCCTTGAGAAAGCAGCACACGTCCAGCAGAACGCCGGACAATTCCGGCCCCACCGCGGTAAGCGCGCGGGAAACCCGGAGCTTCGCCGCCAGCACCATGTCGGTAAACGCTTCCGGCGTCCCGGCACCCGAGACCTCGCTCCAGCGGCTGGTGATGCGGGGGGTGAGATTGGCCCGGGTGAAATCCGCCCTCAGCCGTTCTCCCGCCTGCAATTGCGCCACGTCTACCATGGTGCGCCCGTCCTTGCCCTGCCGCCGGGCGAGCCAGGCAAGCGGGCTTTCCGCCGGGTTGAAGCCGGGCGACGGCGCCTTGGGCTGCGCCGCACCCTTCCGCTGTCGTCGGTGGAAAGCCTCTGATTTCAAAGGGATTTCTTTGGTAGTGCCGGAGGAGGCCATGTCACGCCTCCGCCGCCCAGCGCAGGCACGCCTCCAGCCGGCCGACCTTGTGGTCGAACGGCGCGGCGTCCCGCAGTTCCTCGATGCGCCGGCAGGCATGGGCGACGGTGGACCGGTCCCGTCCGAACGCCGCCGCCACCGCCGCCTGCGGCAGCCCGAGCCCCACATGGGCGAGATACATGGCCAGCTGCCGCGCCAGCGCCACCGGTGCCGTGGATCGGCTATGCGAGAGCAACGCCTCCACACCGACGCCTGCATCGGCGGCCGCCACAGCCACGGCGATCTGGCAGCAAGGCTTGGAGCGACGCAGACGGTACCCTCGTGAGGGGTTGACGGAGCCGGAAGGCGGGTGGGAGACCGAGGGGGCAGGCAGGGGGCTCATCGGAAACGCTCACTGTAGGTAAAAATTCCTACATCAATCATCTGCCCTTGCAAGAGGAGGTGGATAGAGCATACAACCTCTGTTTGTAGGTTACAGCGCTAAATCCGTTTATTATCATAAAGTTAGATGAAATTGAGGTCAGGCTCAAGAATTCTCATTATAGGAATTTATCCTCCTGTCTTCGCCGGGGCTCCAGCATCCGGCGTTCGCAATGGAGGGGCGGGATGGCTGGAGCGCAGAGGACAGGCAGGCGGGCGCATGCCTTCGCGGCCGAGGAAGCCGAGGCGCAGGTCGGGCGGCTGATGCGGGGGCTGGAGGTGTTCTGCGAGGGGCCGGGGGGCATTGCCCGGGCGTTGCGCCAGGCGCGGAAGGCGGCGCGGGCCGGCAGCGCCGACTATGATCCGGCCCGTCATGCCGCCTTGCTACGGCTCCAGCGACAGGCGCGGACCGGCAGCGAGCCCCGCGCCCCGGCCGGTGCCGGGACGCGGGACAAGGGTCAGAGGCCTTCGAACAGCGCGGTCGAGAGATAGCGCTCCGCAAAGGACGGGATGATGGCCACAATGGTCTTGCCGGCCATGTCGTCCCGCACCGCCAGCTCCAGCGCGGCCGCCACGGCGGCACCGGAGGAGATGCCGCCGGGAATGCCTTCATAACGGGCGAGGGCGCGGGCGGTGTCGAAGGCGGTCTGGTTGCCCACCGTCACCACTTCGTCGATCACCGAGCGATCCAGCACTTCCGGCACGAAGCCGGCGCCGATGCCCTGGATCTTGTGGGGGCCGGGAGGGCCGCCGGAAAGCACCGGGGAATCCTCCGGCTCCACCGCGATCATCTTCAGCGAAGCCTTGCGCGGCTTGAGCACCTGGCCGATGCCGGTGATGGTGCCGCCGGTGCCGACGCCGGCGACAACGGCGTCCACCTTGCCGTCGGTGTCGTTCCAGATCTCCTCCGCCGTCGTGCGACGGTGCACGTCGGGGTTCGCCTTGTTCTTGAACTGCTGGGGCATCACCGCCTTCGGCATCTCGGAGATGATCTGCTCGGCACGGGCCACGGCGCCCTTCATGCCGAGATTGGCGGGGGTCAGCACCAGCTCGGCGCCGAGCAGGGTCAGCATCTTGCGCCGCTCGATGGACATGCTCTCCGGCATGACCAGGATGAGCCGGTAGCCGCGGGCCGCCGCAACGAAGGCGAGCGCGATGCCGGTGTTGCCGGAGGTCGGCTCCACCAGCACGGTGTCGGCGTCGAGCACGCCGGCTTCCTCCATCGCGTCGATCATGGCGACGCCGATGCGGTCCTTGACGCTGCTGATGGGATTGAAGAATTCGAGCTTGGCGAGAATGTCGGCCTTGGCCCCGCGCAGCTCCGGAAGCCGCTTGAGCCGCACCAGCGGCGTGCTGCCGATGGTCTCGGTGATGGAATCATAGACCCGCCCCCGGCCCACGAGGGGGGCGGAGGACACGATCTTGGCGGCAGGTTGTGCCATGGGCGATCTCCTTTTTGTTTCGTCTTGTCTGCCATGGGCGGGCCTCAGGGGGCCGGACCCGCAGGGCAGTTTCGGGCATCTTGGCCGGGGATGTGTCCTCCCCGAGGGAACTCTTCGATCGCGGAACTAGACCCCCTTTTCGCAGGGAGGTCGATGTCGGACAGGTCGGCAATCGCCGATCCGGGCCGGGCCTAGATGGCGAAGTCGATCCTTTCGTGCTCGGAGCCGTGGCCCTTGTCGTCGGCGGCGCGGCACAGGTCCTCGAGCGTCACGCCGTCAAGGGCGGTATCGAACGTGTCTTCCGCCGCCGCCACGGCAGGCTGGACCACATCCGTCACCAACGGCGGGAGGATGATTTCCTTTTCCTCCTCGGCCCCTTCCACCACGCGAACGATCTCGGCCACGGAGACCCGGCGGCGTTCCCGCGCCAGCTCATAGCCGCCGCGCGGGCCACGCACGCCCTTGAGGACGCCGGCATGGACGAGGGCCTGCAGCACCGGCTCCAGCCGGCGAGGGGGAAGTCCGTGGCGGGCGGCCAGCGCCTTGGCGGCCACCGGCGCGCCGCGGGCATGCACGGCCACATCCACCACGGCGGCGATCGCGAGAAGGCTCTTGTCGGAAAGGCGCGGCATCGGAGGAACGGCTTCCTTTAAAGGGAGCGTTTCGCAAGGTGAAACTGCTCCCGGCCGTCCACGGACGGCTAAATCACGGGGAACCGAGGCCTGTGGATCCAAAACCACCGGAACCGCGTGCAGTTTGGCTCAATTCTCCGGATTCTTCCAGCATTATTTGAACGACGGGGGCCACGACCATCTGCGCAATCCGCATGCCCCGACTGATCTCGACGCTTGCGCGACCATGGTTCACGAGCAGCACGGCGATCTCGCCACGGTAATCGCAATCCACGGTCCCAGGCGAATTCAACACGGTCACGCCGTGGTTCCTGGCCAGCCCCGAGCGCGGCCGCACCTGCGCCTCGAAGCCTTCCGGCAGGGCAATGGCGAAGCCGGTGGGGATGGCGGCGCAATCGCCGGGCGCGAGGCTGAGGGGCGCGTCGGCCGGCAAGGCGCAGGCGAGATCCATGCCGGCGGCGCCGGGCGTCGCATAGGCGGGCAGGGGCAGCCCCTCGGCGTGGGGCAGGCGCTGGATCTTCACAGGGGGCTTTGTCACGAAGGGGTTCCCGAGAGTTCTGCGGCGATGCGGGCGACGAGCTGGCGTGCGACCTCCGCCTTGGTGGCGGAGGGCCAATCCTCGACGCCGGCCGCGGTGACGAGATGGACGGTGTTGCTGTCCCCGCCCATGATGCCCGTGGTCGGGGACACGTCGTTGGCGACGATCCAGTCGCAGCCCTTGCGCAGGCGCTTGTCGCGCGCATGGGCCACCACCTGCTCGGTTTCGGCGGCGAATCCGACGACTAGGCGCGGGCGCAGGGTGTGATGGCGCGAGACCGAGGCCAGGATGTCGGGGTTCTCCACCAGAGTCAGCGTGGGGGCACCGCCGCCGTCCTTCTTGATCTTCTGCTCCGAGGCGTCCGCCACCCGCCAGTCGGCGACGGCCGCGGCGAACACGGCGGCGTCCACGGGCAGGTTCTCCTCCACCGCGGCCAGCATGTCACGGGCGCTCTCCACATGGATCACCCGCACGCCCTCGGGGTCAGGGACCTCCGCCGGGCCGGAGACCAGGACCACATCGGCACCGGCGGCGCGGGCCGCGGCGGCGATGGCGTGGCCCTGCTTGCCGGAGGAGCGGTTGGCGATGTAGCGCACCGGATCGATGGGCTCGTGGGTGGGGCCCGAGGTGATAAGGACGCGGCGCCCGGCGAGCAGCCGGGACGGGCCTTCGCCGAAATGCGCCTCGATGGCCGCGACAATCTCCATCGGCTCGGCCATGCGGCCCTCGCCGAACTCGCCGCGCTCGGCCATGGCGCCCGCATTGGGCCCGACCACCGAAATCCCGTCAGCCTTGAGGCGGGCGACATTCCGGCTGGTGGCGGGATGCGACCACATCCGCGGATTCATGGCAGGCGCAACCAGCACCGGCTTGTCGGTGGCCAGCATGCAGGTGGTGGTGAGGTCATCGGCGAGGCCGTGGGCCATGCGGGCGAGAAGGTCTGCCGTCGCCGGCGCCACGACGAGGAGGTCGGCCTCCCGCGACAGGCGGATGTGGCCGATATCGTGCTCGGCCGTGAGATCGAAAAGATCGGTGAATACCCGCTCACCGGTGATGGCGCCGACCGAAAGCGGCGTGACGAATCGCCCGGCAGACTCCGTCATGATGGCGCGAACCGTGGCGCCGCGCTCCTTCAGCCGGCGGGCCAGATCGAGGCACTTGTAGGCGGCGATCCCTCCCCCGATGAGGAGGAGGATGCGCTTGTCCTTCAGCATCTGCGGCTCCCTGTGCTGTGCCTTTGCGGCGCCCCTTGCTTGGCTTCCCTGCGTCTCCTGCCGCAGTACAGCACGGGACGACCGCCGTGCAACGCGCCATGAAAGGGCACCATACACCGGGCCGGCAGCACATCACGGGACTGCCCGGCTCAAGTGTGTACAGTCGACGCGCATCCCAAGGTAGTATTCACATGCGCAGGGCGCGCAGGACGGCCTCCTGCCGGAGGGGCATCGGCCATCGATCAGATGCGCCTGAAAAAACGCGCTGAAGAAATCAGTGGTCGAAGGTAAGATTACACGCCGTCCCGGCAGCCGGCGTGCTGGCGCGCGGCCGCATGGGCCATTAGAATCCGCGACATGAAAGGTATAACGGGTCAGGTCGGAAGCGCAGACGGGGCGGGAAGCCCCGAGGATGCGCGTCTCCGGGCCTTCGGCGGCGAGTTCATCGACAAGGCCCTCGAGCGGCAATTCCGCCTGGCTTGCCTCGAAGAAACCCAGCGGCACGCGCGCCTGCTATTCGCCGCCTCCGTGATTCTCAACGCCCTTTTCCTGATGAGCGACTGGCGATTCGCCGGTACCCCGCATTTCGTGTTCGCGGTGAGCGCCCGACTCGTGGTGGTGGCCCTGTCGCTTTTGTGCCTCGTGGCGGTTCAGGTCGCCACCACGCCGGGTCGGATGACCGCCATCTATCTCGTCTGGCTCTGGGGCATATCGGCCGCCATCGCGGTGCTGGTGAGTTCGCACAGCGACCTCGCCTTGTTCGTGGTGATGCTGCTGCCGACCGTCTTCTATCTGGCCGTGCCGATCCCGTTCGGATGGCTGGTCTCGGGCGGCTTCGGAGCTAGCGCGCTGTTGCTTTTTGGCTATCTCGACCGTTCGGCGGGCTGGCAGATGGGGGCGGGCCTCGCCCTCGCGGTCGCGGTGCTCAACACCATGCTGGCCCTCGTCGCCGCCCGCGCCAACCGCACCGAGCGGCGCTTCTGGTCCGTGGTTCGGGCCGAGCGGGAGGCGAACGAGAAGCTCCGCGCTAGCGAGGACATCCTGGAAAACACTTTCCAGGCGGTGCCCATGCCGCTGGTGGTCGCGGGCCTCGACGACGGGCGCCACATCAAGTCCAACGAAGCCGCGCGGCGGTTTTATGGCGGGACGCTGGACCTGCCCGACGCCGCGGGCCTGTGCCAGGCGGCGCTGGGCGGCAACGACGCCGAGGCCTTGCGCCAGCGCCTCCGCCGCGATGGCATGGCCACCGAATTCGAGACGACGGTGACCCTCGCCGACGGGGAGGAGCGTCAGGTGGTGCTTGCTGCCGCCGTCACGCCTTCCGGTCCCATGCCCAATCTCGTGGCGGCGCTGGTGGACGTCACCGACCGCCGCGCCGCCGAGCGGCAGGTCCGCTATGCGGCGAGCCACGATGCATTGACGGGCCTGCCCAATCGCGCGGCCTTCCACGAGGGCCTGGAGGCCGCGCTGTCGCGCCGCAAGCCGGGGCAGGGCATCTGCGTGCTGCTGTTGGATCTCGATGGGCTCAAGGACGTCAACGATACCCTGGGCCACGACGCAGGCGACGCGGTGCTGATGGAGACGGCCCATC
>JAEZMT010000220.1 GCA_023442085.1 Pseudomonadota bacterium | reverse complement strand
CGGCGATGGAGGGCGCGAGCTTCTCCGCCATGGTGTTCACCGCGTTGGCGCCCATGGCGTCGCGGGTATCGACGATGAGATGGGTGACGACCATGGTGCCCGACGGCGTGTCGAGCAGGCGCACCTCCAGGTCGCGGAAACCGCCGCCCAGCGACACCAGCACCGGGTCGCACGCATCGCAGGCGGCCTTGATCTCGTCCCGCTTTTCCAGAATGCGGATGCGGGCGCCGGCCGGGTCCGCGACATCTACCGCCTGCACCTGCGCGATCATCAAATTGCCGGAAACCGAGGTGAAGAAGCCCGTCTCGTAGACCTGCTTCGCCGCGTTGCAGACGGCGGCCACCACGGAGGATTCCTCCGTCGCCATGGGGATCAGCACGTCCTCGCCGTCGATCTTCATGTTGGTGGCGACACCCACCGGAATGTTCATGGTGCCGATGACGTTCTCGATGAGCTTGTCGGCGAGCACCGGATCGAGATTGCCCATGTTGGCGAGGTGGGCGACCTGCGCCTCGTCCAGCCCGGCGAAGGCGGCGACGAGATCGAGCCGGTCGCGCGGGCTCAATTTGTGGAAGCCGGCAATGCGGGAGGAACGGTTGGTGCCGGCGGCGGTGGTCATCTTTGGCTTTCCTGTGGTCGCGCGACAGCGCCGGGCGGCGGACGCAAGGCAGGCGCGAAGGCAAGGCCCGCCCCAGAGGTGGCGCGGCGGCCGGCGTTTCGTCCCTGTCTCTTGTCGGCCGCGCGAGGCGTGCCTGTTGGGCCGGAGTTTCCGGTGCGGTGAGGGGTACGGCAAGGAACACTTTGCGTTGGAAACGATGTCGCCGTACCCTTCACTCGATGGGTACGATCGAGCCGCTTCTTGAGGAAGATGAGAGCCTGACGCGGGTGGACGCGGTGGTCCGCCTGCTGTCGCGCCGCATCGATGCGGGCCAGTTGCGGCCGGGGGAAAAACTGCCATCAATCCGGGCCGCATTCGCGGCCTACGGCGTGTCGCGCAACACGCTGGTGGAAGCCTATGAACGGCTCGCTGCCTCCGGCCGCATCGAGGCCCGGCCGGGCTCCGGCTTCTATGTGATGCGGACCCGCGCCGCCCCGGTGCGCCCACCCGCCGCCCCTGCCGTCATCGAAGCCGTGGACAGCGTGTGGCTGCTGCGCGAGCAGCTGGAGCAGCATTACGACGTACGCGTCGGCGACGGGCGCCCGCCCCCGTCATGGATGGAAGGCTCGGAGGTGGGGCGCTATCTCAAGCCCATCAACCGCCCCGGCCGCCGCCCCTTCCCGGCGAGCTACGGCAGCCCCTTCGGCTTTCCCCTGCTGCGCGAGGCCATCGCCCGCCTGCTCACCGAGCGGGCCATTGCCGCCGATCCCGCGCGGGTGCTGCTGACGCAGGGCGCGAACCACGCGCTGGACCTCATCGTGCGCTTGCTGGTGGAGCCGGGCGACTCGGTGCTGGTGGATTCGCCCGGCTATTATCCGCTCTTCGGCAAGCTGCGCCTCGCCAAGGCGCGCACCCTCGGCATACGCCGCACGCCCGAGGGGCCGGACGTGGCGGACCTCGCGGAGAAGGCGGCCGAGAGCGGCGCCAAGCTGTTCTTCACCCAGTCGCTGGCGCACAATCCCACCGGATCGTCCCTCACGCCGGCGGTGGCCTATCGCCTGTTGCAGGTGGCCACGCGTCATGGGCTTTTGGTGGTGGAGAGCGACCCGTTCGCCGACCTCCTGCCCGCCTCCCACCCGCGCCTCGCCTCGCTGGACCAATTGGAGCGGGTGATCCATGTGGGCACCTTCGCCAAGACCCTCTCAGCCAGCCTGCGCTGCGGCTATGTGGTGGCCTCCGCCGATCTCATCGAGCGCCTCGGCGCGCTCAAGATGGTGACGAGCGTGAACTCCTCCGGATATGTGGAGCGCATCGTCCACGATCTCATCACCTCCGGCCAGTATCGCCGCCACCTCAAGCGCTTGCGCGGCCGCGTCTCGGCGGCGACCGACCAGGCGCAGGCGACTTTGGGCCGGCTCGGCCTGCCCATCTTCGGCCCGCCGGGTGGCGGCTTCTATCTGTGGTGCGAACTGCCCGAGGGGCTGGACGACAGCGCCCTCTCCCGCCGCGCCGCCGAGCGCGGCATCCTGCTGGCGCCGGGCGCGGTGTTCCATCCCGACGCGGAGGCGCGCCGGCCGTCTCTTCGCATCAATGTCGCCTATGCGGACGATCCGCGTTTCGAGAAGTTCATGGGCGAGATCTTGGGCTGATCTCAGTCGAAGCCGTAGAGCGCGGTGGGATTGTCCACGAAGATGCGGCGGCGCGTGTCCGGATCGGCACGGTCGAGGCCGAGCAGCAAGGCGGGGTCGATGTCTTCAGGCATCGCCTCGAACAGCTCGGTGTGCGGCCAGTCGCTGGCCCAGAGCATCCGGTCGCTACGACAGGCAATCAGCGCCGCGACATAGGGCGCAAGCGCCGCGTAGCCGTCCGGCTCGCGACGGCACAGGCGGTAGGGCGCCGAGAGCTTCACCCAGAGGTTTCCTTCGGCTACCAGCTCCAGCACCTCGCCGAAAGGGCCGCCATCCAGCGGCAGGCCGGGTGTGAGGAAGCCCATATGGTCGAGCACCACGGGCACGGGGCAGGCGCGCACGATGGGCGCGAGGCTGAACCCTTCTCCGATCACCGCCTGAAGCTGGATGTGCCAGCCGAATGCCCCGATCCGCCCGGCGAGGCGCGCGAGATCGTCCAGCGAGAGCCCCCCGGGATTGCGCCGGTTGACCCGAATGCCGCGCACGCCCGACGCATGGAGCGCGGCGAGTTCCGTATCGCTCACCTCCGGCGCCACCACGACCACCCCGCGCAGATGCTCCGGATCACGCCGCAGCGCATCGAGCAAAGCGGAATTGTCCGTGCCGTAGACGCTCGGCTGCACCAGCACCGCGCGGTCGATGCCCAGCGCCGCCATCACCGGCCGATAGGCGTCGAACGTCACCGGCTGGGGCGTGTAGTTACGGCCGGCGACGAGCGGATAGCGCGCGGGCGGGCCGAACACATGCATGTGCGTGTCGCACGTCCCCGGCGGCAGTACGCGCGCGTCCGGCATCGCCGATAAGGGGCGCGGCGGCAGGCAGAGAGGAGTGTCGGCGTTCATGATCGCGCGCCTCAGCGCGGGACCATGAAGTCGAAGTCGCAGCCCTCGTCGGCCTGCAGCACGGTCTGCTGAAACAGCCGGGCATAGCCCCGCTCCGGCAACGGCCGTTCCGGCACGTCTGCGAGGGCCGCGCGGCGGCGGGCGAGTTCGTCTTCCGCCACCAGAAGGTCGATGCGCCGGCCCTCCACATCGAGGCGGATCATGTCGCCGCTCTGGACCAATGCCAGCGGCCCGCCAACCGCCGATTCGGGCGTGATGTGCAGCACGATGGTGCCGAAGGCCGTGCCGCTCATGCGCGCGTCGGAGATGCGCACCA
>JAEZMT010000191.1 GCA_023442085.1 Pseudomonadota bacterium | reverse complement strand
GCCCTGTTCCGGCCACGCCGCAGCCACTAAATCAGCGCCTCAGTTTGAAGGCGTGCAGGTCGCCGCCTCGAGCTGCTTGCGCACCAGCTCCCGCATGCCGCGCTCGCGCACGAAGGCGCGCACCGCGACCACCCCCTCCCGCGTGGGGGATTCGATCACCAGCCGGTCGGCGGCGGTGATTTCTTCGTCCTCCGGCAGGGCTGCTTTCTGCTTGGTGGTCATGAGATCGAGCTCGATCACCTTCCCGGCCGCCTGATCGCTCAGCGCATAAAAGGCAAGCGCCTCCGAGGTGTAGAACGACACCGAGGTATAATCCGCCGTCGCCGGCACGCGCACCTTCAGCGGTGACTGGGACAGATCATACAGGCAGATGGCGGAGATGAAGGCGGGGTCCGTCATCGGCAGGGTCTGCTCCTGGGGAGTAGGGTCCGGCAGCAGAGTCAGGACATTCGAATCCATCAGCTCGGAAAGCCGCGCATAGGCGTTGCGCTCCGCCAGCGCCGGCATGGCGAGGATGGATACGATATGGGCGATGGCGCCCAGCACCACCGAAAACGCGATGAACAGCAGCAGTTGCCCTGGCGTACCGAGGCGCGGCCGCACGAAGCGGGGCCGCGCGATATGCGGCTTCGGCAGGCGCGAAAAGAGCTTGCGCCAGAGCCGGCCCAGCAACCGCCCGCCGCGCGCCGCGACCTCGGAGGCTTCCCCGCGCAGGTCGTCGATGGTGGTCACAGGCAGGCCTCCCGCGTGATGCGGGGCAACACCGCGGCATCGGCGCCCGAAGTGAAGGAGAAGGGCGCGTCATAAAGCCGGAGCGCCACCTTCAGCCGGGGCCGCGCGCCTGTGGGCAGCCAGTTGCCGGTCCGCGCGCGGGGCGACAGGCGCACGTCGATGGCGCCGTTGTCGCGGTAGACCACCTCGGCGCTGGTGAAGCCGAAGCGCCCGGCGTCGTTGGGAATGAGATTGCCATCCTGGTCGGTGACGGTAAGCGTCCACAGCCGCGCCTGTGGCAGCACGCCGACGATCCGTGTCTCGCACCGCCCGTCCAGCGGGTTTCCCGCATCATCCGTAGAGGCGAGGAAGAGAAGTCCGTCCGCCAGTTCCAGCGGAAGCTCCCCGGAGCGGGCGACGGAGGCGCGGGCATAGGGATCGGCCTTGGAGGTTCCGGACCTCGGCCAGCCTTCCCAGGCGCCCACGCGCACATTGTCCAGCCCCCGCGAGTGGGTCACCGAAAACCAGGTGACGCCCAGCCCGAGGATGGTGGCGATCAGGAGGGTGAAGGCGAGCGGCAGGAGGCGCACGGGAGGTCCGAAGCTATCCGCCCCTATCTAGCCCACAAAGCTGGCGCGGGCAAAAGCCGGCGCCGGGCGCGATCGCGCGGGCTCATTTTCCTTCGAAGCGCGGCGCAGTCTTCTGCACGAACGCCTTGGCGCCGGCGGCAAAATCCTCGGTGCGGGCGCTGGCGATGAAGGCGTCGCGCTCGGCATTGAGCTGCTCGGAGAGGCTGTGGCTGAAGGAGGCGCGCAGAAGGTGCTTGATGCGGCCGTAGGCCAGCGTCGGCCCTTCGGCGAGGCGCTTCGCGAGCGCGTCGGTCTCGGCGGCAAGCGCGGTGGCCGGCACCACCTTGTTCACGAGGCCAAGCCGCAGCGCCTCCTCGGCGTCCACGGGATCGGAAAGCAGGGCGATCTCCATGGCCTTGCGCAGCCCCACCACGCGCGGCAGCGAGAACGTGGAGGAGCCATCGGGCGACGTGCCGATACGGGTGTAGGCGAGCGTCATCTTCATGTCGTCGGCGGCGATTGCGAGGTCCGCCGCCAGCGCCACCGAAACCCCTGCCCCGGCGACGGCACCGTGCAGGCTGGCGATCACCGGCGCCGGCATGGCGGCGAGGGCGAGGACGGCGTGGTGAAAGGGTTCGATGATGGCGCTCACCACCTTGGGCGCATCCGGCCCCGCCGCGTGGAAACGGGCCACGTCGCCGCCGGCGAGGAAGGCCCGCCCCTCCCCCGAAAGCACGACGACGCGGACGGTCTCGTCCCGGCTCACCTTGTCCACCGCCGCCGCGAGCGCCAGCACCGAAGCCTCGTCCAGCGCATTCAACACGTGCGGGCGGTTGAACCGGATGCGGGCGATCCCGTTCGCGATGTCGAGGCGGACGGGGCTGTTCTCGGGGCTCATGGGCGTTCCTCGCGCGATTCTTGACCGGCCGCCGGGACCGCAGCCATGCCGCCAAGCTGCCAAAGGGATCCGCACGCGGCAAGCGGGGCGGACGACACTACCTTTTAAGTCTACTAATTCAGTCGATTTTACAATGTCGTGTGTAGGTTATTTCCCTATTGCGCATCAAAACGCGGTAATTTAAATTAAGACATAAGTTTTCTGGATAATTAGCGCTCTCCCGCTGTGAGTTGGGAATAGGGGCGCACGGAGCTCCGCAATGACCTCGCCTTTGCAGCGCAAGCTGAAGATCACCGGCCCCACCGTCGTCACCGCCAACCGGCTTGCCGATGGGGCGGTGGTATGGCTAAGCGCCACGGGCGGATGGACGGACCACATCGGCGCGGCAGCCGTCGGCGCCACCAGCGAGGAAGTGCTGCGCCTGCTCGACATCGCCCATGGCGACGAGAACACAGCCGTCGGCGCCTATCCCGCGCCGGTCCGGCTGGGTGCGGATGGTGCCATCGAGCCCGCGAACCTGCGCGAGCGCATCCGCGCGGGCGGCCCCACCGTCGCACTGCCGGCCGGCGCCTCCGTTGCCGCCTGAGGCCAGCCACCGGTCGCCTCCGCCTCTGCCGCTATCCAGCCCCGAGCCCCATCATGTATGTCTATGACGAGTTCGACCGTGCGTTCCTTCAGGAGCGCGTCGCCGAGTTCCGCGATCAGGTGGAACGCCGCCTCGCGGGCGAACTGACCGAGGAGGAGTTCAAGCCGCTCCGCCTCATGAACGGCGTCTATCTCCAGCTCCACGCCTATATGCTGCGGGTGTGCATTCCCTACGGCACCCTCTCCGCCCCCCAGTTGCGGGCGCTGGCGGCGGTGGCGCGCAAGTATGACCGGGGCTACGGGCATTTCACCACGCGCCAGAACATCCAGTTCAACTGGATCAAGCTCGCCGAACTGCCGGACGCGATGGCTGACCTCGCCGAGGTGGGCATTCACGGCATCCAGACCTCCGGCAACTGCATCCGCAACACCACCACCGACCCGTGGGCCGGCGCCGCCGCCGACGAGGTGGAGGACCCGCGCCTCTATGCCGAAGTGATCCGCCAGTGGTCCACGCTGCA
The DNA here is from genome assembly GCA_023442085.1 of Pseudomonadota bacterium. Lineage (GTDB taxonomy): Bacteria > Pseudomonadota > Alphaproteobacteria > Rhizobiales > Xanthobacteraceae > Xanthobacter. The sequence goes on along the minus strand of JAEZMT010000191.1, from coordinate 18,930 downwards.
CCCGGAATTCACCTACCTGCCGCGCAAGTTCAAGATCGCCATCACCGCCGCCAAGCATGACCGCGCCGCCGTCCGCGTGCATGACGTGGGCCTGCGCCTGCACAAGCGCGACGGCAAGACCGGCTTCGAGGTGATGGTGGGCGGCGGGCTCGGCCGCTCGCCCTATATCGGCAAGACCATCCGCGACTTCCTGCCCGAGGAGGATTTGCTCTCCTATCTGGAAGCGATCCTGCGCACCTACAATCTCGGCGGCCGGCGCGACAACATCTACAAGGCGCGCATCAAAATCCAGGTGCACGAGATGGGCGCCGAGGCCTTCGCGCAGAAGGTCGAGGCCGAATGGGCGGAGATCCGCGACGGCGCGCTGAAGCTGGACAAGGCCGCGCTCGACGCCATCCGCGACCGCTTCCTCAATCCCGCGCTGGAAGATCTGGAAGACGCCCCCGAGGCGCTGACCGCGGCGCTTTCCGATCCGGACTTCGCCCGCTGGCACGCCAATTCCGTCGCCCCCCACAAGGCGAAGGGCCATGCCATCGTCACCCTGTCGCTGAAGCCGGTGGGCGCCCCGCCCGGCGATGCGACGGCGGACCAGATGGACGCCATCGCCGACCTCGCGGACGAGTACGCCTATGGCGAGATCCGCGTCGCCCACGAGCAGAACCTCACCTTCCCCTATGTGCGCCAGAAGGATCTTCCGGCCCTGTGGGCGAAGCTGAAGGCCATCGGCGTCGCTACGCCCAACGTTGGGCTCATCTCCGACATTATCGCCTGCCCCGGCCTCGACTATTGCTCTCTCGCCAATGCGCGCTCCATTCCCGTGGCGCAGAAGCTCACCGAGCGGTTCGCGGATGACGCGCGCATCGCCGACATCGGCCGGCTGCACCTCAACATTTCCGGCTGCATCAATGCCTGCGGCCACCACCATGTGGGCCACATCGGCATCCTCGGGGTGGAGAAGAAGGACGAGGAGTTCTTCCAGATCACCCTCGGCGGCAAGGGCAATTCCAAGGCCCGCATCGGTGAGCTGATCGGCCCGGCCGTGTCCGAAGGTGAGGTGGTGGATGTGGTGGAGCGGCTCGTGGAGACCTATCTCGACCTGCGCACCTCGCCCGCCGAAACCTTCATCGCCGCAGTCCAGCGGCTCGGCACCGACCCCTTCAAGGAGCGTGCCTATGCCCCTCGTTAAGAACGGCGCGCCCGCCGAGGATCTCTTCACCACCGTCGCCGACGATGCCGCCCTGCCCGACGGGCCGGTGCTCGTTTCCGCCGAGCGCTTCCTGAAGGAGGCCGACGCCCTCGTCGCGCGCAATGACGAGATCGGCGTCCTGTGGCCCAACGCCCGGGACGTGGCGGAGCTGAAGCCCTACCTGTCCCGCCTCTCCGTGGTGGCGCTGACCTTTCCCAAGTTCCGCGACGGCCGCGCCTACAGCCAGGCGCGCCTCCTGCGCGAGCGCTACGGCTTCAAGGGCGAACTGCGGGCGGTGGGCAACGTGCTGCGCGACCAGGCGCTGATGATGGCCCGCGCCGGCTTCGACGCCTTCGTCTTCGAGAAGGCGGCCGATGTCGAGGCGTTCAACACGGCCCTCGCCACCTATTCCCACTTCTACCAGCCGACTGGCGACGGGCGGGCCACGGCCCGCGACGTGCGCGTCGCGCGTGCTGAGGGATGACCTGAAATGAACGCTCTTGAGCGGGCCGCTCCCCGCCTCGATCTCGACGCGCTGAACGCGCGGCTGGAAAACGCCTCGCCGCTGGACGTGATCGCCGCCGGCCTCGCCGCCTTTCCCGGCCGCATCGCCGCCGTGTCGTCCTTCGGCACGGAATCGGCTGTGCTGCTGCACATGATCGCGCAGGTGGATCAGGCCACACCGATCCTCTTCCTCGATACGGGCCACCTGTTCGAGGAAACGCTGGCCTATCGCGACACGCTCGCCGACCACCTCGGCCTCACCAGCGTGCAGACCTTCTCGCCCGATCCCGCCGCGCTGGCCGCGCGCGATCCCGAGCGGGGCCTGTGGTCGGACAATGCAGACGCCTGCTGCGCCCTGCGCAAGGTGGAGCCGCTGGCCCGCGCCCTCGCCCCCTATGGTGCGTGGTTCAATGGCCGCAAGCGCTACCAGGCCTCGACCCGCACCGCCATCGCGCTGGTGGAGCAGGACGGCGAACGGGTGAAGTTCAATCCCCTTGCCGCCATGGGCCGCGACGAACTAGTCGGCTATATGGACGCCCACGGGCTGCCGCGCCATCCGTTGGAGAAGCACGGCTTCGCCTCCATCGGCTGCATGCCCTGCACATCCCGCGTCCAGCCGGGCGAGGACCCGCGCGCCGGTCGCTGGCGGGGCAAGGCGAAAACCGAATGCGGAATCCATTTTGGCGATGGGATTTGAATTTAATTCCATAGAACTTGTGATATATGGGTTGACCAGTCGTCAGGCGGCTGCAATTGTTTGTCATATCGAACGATTGTTCTGATTGACGAACGCACTCGCCGGAGGTCTCCCATGTCGTCTCGCCGCACGTTCCTGCGCACCGGCCTTGCCGCCGCCACGGCGCTCGCGCTTTCGGCCGGCGCCGTCGCCGCAGCGGACATCACGCTGCTGAACGTCTCCTACGACCCCACCCGCGAGCTTTATGTGGATGTGAACAAGGCGTTCGCGGCCGAGTGGACGAAGGCGCATCCCGGCGACACGGTAAAGATCAATCAGTCCCACGGTGGTTCCGGCAAGCAGGCGCGCTCGGTGATCGACGGCCTCGAGGCCGACGTGGTGACGCTGGCCCTCGCCTATGACATCGACGCCATTGCCGAGAAGGGCTACCTCGCCAAGGACTGGCAGGCCCGCCTGCCCGACAATTCCGCCCCCTACACCTCCACCATCGTCTTCCTCGTCCGCAAGGGGAACCCCAAGGGCATCAAGGACTGGGACGATCTGGTGAAGCCTGGCATCAAGGTGGTCACCCCCAATCCGAAGACCTCCGGCGGCGCCCGCTGGAACTATCTCGGCGCCTGGGGCTACGCGCTGAAGAAGAACGGCGGTGACGAGGCCAAGGCCAAGGACTTCGTGAAGGCGCTCTACAAGAACGCCCCCGTGCTGGACACCGGCGCCCGCGGCTCCACCGTGACCTTCGTGGAGCGCAACATCGGCGACGTGCTGATCGCCTGGGAGAACGAGGCCTATCTCTCTGTGAATGAGCTTGGCCCGGACAAGTTCGACATCATCACCCCCTCCGTCTCCATCCTTGCCGAACCGCCCGTGGCGGTGGTGGACAAGGTGGTGGACAAGAAGGGCACCCGCGCCATCTCGGAAGCCTACCTCAAGTTCCTGTACACGCCGGCCGGCCAGGAGATCGCGGCGAAGAACTATTACCGCCCGCGCGACGAGCAGGTGGCCGCCAAGTACAAGGACAAGTTCGCCAAGGTGGACCTTTTCACCATCGATCAGCTGTTCGGCGGCTGGCAGAAGGCGCAGAAGACGCACTTCTCCGACGGCGGCGTGTTCGACCAGATCACCGGCAACTGATCCGACCGACCATCCGCCCTGCGGCTGCCACCCTCGATCCTGAGGGCGGTGGCCGCGGCCATTCGAACGAGCGACGCAGAAGCGTCGCCGGATTATAAGCCTTCCATGAGCGCCTCATCGTCCCGCCTCAGATTCCGGCAGCCGAGCGTGATCCCTGGCTTCGGCCTCACGCTGGGCCTCACCTTGACGTGGCTGGGGCTCATCGTCCTGCTGCCTCTGTCGGCGCTCTTCATCAAGACGAGCGAACTGTCGCTGGAGCGCTTCATCGCCATCGTCACGGCGACGCGCACCCTGCATGCGCTGCAGGTCTCGTTCGGGCTCGCCTTCGGCGCGGCGCTCATCAACATGGTGTTCGGCGCCATCGTGGTGTGGGTGCTGGTGCGCTACGACTTCCCCGGCAAGAAGGTGGTGGACGCGCTCATCGACATCCCCTTCGCGCTGCCTACGGCGGTGGCCGGCATCGCGCTCACCTCGCTCTATGCGGAAAACGGCTGGGTCGGCTCGCTGCTCGCGCCGCTCGGAATCCAGGTGTCGTTCACGCCGCTGGGCATCCTCGTCGCCCTCGTCTTCATCGGGCTGCCCTTTGTGGTGCGCACCGTGCAGCCGGTGCTCGCGGACCTTGACCAGGAGCTGGAGGACGCCGCTGCGAGCCTTGGCGCCACGCGCACGCAGGCCCTCATCCGCGTGGTGCTGCCCTCGGTCTGGCCGGCGCTGCTCACCGGCTTCGCCCTCGCCTTCGCGCGGGCGGTGGGCGAATACGGCTCCGTCATCTTCATCGCCGGCAATCTGCCCGGCGTGTCGGAGATCGCGCCGCTGCTCATCGTCATCCGGCTGGAGGAGTTCCGCTATGCGGACGCCACCGCCATCGCCACCGTGATGCTGGTCGCCTCCTTCATCCTGCTGCTCATCATCAACCGCCTGCAGCGCTGGGCGGAGCTGCGCGGGAGCAAGCACGGATGAACGCGCTCGACCAGACCTCCGGCCACCCGGTGGCGCACCGCGCCAGCGAGGGCCTGCCCTCCGCGCTGGAGCAGTCCCACACCTATGCGGCGCATCGCGGCCGGCCGGTGCGCACCGAGCCGCGGGCCGTGCGGATCGCCCTCACAGCCATCGCCCTTCTCTTCCTCGGCCTGTTCATCGGCATGCCGCTGGTGACGGTGTTCTACGAGGCGTTCAAGCGCGGCTGGCAGGCCTATGTGGCAGCGCTCGTCTCGCCAGACGCGCTCGCCGCCATCCAGCTCACCCTCATCGTCGCGGCCATCTCGGTGGTCGCGAACCTGCTGTTCGGCCTCGTGGCAGCCTGGTCCATCGCCAAGTTCGAGTTCCCCGGCAAGAGCCTGCTCATCACCCTGATCGACCTTCCCTTCTCGGTCTCGCCGGTCGTGGCGGGCCTCATCTATGTGCTGCTGTTCGGCTCGCAGGGCCTATTCGCCGCGTACCTTGCGGCGTGGGACATCAAGATCATCTTCGCGCTGCCGGGCATCGTGCTCGCCACCATCTTCGTCACTTTCCCGTTCGTGGCGCGCGAGCTGATCCCCCTCATGCAGGAGCAGGGCACGGCAGAAGAGGAAGCGGCCATCTCGCTCGGCGCCTCCGGCCTCTCCACCTTCTTTCGGGTGACCCTGCCCAACGTGAAATGGGCCCTGCTCTACGGCGTGCTGCTCTGCAACGCGCGCGCCATGGGCGAGTTCGGCGCGGTGTCGGTGGTCTCGGGCCATGTGCGCGGGCTCACCAACACCATGCCGCTGCACATCGAGATCCTCTATAACGAATACCAGTTCGTCGCCTCCTTCGCGGTGGCGTCCCTGCTGGTGCTGCTGGCGCTCGTCACGCTGATCGCCAAGACCATTCTCGAACACCGCCTCGCCGAGGAAGACAGATGACCATCGACGTCGTCGGCGTCACCAAGCGCTTCAAGACCTTTGCCGCGCTCGACAATGTGAGCCTCACCATCCGCACCGGCGAGCTCGTCGCTTTGCTCGGGCCTTCGGGCTCGGGCAAGACGACGCTGCTGCGCATCATCGCTGGCCTGGAATGGCCGGATTCCGGCGAGGTGCGCTTCGACGGAGAGGATGCGCTCGCCCGCTCCGTGCGCGAGCGCAACGTGGGCTTCGTGTTCCAGCATTACGCTCTGTTCCGGCACATGAACGTGTTCGAGAACGTGGCCTTCGGCCTGCGCGTGCGCCGGGGCGCAGACAAGCTGCCGGAAGCCGCCATCCGCGAGAAGGTCAACGAGCTGCTCTCTCTGGTGCAGATCGACTGGCTGGCCGAGCGCTACCCCGCCCAGCTCTCCGGCGGCCAGCGCCAGCGTGTGGCCCTGGCCCGCGCGCTCGCCATCTCGCCCAAGGTGCTGCTGCTGGACGAGCCGTTCGGCGCGCTCGACGCCAAGGTGCGCAAGGAACTGCGCCGCTGGCTGCGCCACCTGCACGAGGAACTGCCCGTCACCTCGGTCCTCGTCACCCACGATCAGGAAGAGGCGCTGGAGCTGGCCGACCGCGTGGTGGTCATGGGCCACGGCAAGATCGAGCAGGTGGGCTCTCCCGGCGAGGTCTATGACAATCCCGCCACCGCTTTCGTCCATGACTTCATCGGCGAGACCATCGCGCTCCCCGGCGAGGTGAAGGGCGGCGCCCTCTATCTCGGCGGGCTTCCGCTGGGGCTCGATCCGCAGGGCGTGGCCGACGGCCCAGCCCGCATCCTCGCCCGGCCGCACGATGTGGATCTGGCCGATCCGTCATCGACCGCCATCTCCGGCAAGGTGTTGTCGGTTCGTACCTTCGGCCCCACCCGCCGCGCCGACGTGGAACTGAGCGGCAGCTCCGGTCCTGTGATCGTGGAAGCCGCCGTGCCCCACGGCCAGGATCTCGCGCCGGGCACGCAGGTGGGTCTCAAGCCCCGCCGCTACAAGGTTTTCGCGGCCTGAGGAGCACGGCACGGAACGCCCGGGCGCGATGGCACGTTTTCGCCATCGCGGCGTGCTGACCTGCGCCGTGACCGGGCGCGCTGTCGCGCCATCTGACCGGAGTTTCCCGCCGTGCCGCCGTTCGTCATCGTTGCCCTGGGTGCCATCGGCGCCGCGGCGCTTGCCAAGCTGATCTCGTCCGAGACGAAACGGGTCAACGAGGCTCTGGATCGCCGCCGCAAGGCGGAGGCCGGCGACCTCAAGACGGTGCCGCTGGAGCGCGACCCCGCCACGGGCGAATACCGCCCGCGCGGCTGACGCGCGCCGTCTTCCTGACCTTAGCCGGTTTCAGTCCCGCGCGGGGGCGCAGGCGGCGGCCGGCTGGCAGTTCCCCTTGGCGAGGGAGCCTGGAGCAAGGGAGCCGGCCGCAAGGGTGACGGCCCCGACCTTGGGCGCCTCACGCGCTGCCCGACGCGCCGCACGGCTCTTCGCATGCTCGCGCTGGATGGCGTAAAGGCCTGCACCGACAACGAGCGCCATGCCGATGCTGGTCCAGGCATCCGGCAGGTCGCCGAACACGAAGTAGCCGGAGATGAGCGCCCCGAACACCAGCAGGTAGCGCATGGGCGACAGGGAGGCGATCGGCGCACTGCGAAAGGCGAAAACCAGCAGCAGCGTGCCACCGCCGAACGCAACGGCGGACGCGACGAGATAGGCGACGACCGTGGTCGACGGCATCGTCCAACGCTCGAACGGCGCAAGAAGCGCGGCAGCGAGGCAGAAAACCACCGAGCCGGTGAGGCCGACCACCGACCCGGGAATTTCCGGCCCGATGCTGCGGGTGGAGATGTCGCGCGCGGCACCGGTGAAGGCGGCCATGAGCGGCAGCAGGGCGATGAGACTGAAGGTGGCCGGGTCCGGCCGGGTCACGATGACCGCTCCGCAGAAACCGACGATAATGGCCGACCAGCTGCGCCAGCCCACCTTCTCGCCGAGGAGCGGCACGGCGAGCGCCGTCGTGATGAGCGGCGTCGCCATATAGATGGTGGTGGTGGACGCTATGGGCATGGCGGCCAGCGCGGCGACGTAGACGAAGGTGGTGACCGTATCGAGCGAGGAGCGCACGAGCACGCTGCGCCGGAACGCGTAGCGCAGCGCGAGGACGTCGCCGGAGGCGACGATCAGCCCCAAGAACAGGAGGCTCACCATGACGGTGCGCACGCCGAGCCCCTCGCTCAGGGGCACCTCGCGCAGCGCCAGCTTCATGAAGGTGTCGTTGGTGATGAACAGCGCCATGGAGCCCACCATGGCGATGAGCCCCTTCACCGCCGACAGCGGCCGGTGGGCGACGGGGCGCTGGGCGGCGGCCTGGATGCTCATGCCGCGGATCCCGCACCGCACAGGCGAAGGAAACGGGCAAGGGCGCCGGCGCGATCCCGGGGCAGTGTCACGTCAAACCTCGTAGATATCGGGCGGCTGGCGCGCCGCCAAAACCGGCTTCAGGCCGTTGATTGATCTTCTGAGCCAGATGTACCTGATTTCCGGTAAAGACGCCCTGCGCTTTGCGCCGAGGCTGGCGGACGAGCCCCCCGCGTGCGGCATGGCGCCGCCACCTCTTCGCCGCAATCTCTTCGCCTTGACTGAGCCGCCTGCCGCCCCGCGTCAGCCGCCCGTGGTGCTCATGTGCCGCCCGACCGCCGGTTGGCGGGTCTTGCGGTCGATCACGAAGTCATGCCCCTTGGGCTTGCGGAAGATGGCTTCGTCGATCGCCCGGTGGAGCAGAGCGTCGTCCGCGGACGCGCGCAGCGGTGCGCGCAGGTCGGCGGCGTCCTCCTGGCCGAGGCACATGTAGAGCGTGCCGGTGCAGGTGACGCGGACGCGGTTGCAGCCCTCGCAGAAATTGTGCGTCAGCGGCGTAATGAAGCCGAGCCGCCCGCCGGTCTCCTTCACCTCCACGTACCGCGCCGGTCCGCCGGTGCGATAGGCGATGTCGGTGAGGGTGAAGCGTTCGGAAAGCTGCTCGCGCACGGCGGAGAGCGGAAGATACTGGTCCACCCGCTCCTCGCCCACCTCGCCGAGGGGCATCACCTCGATGAGGGAGAGGTCGTGGCCCTCGCCATGCGCCCATTCCATCATGGAGGCGATCTCGTGCTCGTTCACGTCCTTGAGCGCGACGGCATTGATCTTCACCTTGATCCCGGCCGCCTGCGCCGCCTTCACACCTTCCAGCACGCGGGCGAGTTCGCCCCAGCGGGTGACGGCGCGGAACTTCACCGGGTCCAGCGTATCGATGGAGACGTTGATGCGCTTCACCCCGCATGCGGCGAGCTCCGAAGCGTAACGGGCGAGTTGGGAACCGTTGGTGGTAACTGTGAGCTCTTCCAGCCGTCCGCTCTCGATGTGGCGGGAGAGGCTGCGGAACAGGGTCATCACGTCCCGCCGCACCAGAGGCTCGCCGCCCGTGAGGCGCAGCTTGCGCACGCCGCGGAGCACGAAGGCGCTGCACAGGCGGTCCAGCTCTTCGAGCGACAGGAGATCCTGCTTGGGCAGGAAGGTCATGTGCTCGGACATGCAATAGACGCAGCGGAAGTCGCAGCGGTCGGTGACGGAGACGCGCAGGTAGGTGACGGCGCGTCCGAACGTGTCCACGAGCGGGCCGGCCTGCTGCGCGGCGGCGGCACCCGGACGGTCGATCAGATCCCTCGGCACATCTCTGGGCAGATCAGTCACCACACCACTCCCGAACCAGCCGCTTCCGCAGCATCCTCGCGTCTCCCGCGCCATATGTTGCCGCCGACTTGTGCCGGTCTTGAACAAATCCCGCGCTGCAGATGCGGCAGACGGCGGGCTACGACGCTGGTCTTATATATCGTATGCAGGAGTGAGATGGATAGGGCCGCCGGCTGAACACGATGCCGTGTGAAATCAAGTGGCTCGACCTCTCGCCCGATCGAAAAAGGACATCGCCCGATGGCTCCCGCGCCTGCCCCCGCCGCCGCTCCCTGGCCCACCGAGCTGCGCGTGATCGACGATCGCCACACGCTCTCGATCACCTTCGAGGACGGAGCGAAGTTCACGCTTCCCGCCGAGTATCTGAGGGTGGAGAGCCCCTCCGCCGAGGTGCAGGGCCACCAGCCGGAGGAAAAGATCACCGTGCCTGGCAAGCGTCAGGTGCGCATCGCGCAGGTGGAGCCGGTGGGCAATTACGCCGTGCGCCTGGTCTTCGACGACGGCCACGGCACGGGCATCTACACCTGGGAGCTCCTCTACGCCTACGGCGTCAATCAGGAGGAGAAGTTCGGTGCCTATCTCAAGGCGCTGGAAGCGCAGGGGCTCTCGCGCGGCTGAGCGGCGCTTTGAGGCGCCACTGAATGACAACGGGCGGCCGATGGGCCGCCCGCTCGATCTTCCAAATCTGGAGACTGCGCCTCACTTCACCCGTTCGAGGATGGAGACGTAGTTCGCCACGGCTGCGCCGCCCATGTTGAAGACTCCGGCGACCTTCGCGCCGTCGATCTGCATGTCGCCGGCCTCGCCCATGAGCTGCATGGCGGAGAGGACGTGCATGGAGACGCCGGTGGCGCCGATGGGATGGCCCTTGGACTTCAGGCCGCCCGAGGCGTTCACCGGCAGCTTGCCGGTCTTCTCGGTGATGCCCTCGCGCACCACCTTGTAGCCTTCGCCCGGCTTGGCGAGGCCCATGGCCTCATACTCGATCAGCTCGGCCACGGTGAAGCAGTCGTGGGTCTCCACGAGGCTGAGGTCGTCCAGCGTGAGACCCGCCTTCTCCAGCGCCTTGACCCAGGCGCGGCGAGCGCCCTCGAAGGCGATGGGATCACGGCGCGACATGGGCATGATGTCGTTCACATGGGCCCGCGAGCGGAAGGCGACGGCGCGGCCGAGCGTCTCCGCCACGTCCGCCGAGGCGATCACCAGCGCCGCGGCGCCGTCCGAGACCAGCGAGCAGTCGGTGCGGCGCAGGGGACCGGCGACGTAGGGGTTCTTCTCGGAGATGGTGTTGCAGAACTCGAAGCCGAAATCCTTGCGCATCTGCGCATAGGGGTTGGCGACGCCGTTCTTGTGGTTCTTGGCGGCGATGCGGGCGAGTTCTTCCGAACGGTCGCCGTAGCGCTGGAAATAGGTCTGGGCGATGCGGCCGAACACCCCGGCGAAGCCGCCCTCGATGTCCGCCTCTTCCTTGCGGTACGAGGCGTTGAGCAGGATATCACCCACCTCGGCGGTGGGCTTGGCCGTCATCTTCTCGGCCCCGATCACGAGGGCGATGCGGCCCTGACCGCTCTCGATGTAGTTGAGCGCGGAATGGATGGCGGCCGAGCCGGTGGCGCAGGCATTTTCCAGCCGCACGGCCGGCACATGGGCCAGCTCCGGCACGGAGAGGGCCGGCATGGCGCCCTGGAAATCCTGCTTCTGGAAGCCGGCGTTGAACACGCCCACATGGATCGAATCCACGTCCAGAGGCGAGAGGCCCGCATGCTCGATGGCGGCGCCGGCGACCCGGCCCATCAGGGCCTCGGTGTCCGCGTCCTCGAGCTTGCCGAAGGGCGAATGCGCCCAGCCCACGATGGCGGCCTTGCTGTCCATGTTCGTCTCCCGCGGCGTGACACCGCTCTGGTTTTGCTGTTGGTCAGATAGGTATTCGCAGCCCCTGGCGCTACCGCCGAGGCCGGATCACGACAGGCCCGCGATGAAGCCGTCCGGCATCACGAAGATGTCCTGCGCAGCCGGCGCGGAGGGCAGGCCCGGCATGGTCATGATGTCGCCGGCGAGCGCCACCACGAAGCCCGCACCGGCCGACAGGCGCACCTCGCGGATCGGCAAAGTGTGACCGGTGGGCGCGTTGCGCGCGGTGGGATCGGCGGAGAAGGAATATTGCGTTTTCGCCATGCAGACAGGCAGGTCGCCGAAGCCGGCCAGCTCGTATTCCTTGAGCTTCGCCGTCGCGGTGGAGGAGAAATCCACCCGCTCCGCCCGGTAGATCTCGCGGGCGATGGTCTCGATCTTCTCCTTCAGCGGAAGCGCGGAGGGATAAAGGAACTCGAACTTCGGCCGGCGCGCGAGCAGGTCGCGGACGACGCGGGCGAGGTCGAGCGCGCCTTGCCCGCCCCTGGCCCAGTGGCCGCAGGGGATGACATCGACGCCCTCGTGAGCAAGGGCCGCGCGCACCGCCTCAAGTTCCTCGATCGTGTCACCTGTGAAATGGTTCAGCGCCACCACCACGGGCAGGCCAAACTTCCGGAGGTTTTCCACATGCCGCCGGAGATTGCCGCAGCCGAGCGTCACCGCCGCCGGGTCCGGCGTGCCAAGCTCCTTGAGCGCCACGCCGCCGTGCATCTTGAGCGCGCGCACGGTCGCGACCACCACCGCGGCCGAGGGCACAAGGCCGGCCTGGCGGCACTTGATGTCGAGGAACTTCTCCGCGCCGAGGTCGGCGCCGAAGCCGGCTTCAGTCACCACCACGTCGGCAAGGCCGAGCGCGGTGCGCGTCGCCATCACCGAATTGCAGCCGTGGGCGATGTTCGCGAAGGGGCCGCCATGGACGAAGGCGGGCGTGCCTTCCAGCGTCTGCACGAGATTCGGCTGGAAGGCGTCCTTCAGCAGCGCCACCATGGAGCCTACGCCGCCCAGTTCCTCCGCCCGCACCATGCGGCGGCCGCGAGTCTGGCCGATGATCATGCGCGAGAGACGGGCTTCGAGATCGGAGAGGCTGTCGGCGAGGCACAGAATGGCCATCACCTCGCTCGCCACCGTGATGTCGAAGCCGTCCTCGCGCGGATAGCCGTTGGCGGGACCGCCGAGGCCGATGGTGATCTGGCGCAGCGCCCGGTCGTTGAGGTCCATCACCCGCCGCCAGCTGATGCGCCGGGCGTCGAGGTCGAGGGCATTGCCCCAGTGGATGTGGTTGTCGATCAGCGCCGACAGCAAATTGTGCGCGGCCGTGATGGCGTGAAGATCGCCGGTGAAATGCAGGTTGATGTCCTGCATGGGGATGATCTGCGCGCGACCGCCGCCTGTGGCCCCACCCTTGGCGCCGAACACCGGGCCGAGGGACGGCTCCCGCAGGCACACGGCGGTGCTGACGCCGAGCTGCGAGAGCGCATCGCCGAGACCGATCGTGGTGGTGGTCTTGCCCTCGCCCGCCGGAGTGGGATTGATGGCGGTGACGAGCACCAATTGCCCGCGCGTCCGCGATTCGGCCTCGGCCACGAAATCAAGGCTGATTTTCCCCTTGTGCGGGCCATAGCGATAAAGCGCGTCCGCCGGAATGCCGAGACGGGCCGCCACCTCTTCTATGGGCTGCGGCGTGACGCTCGCGGCGATGGCCGCATCGGATGTGGGATCGAGCGGTCGAGCGCTTCTGTCATGCATGGAAGGGTCCCCGGACGGGCGCCGACCCTAGCGGCTCGGCCCGCGGCTGAAAAGCGCGGACCGGGCAAAATTGCCTCCCCCGGCCCTGCGCCGGGTCGGCTCGTGAAGCTTTCGGGCGCTCGAGGCGGCCTCAGCCGCCCTTCTGCTGCTCCTCGGCCTTGCGGACCGGTGCCGGCTGGTCGACCGAATCGAGGCCCTTGTCGATCTTCTGCACGATCTTGGCGAGGTCGTCGGGCTCGGGCTTCAGGTCGCGGGCATGGTTCCACTGGAAGCCGGCCTCGAGTTTGCGGCCGACCTTCCAGTACGCGTCACCGAGATGGTCGTTGATGACCGGATCCTGCGGCATCAGCTCGATGGCGCGCTCCAGCTGAACCACGGCGTCGTCGTAGCGGCCGAGCCGGTAATAGGCCCAGCCCAGGCTGTCCACGATGGGGCCGTCGTCGGGCCGCAGCTTCACCGCCTTGCGGATCATGTCCAGGCCCTGGTCCAGGTTGATGCCCTGGTCCACCCACGAATAGCCGAGATAGTTCAGCACGTGGGGCTGGTCCGGATTGAGCTCCAGTGCCTTCTTCAGGTCCGCCTCGGCGGCCGGCCAGTTCTTCGATCGCTCGTTGCAGACGCCGCGGAAGTAGAACAGCGCCCAGTTGCCGCGCGTGGGCTGGGGAATAAGAGCGATCGCCTTGGAGTAGGTGTCCGCGCACTCGGAGAACATCTTGCGCGTCTGCTGGATCTTGCCGAGCGCGATGATGGCCTCGATGTCCTTGGGATCGGCCGCGATCATCTTCTCCAGCTGGGCGCGGGCTTCCTTGTAATGTTCGGTCGCGTCGAGGTTGACCGCCAGCTGCACCTGCGCGTTGCGCTTCAGCGGCGAGGAGTCGGGTACGGTCTCGTAGACCTCGATGGCCTTCGCCGGCTGCTTCAGCTGCTCATAGAGATCGGCGAGCGTCAGGCTGGCGAACGGATGCTCGGGATAGAGCCAGATGGCAAGCTGGAGATAGACGAGGGCGAGGTCCTCGCCCCCCTGCCGGCCGAGCGTCGCGCCGAGGCCGTAGAGCACCTCGGACGAGCCCTCCTGCGCCGTCTTCACCAGCGGCGGCAACTGCTTGCCGGCCTTCAGCTCCTTGATGGCCGCCAGGACGATGGGATGGTTCGGCAGCTGCTTGTCGAAAGCCGCATAGGCTGCCAGCGCGCCGGCCGTGTTGTCGTTGCGCGAAGCCCAGCGGGCATAGGCATCGATGGCACGCAGCGAGCCGGGATCGGCCTTCATGGCCGCTTCCAGCCGCCGCCCGGCTTCCTTCTTCTGCCCGGCGGCGTCGAGGATGAGGCCGGCGTGCAGCTCCTTCATGGGCGCGTACCAGTCCGGCCCGTCGAGCCGGTCGATCAGCTCCACCGCGCCCTTGGTGTTGCCGGAGCCGAAGAAGGTCCAGGCCGCCAGCAGGGTGGCGGTGAGATCGCCGATGGGGCCGCGCACAGACAGAGCGAGGTTGGTGCGGGCGGTCTGGTAATGGGCTTTCTTGATAGAGCGCACAGCGAGCGCGAGACGAGCGACACGGTGGGTGCGGTCGATCTTCACCAGCCGGTCGGCGAGCTTCATCGCGTCGTCGATCTGGCCGTCCATCAGCATCGCGAAGAAGGTCCGCTCCAGGATCTCCTCGTTGCGCGCGTCGAGCTTCATCAGGTTGCGCAGGTAGACGACCGCCGCGTCCTGGTCACGCTCCGTGCTCGCCAGCCGCGCGGCGAGGTAATTTCCCGCGAGCGAGGTGTCGAATTCAGGCACGGCCTCGGCCCGGGCGAGGCCCGGCGACAGAGTGAGCACCGCAGCAAGGCCGGCCGCCAGGGCCGCGGAGAAGGTGGGGCGTCTTGTCGTCACCGATGATCTGTCCTGAAAGCCGGGCCCTGCGGGCGATGAACGCGAAATCCAAGCGGGGCGAGATGGCGTGAGGATGGCGGCTTTCCTGTGGCACCGCAAGTTACGTGGGAGTCATGAAGGATCGGTGTTCGCGAGGGCCGGTTGCGGCGGCGTGTGCGGCGCGGCATAAGCCGGCCATGGAAACCTTGCGCACGCGCGCCCCGGCGAAGATCAACCTGACCTTGCGCATCGTCCGGCGGCGCACGGATGGGTTTCACGATCTCGCGAGTCTGGTGGTCTTTTCCGGCGCCGCCGACCTCCTCTCGCTCTCGCCTGACGCCAAGCTGTCGCTTGCCGTGAAGGGCCGGACCGCCGCGGCAGCGGGGCCGGATGCCGACAATCTGGTGCTGCGCGCGGCCCGTGCCTTCGCCACCGAGGTGCCCGGGGCGCGGCTCGGCGCCTTCCTTCTCGAAAAGCGGCTGCCGGTGGCGGCGGGGCTCGGCGGCGGCTCGTCCGATGCGGCCGCCGCGCTGCGGCTGCTGGCCCGGCTCAACGGCCTCGCCTACGACGATCCGCGCCTGTTCGCCGCAGCCCGGGCGACGGGCTCGGACGTTCCGGTGTGCCTCGATCCGCGCGCGCGGCTGATGGAAGGGGTGGGAGATGTGCTCTCCCCGCCCCTCGCCTTGCCGCCGCTCGCGGGGGTGCTGGTGAATTGCGGGGTGGCGGTGCCCACCGCCTCCGTCTTCCGCCAGCTCGGCCTTGCGCCCGGCGCGGGGTTCGAGGGGCCGGCGCTGCCCGCCGTCCTGCCGGGGGATCGGGGCGCGCTCATCGCCGCCATCGCCGCCGTGCCCAATGATCTGGAGCCGCCTGCCGTGGCGGTGGCACCTCAGATCGCCCAGGTGATCGACACCCTCTCCGCCCAGCCGGAAGCGCGGCTGGTGCGCATGTCCGGCTCGGGCGCCACCGTGTTCGCGCTCACCGATGACTGCCGCGCTGCCGCTGCTTTGGCCCGTCGGGTGCTTGCGCAGAAGTCCGACTGGTGGGTGAAGTCCACCATCCTGCGGTGATCAATCCGGAAAGGTGAATGGCATGGCCCTGCCGCTGCCGACCTTCGTGGCGTTTGTGGTGGCGGCCCTGTGCGAGATCGCCGGCTGCTTCGCTTTCTGGCAGGTGGTGCGCCACGGCGTGACACCGCTCTGGCTGCTGGCGGGGCTCGCGAGCCTCGCGGCCTTCGCCTACGCTCTGACTTTCGTGGAGGCGGAGGCGGCGGGCCGCGCCTTCGCCGCCTATGGGGGCATCTACATCATCGCGTCTCTGGCGTGGCTTTGGAGCGTCGAGGGCGTCCGGCCGGACCGCTGGGACGCAGCCGGCGCCCTGCTCTGCCTCGCCGGGGCGGCGGTGATCGTGTTCGGCCCGCGCGGCTGACCCTCAGGCCGGATCGGGCGGCGGTGCAGCCGCCGACGCGGTTTTTTCCCGTGCCAGCAGGCGCTGGTAGACCCAGCCCATGGCCACCAGCACCAGCCCGAGCCCGATGAAGGAGACCGCGCGCAAGACGCCCTCCAGATCCGCCATGTCGGAGAGGAAGACCTTCAGCACGGTGGCCACCATCACCGCCGCCGAGGCGAGGCGCAGCGCGCGCGAGCCGCGCCACAGGCCGAGGGCCAGCAACACCATGCCGAACACCAGCCACGCCGCCGACCACGCATACCATTCGGCGGAGGTGATGGCGTCGCCGGACAGAACCGGCCCCTGGAACAGGCGGCTGACCTCCAGCGTGACGTAAGCGAAGGCCAGCACCCCGGCGATGACCCGCGCCGCCGTCCGCACCCGGGGCCGGGTCTCGGGCTGGGTCGCGGCAAAGGCGAGCGCGAGGCCGGCCGGGAGCGCATAGGCGATGAGAAGGTCGTTGAACACCGGCCCGCCGACCGCCTCTTCCGTCGCAAACGGATTGGTCTCGATGAGGCCGTTGAGGGCGCACACCGTGGCAGCGGCCGCGACGATATCCGAGAACAGCCGGTAGAAGCCGCGCCCGGTGACATTGGCGAGGCGCGACAGGCCCACGGCGTAGGCGCCGTAGACCACTGCCAGCAGCCCGGTTTCGAACAGACGCGTGCCGACCGCATAAATGTCGCCGCCGTGGGCGAGATGGCGCACCTCGGTGGCTGCCAGCAGCATGGCGAAGATGAGGGCGAGGCACTCATGCACCCGCCGCGCCCAGTCGTCCTTCCCCTTGGCGAGAAACCAGGCCGCCCCGGCGAAGGCGAGGGCCGGGACGCCATAGCCCCAAAGCAGCCAGTTGAAGATGGGTGTCTGGCCCGGCTCGACGGCGATGGTCGGCAGCCAGACGATGCGCGAGAGCACAACGACCCCGAGCGCCGCCGAGAACTGGCGGAGCCCCGGCAGCGGGCGGATGGTGGAGACCCAGGCGACGCCGCAGGCGGCGAGCGCCAGGCTCACCGTGAGCCAGCCCTTCTCCAGCGCAAAGGTGAGCGCCAGCGCCAGGCTCACCACGCCGGCCGCCGCGAACACCGTGGCGGCATGGGTGCGCGCAGCGTTCAGCAGCCGCTCGGCGCCAAGGGTGAAGAGCAGGGCGAGCGCCAGCGCGAGCGCCGCAAAGGGCAGGCTGCGCTCCAGCTCCGTCAGGCGCGCATAGGCGGCGATGAGCATCAGTACCGGGCCGACCGTTGCCGTCACCGCCCAGCCGAGCACCGTGCGGCTGCGCCCGCCCCGCAACGCGCCGAGCGCGCCGGCGGACAGCATCAGCGCGCCCATGGCGAAGGCGAACACCATGAAATGGCCGATGGAGAGACGCTCCGGCTCGGCCACCGCCCCGGCCATGGGCCCGGCGGGCGCGAGGGTGGAGCCTGCATCCGGCGGGAACACCCATTGGGTAAGGATGGCCGGCGCCAGCAGGGCCACGGCGAAGGTGGCGAAGGTCATCGGCCGCACCCGCCATGCGAGCGCGAGCACGCCCACGGCGCCGACGACGAACACCGCCAACGGCCCGGCGGCGACATTGCCGTCAACCGCTGCGGCTGCGGTGACGGCAAGCGCACCCACCGCGCCCAGGATGGAGACCGGCTCCGGCCGCTCCCCCGCATCCGGGCCCCACAGGAGGCCCGGCGCGAGCAGCGCGGCGGTGAGCGCCAAGAGCACAAGGCTGAGTGCACCCGACGCCGTCACCGCCTGTGGCACTTCGAACGCGATCAGCGTGAGACCCCAGGCCACCATGCCGGCGATGGCGAGAAGCGCGAGCCCCCGCCAGCGGCGGATGCGCGCGACACCCATCGCGCTCGCCCCGACCACCGCGATGAGCAGTGCCACGCCCCAAGCATTCGGCGAGCTGGTGGTGACGAGGAAGGGCGTCAGCGCGGCGCCGACGAAGCCCAGCGCGCCCAGCGCCGGGCCGTGCAGGAGCGCGGCCAGCAAGGTGGCGACGCCGGTGGCGGCGAGCAGGAGGAAGGCAGCCTGCGGCGGAATGAGCTGGTAGAGCTCGTAGGCCGCGAAGATGCTGCCGAAGGCGGTCATGGTCCCGGCAGCGGTGAGAATGCTCGGCACGTCCGGCACCAGGCCTCGCAGGCTGGTGATGGGCGCGGCGGGGTCCTTCCCCTCGCGCCGGCGCAACCATTCGCCGGCACCGAGCAGGAAGAGCGCGAGCAGCAGACCAAGGCTGACGCGCAGCCCCGGCCCGATCAGATCCTGCTCCACCGCGAAGCGCACGAGGAAAACGCCACCCAGCGCCAGAGCGAGGCCGCCGACCCACACGGCCCAGCGCGCGCCAACCTTCTCCTCGAAGCCGGCCAGCCGCTCCTTGAGCTTGGCAGGGTCGATGGTGGGGCGCGAGGGCGGAACGGGCGGCTCAACCGATTCGGCGGCGGGCTGCGGCGGCGCTGGCGGCACGTCGCCGCCCTCCGCGGCCGGCGCAGGGGGCTCCGGCGACCGCGCGAGACGGGCCAGCGGACTTTCCCTCATCTGAGGCCCGGCGGCCGGGGGCATGGGGGTCCAGTTCGGCGCAGAGGCCGGAGAAAGGGCTGCCGGGGCAAGCCCCGCATGGGCCTCCAGCGCCGCGACCCGCGCCTCCAGCACCCGGATCCGGCCCCGGCTGCGCAGCGCGACGATGAAGCCAACGAGGGCCATCACCGGAAAGGCGAGAACCACCAGAACGAGAAGCGCCCACTCATCCATCGCGACCAGCCCGGTTGTAACCCCGGGGCGAGCCTAGCGGCAGCGTCGCGCCGTGGCTAGACACCTCCAGCTAAGTGCAAATGGCAAAA
>JAEZMT010000149.1 GCA_023442085.1 Pseudomonadota bacterium | reverse complement strand
GCACGCGCTTGTTGTCGCTCTCGATGAGGTCGTGGTCGAGCAGGTCGAGGGGGCCTGAAATGCGGGCGGCCATCTCAGGCGCGCACAAAGGCGTCACCGTCTCCTCGCCGAGGGGCACGACGATCAGTCCCTCCTGCCGCGGCGGGCCGTAGCAGATGTCGGCGTCGAATTCGTCATGCTCGAAACGCGGATAGTCCACGCCCGCCGCGAGCCGCACCTCCAGCCCCGGCTGCTTGTCGAGCAGCGTTCGCAAGCGTGGGAGCAGCCATTGGGCGGCGAGGGACGGCGCGCAGTGCAGCCGCAGCAGGTTCACCGAGCGCGCGCCCACCATCTCGATGCCCTGCCGCATCTCGTCGAAGCCCGCCGAAACGTGGCGCATCAGCGCCTCCCCTGCCGGATTGAGCCGCACCGCACGGCCCTCCCGCTCGAACAGGGCCGCGCCCATCAGGTCCTCCAGCTTGCGCACGGCATGGCTGATGGCGCTGGGCGAGATGCCCAGCTCCTCGCCGGCCACGCGGAAGGAGCCGCGACGCGCGGCTGACTCGAACGCCTGCAAGGCGGATAGCGGAAGGCGCTTCATGGTTGAGCCCTCGGGACGGCGGCCACCACGGAAGCCGGCTGCGCCGAAGGGCTAGATGAGCATGACTCACCTATTCGCGCAATTTTTGCATTTTTCAGCCGGAAAAAGGCGAGCCAGTATCACGCTTACAAAAATAAGCCCCTCGTGGAGGAAACTCATGTTGCTGCAGAACAAGACCGCCGCCATTTCCGGCGCGGCCAGCGCCCGCGGTATCGGTCTTGCCACGGCGAAGCTGTTCGCCGCCCATGGCGCGCGCATCGCCATTCTCGACATTGACGAGGCCGCCGCCAAGGCCGCCGCCGCAGAGCTTGGCCCCGAACACATGGGTGTCGGCTGCGATGTGGCCAACAAGGCCTCCTGCCAGGCGGCCGCCGATGCCGTGATCGCGGCGTTCGGCCATGTGGACATCCTCGTCAACAACGCCGGCGTGACCCAGCCGGTAAAGACCCTCGACATCGACGAGGCGAGCTGGGACCGCATCCAGGACATCAACTGCAAGGGCGTCCTGTTCCTCAGCCAGGTGTTCATCCCGCACATGCGCGAGCGCAAGTCCGGCTCCATCGCCTGCATGTCGTCCGTGTCCGCGCAGCGCGGCGGCGGCATCTTCGGCGGCCCGCACTATTCCTCCGCCAAGGCCGGCGTGCTCGGTCTCGCCAAGGCGATGGCCCGCGAGTTCGGCGTGGATGGCATCCGCGTGAATTGCGTCACGCCCGGCCTGATCCAGACCGACATCACCGGTGGCAAGCTGACCGACGAGATGCGCAAGGAGATCCTGAAGGGTATCCCGCTCAACCGCCTCGGCGACGCGAGCGACGTGGCCGGCATCTATCTGTTCCTCGCCTCCGACCTCTCCGCCTACGTCACCGGCGCGGTGATCGACGTCAACGGCGGCATGCTGATCCACTAATCCCGGCCCGCCACGGCGCGAGGTGGACGGCCGGTCGCGACGCGACCGGACCCCGTCCCGGCGCGGGCGCTCCCCGACAGGAACAGGGACAATGACCACTTCACCTTCCAACGTCTCGCTGGAGCGGCGCGCCTGGAACATCCGGCGTCATGCCATCCGCATGGGCGAGGTGCAGGGGCAGGGCTACATCGCCCAGGCCCTCGACATCGCCGATGTGCTGGCCACCGCCTATTTCCACGCCATGCGCTACGAGCCGCAGAATCCCGAATGGGAGGGGCGCGACCGCTTCCTGCTCTCCAACGGCCACTATGCGATCGCGCTCTATGCGGCGCTGATCGAGGCCGGCATCGTCCCCGAGGACGAGCTGGAGACCTACGGTTTCGACGACAGCCGCCTGCCCATGTCCGGCATGGCTTCCTATACCCCGGGCATGGAGATGTCCGGCGGCTCGCTCGGCCTCGGCCTCTCCATCGCGGTGGGCAAGTGCCTCGGCCTGAAGCGCAAGGGCTCGGACAGCCGGGTCTACACCCTGTTCTCCGACGGCGAGCTGGACGAGGGATCCGTGTGGGAAGCCATCATGTCGGCTGCCCATTACAACCTCGACAACCTCATTGCCATCGTCGACGTGAACAACCAGCAGGCGGACGGCCCCTCCACCTCCATGCTCGGCTTCGAGCCGCTGGCGGAGAAGCTCGCGGCGTTCAACTGGTTCGTGCAACGGGTGGACGGCAACGACCTCGACGCCGTGCGCAACGCCTTCGACGCGGCCAAGACCGCCAATGGCGGCCGGCCCAGCATGATCATCGCCGACACCCTCATGGGCAAGGGCATCCCCTTCCTCGAGGCGCGCGACAAGAACCACTTCATCCGTGTGGATGCCCATGAGTGGCAGCTGGCCCTGGCCGCCCTCGACGAGAGGAAGCCCGCATGAAACCCGCTCCCGCCGCTAAGGCTGATACCCCCGCCAAGCCGCGCCTGACCACCTCCGCCATGATCGCGTCCATCGCGGGCGAGGGGCAGCGCACCAAGCCGGCCCCGTTCGGTCACGCGCTGGTGGAATGCGCGAAGTCCGATCCCTCCATCGTCGGCATGACGGCGGACCTCGGCAAGTATACGGACCTGCACATCTTCCAGCAGGCCTTCCCGGATCGCTATTATCAGATGGGCATGGCCGAGCAGCTCCTGTTCGGCGCCGCCTCGGGCCTCGCGGCGGAAGGCTTTACCCCCTTCGCCACCACCTACGCGGTTTTCGCCTCTCGCCGGGCCTATGACTTCATCCACCAGACGATCGCGGAAGAAGACCGCAACGTGAAGATCGCCTGCGCCCTGCCGGGCCTCACGTCAGGCTATGGCCCGTCCCATCAGGCGGCGGAAGATTTGGCGCTGATGCGCGCCATCCCGAACATGACGGTGATCGACCCCTGCGACGCGCACGAAATCGAGCAGGCGGTGCCGGCCATGGTGGCCCACAAGGGCCCCGTCTACATGCGCCTGCTGCGTGGCCAGGTGCCGCTGGTGCTCGACGAGTATGGCTACACCTTCGAGCTGGGCAAGGCGAAGCTGCTGCGCGACGGCTACGAGGTGCTGTTCATCTCGTCCGGCATCATGACCATGCGCGCGCTGGAGGCCGCCAAGGCCCTGGAGGCGGACCGCGTGGACGTGGGCGTGCTGCACGTGCCCACCATCAAGCCCCTCGACACGGCGACCATTCTGGAAGCCTGCGCCAAGCCCGGTCGCCTCGTGGTCGTGGTTGAGAACCACACCGTCATCGGCGGCCTCGGCGAGGCGGTGGCGGGGCTGCTGATGCGCGAGGGCGTCCACCCTGCGTTCCGCATGATCGGCCTGCCGGACGAATTCCTGGCCGCCGGCGCGCTGCCCACCCTGCACGATCGCTACGGCATCTCCACCGACGCGCTGTGCGCGCAGGTGAAGGGCTGGCTCAAGTAGTCCATACGGTTACAGCCCCCAGAAGAGGGGCGGGCCGAGCGGGAGGAAACGATGAAGAAGATCGGCTTTGTGGGGCTCGGCTCCATGGGCCTGCCGATGGCCGCCAACCTTGCCCGTGCCGGCTTCGCCGTGACGGGCTTCGATATCCGGCCCGAGGCCGGGACGAAGCTCGCCGAGGCCGGGGGCGCAGCCGCGGCCAGCCTCGCAGACGCCTTCGCCGGTCAGGATGCCGTGGTGCTGATGGTGGTGAATGCCGCCCAGGCCGAGGATATCCTGTTCGGCGCGGGCGCATTGGCGCATCTGCCAGAGGGCGGCGCGGTCATCCTCATGGCCACCTGCCCGCCGGCCGCCGTGGCGGCCCTCGCCAAGCGTGTGGAAGCCGAAGGCCGCCGGCTCGTGGACGCTCCCGTCTCCGGCGGTGTGGTCGGGGCCGAGGCGGGCAGCCTCACCATCATGGTGGCGGCACCGTCCGACCTGTTCGCGCAGGTGAAGCCGGTGCTGGATGCCATGGGCTCAAAGGTGGTGCTGCTGGGCGAGAAGGCCGGGCAGGGCGCCACCGCCAAGGCGGTGAATCAGCTCCTGTGCGGCGTGCATCTGGCGGTCGCCGGCGAAGCGCTGTCGCTCGCCGAGACGCTGGGCCTCGATATGAACGCCATGCTGGACATCGTCTCCGGCTCCGCCGCCTCCAGCTGGATGCTAAGGGATCGCGGCCCGCGCATGCTGGAGAGCGCGCCGCGTGTGACCAGCGCGGTGGACATCTTCGTGAAGGACCTCGGCATCGTCCTTGAAGCCGGTGCCGGCGCGAAGACAGCGCTGCCCCTCGCCGCGACCGCCCACCAGATGTTCCTCTCCGTCTCCGGCCGTGGCCGCGGCGCCGAGGACGACAGCCAGGTGATCGCCGCCTACCGCGCCCTGCAGGGCCGGGACTGACCAATCAAAAGCAGCCGAACACGGCATGATGGAGGAAACGAAAATGAACGATACGCCGACCATCCTGAGGCCGAACCGCCGTACCCTGTTGGCGGCCGGTCTGGCCATGCCCGCCATCCTGACACTGACGCGCGGAGCCTTCGCCCAGGCGCAGATCAACCTCACCCTCGGCCACAATGCCGCTGCCGGCAACCCGCGGTGGGTCGCCGCGGACAAGTTCGGCGAACTCGTCAAGGAGCGCACCAACGGCCGCATCTCGGTGCGCGTCGCCGGCGCCGAGCAGCTCGGCAATGAGCAGTCGCTGCTCACCAGCCTGCGCACCGGCGCGGTGGACATGACGGTGAATTCCCAAGGCTCCACGTCGGCCCTTTTGCCGGAGCTGGCAGCGCTCGGTCTTCCCTTCCTGTTCGCGAACTCCGCAGCCGCCTTCAAGGTGCTGGAAGGCCCCATCGGCACCGAACTTGACCAGCGTTTCGGCAAGATCGGCATGGTGCCGCTGGGCTGGTGGGACAACGGCATCCGCAACGTCACCAACAGCAAGCGGCCCATCGTGAAGCCGGCGGACCTCAAGGGTCTCAAGATCCGCACCCCGCCGGATCCGATGACCATCGACATTTTCCAGACCCTCGGCGCATCCACCGAGCAGATCTCGTTCGGCGAGTTGTATGTGGCGCTCCAGCAGGGCGTGGTGGACGGTCAGGAGAACCCGCTGGTCAATATCTATTCTTCGAAGCTTTACGAGGTGAACAAGTTCATCTCGCTGACCGGGCACAAGTGGGAATGCTCGCCGTTCCTCATGTCGCAGATCACCTGGATGCGCCTTACCCCGGCCGACCGTGACGTGATCAAGGGCGCGGCCAAGGAGGCGGGCGACCTGCAGCGCAAGCTGTTCGCCGACGCCAATGCCAAGGCGGAGGCGGACTTCCGCGCCAATCCGAAGCTCGAGGTCAACGAGGCGGACAAGCCCGCCTTCCGCGAGGCCTCCGCCAAGGTCTACGAGATCTGGAAGGCGAAGCCCTTCGGCGATTTCGTCACCCGCCTCGTCGCTGCCGCCCGGACCTGACCCCGTGAACAGCGATACCGCGACCGCCCCGTCCGGATGGCGCTCAGGCGCGATCCGTGGTGCCGACCGCCTGGATCTCGCCATCGCCTGGTTCTGCCAGGCGGTGGTGATCCTCGTCGGCACGCTGCTGCTCGCCCTGCTCGCCGCCAACGTGGCGGCGCGCTATGTCCTCGAATCCGGCGGGTTCCGCTTCGCGCAGGAACTGCCGGAGCGGCTGTTTCCGGTGTTCATCATGGCCGGTGTGGTGCTCGCCGTTCAGAGGGGCGGCCACATGGCGGTCGAGACGGTGCTCTCGAAGCTTGGCCGCACCGGCGCGCGCAACATGCTGGTGTTCGGCCATATCATCGTGATCGCCAGCTACATCGTCCTGTCGCGCGACATCTTCGAGCTGGCCGACATGCTCTGGATCGACAAGTCGCCCGTGATGGGCATTCCCTCGAGCTACGGCTACCTCACCCTCGGCGGCGGGCTTGTGCTCGTCATCCTCGCCACAGCAACCCAGGCCACGCGGGTCGCCCTTCTCGGGCCCGAGGCCATGCCGGTGCCAAGCCCCGAGGAGCTTGTCTCGTGAGCCTTGTTCTCATCTTCGCATTCACCGTCCTGATGCTGCTGGCCATTCCCGTCGGGCACGCCCTCGTCATCTCGGCCGGCGTGGCGCTGCTCGTGCAGGGCCAGATCCCGCTGACCATCATCGGTCAGCAGATGTACCAGCAGACCCAGTCCTTCCCCATGCTGGCGCTGCCCTTCTTCATGCTCGCCGGCTCGCTGATGCTGGGCGGGAAGCTGGGCAGCGAACTGCTCGCCTTCGCCTCGAAGGCCATGCAGCGCTGGCGCGGCGGGCCGCTTTCCACCACGGTGGTGGCGTCGGTCGTGTTCGGCGGAGTGTCCGGGAGCGCAGTGGCGAACGCCAGCGCCCTCGGCTCGGTCCTGATCCCCTGGCAGAAGAAGCAGGGCTATCCCGCGCCGTTGTGCGCGGCGAACAACGCGACCTCGGCGATCATCGACATCCTGATCCCGCCGTCGATCCCGCTGATCCTGTATTCGCTGGTCTCGAACGTCTCGATCGCCGACCTGTTCACGGCCGGAATCCTGCCGGGTCTTCTGATGGCCGGCGGCTTCATCGTGCTGTGCAGCTACATTGCGCGGCGGCGCGGCTACGTTTCGGGAGAGACGCCTGTATCGAAGGTGGAGCTGATGCGCCTGGCCTGGCGCAGCATGCCGGCGCTGCTGATGCCCGTTCTCATCCTGCTAGGCCTGCGCTTCGGCATCGCGACACCCACCGAGATCGCGGTCCTCGCGGTGCTCTATTCGCTGATCCTGAGCCTTGTGCTTTACCGCGACATGACGTGGGCGCGCTTCCGCGTCTCGATGATCGAGGCCGGCTTGGCCACAGGCGTGGTCATGCTGGTCATCATGGGCTCGGCCATCGTCGGCTGGATCCTGACGTTCGACCAGGTGCCGCAGCGGTTCGCGGAGTGGGTGTCCGCCACCATCTCCAACCCGATGCTCGTCATCCTGGCGATGAACGTGCTGCTGCTGCTCGTGGGCATGCCCATCGACCTGCCGCCGGCGATTCTGCTGCTGGGTCCGATCTTCGTGCCGCTGGCCGCGTCCATCGGGCTTGATCCCGTGCAGCTCGGCATCATCATGGTACTGAACCTGGGCATCGGTCTCTATACGCCGCCCATAGGAACGACGTTGTTCATCTCCACTTCGATCGCCCGAACGACGCTGGGAGAGACGACGCGGGAACTGTGGCCCTTCTTCGGCGTGGCCATGGTTGTGCTGCTGCTAATGAGCTATGTCCCGGCCCTGACCATCTACTGACGGGATCGAAGCCCCGCGCAAACAAGGAAAAGGCGGCCGGAACGGCCGCCTTTTCTGTATTGGTCGATGGGAAGCCGGCGCGGAGGTGCCGGCCGTCTCAGTCCGGCGAGACCACGTTGGTGGGACGGCCGGCGACGAAGTTCTCGATGTTGTCGATGAGCTGGTCGGCCAGCGCCTGCTGCGCCTCCAGCGAGGCCCAGGCGATGTGCGGCGTGCAGATGACGTTGCGCCGCCGCGCGAGCCGCATGAAGGCGCTGTCCGAGGCCGGCGGCTCCGGCAGGGTCACGTCGAGGCCGGCGGCGCTCACCAGCCCCTCGTCGAGGGCGATCTCCAGATCCTCCTCCACGATCAGGCCGCCGCGCGCGGTGTTGATGAGGATCGGCCGGTTCTTCATGCGCCGGAAGGCGGCAATGTCGAACATGCCGCGCGTCTCTTCCGTGAGCGGGCAGTGCAGGGTGATGGCGTGGGAGGTCTCGATCAGTTCGTCGAGGCTGACGACGCCCGCCGTTCCGGGCTTCGCCATGGGATCGTAGAACACCACGTCCATGCCGAAGGCCCGCGCGATGCCGGCCACCTGAGAGCCCAGCACGCCCGCGCCGACGATGCCAAGCCTGCGGCCGGCGAGGTCCACAATGGGGTTGGTGAAGAAGCAGAACTGCTGCGCCGCCTGCCACGCGCCCTCCAGCACCTCGGTCCGGTAGGGCACGATGGAGCGGGCGAGGGAGAGCAGCAGCGCGAAGGTGTGCTCCGGCACGGTGGCCTTGGCATAGCCGCGGATGTTCGCGGTAGGGATGCCCCGCGCGGCCGCTGCGGTCTTGTCCACGCAATCGGTGCCGGTGGCCGCGATGGCGATGAGCTTGAGGTGCGGCAACTGGGCGAGCGTGCCGGCCCGCAGGTCCACCTTGTTGTTGATGATGATGGTGGCGTCCTTCGCCCGTTCGATCACTTCGCTCGCGCTGGTGCGCGCATATTCTACCCACTCGTGGGGGAAGGACGGGCGGCGGACATTCACCTCAGGCGCGATGGTGTCGCGGTCGAGAAC
>JAEZMT010000141.1 GCA_023442085.1 Pseudomonadota bacterium | reverse complement strand
TGGGGCCGTCGGATAAGGGAGAGGGCGCATGCTCGGATTGCTGGGACGGACGACCAGGAGGGGATTCGGCGCACTCGCTGCTGCCGCCGTCGTCGCGGGCACGATGGGAGTTGGCGCGGCGAAGGCGCAGGAGACCATCAAGGTCGGCATCCTGCATTCACTGTCGGGCACCATGGCCATCAGCGAGACCACGCTGAAGGACGTGATGCTCATGCTCATCGAGGAGCAGAACAAGAAGGGCGGCCTCCTGGGCAAGAAGCTCGAGGCGGTGGTCGTGGACCCTGCCTCCAACTGGCCGCTGTTCGCCGAGAAGGCGCGCGAGCTCATCACCAAGGACAAGGTCTCGGCCGTGTTCGGCTGCTGGACCTCGGTGTCGCGCAAGTCCGTGCTGCCGGTGTTCAAGGAGCTCAACAACATCCTCTTCTACCCCGTGCAGTACGAGGGTGAGGAGAGCGAGCGCAACGTCTTCTACACCGGCGCCGCGCCGAACCAGCAGGCCATTCCGGCGGTGGACTACCTCGCCAACGAGGAGAAGGTGGAGCGCTGGGTTCTCGCGGGCACCGACTACGTCTATCCCCGCACCACCAACAAGATCCTTGAGGCCTATCTGAAGTCCCGCGGCGTGAAGGCCGAGGACATCATGATCAACTACACGCCGTTCGGTCATTCCGACTGGCAGACCATCGTCTCCGACATCAAGAAGTTCGGTTCGGCGGGCAAGAAGACCGCCGTGGTGTCCACCATCAACGGCGATGCCAACGTGCCTTTCTACAAGGAGCTGGCCAACCAGGGCATCAAGGCGACCGACATCCCGGTCGTCGCCTTCTCGGTGGGTGAGGAAGAGCTCGCCGGCATCGACACGAAGCCGCTCCTCGGCCACCTCGCGGCCTGGAACTACTTCATGTCCATCGACACGCCCGAGAACAAGGCGTTCATCGAGAAGTGGCACGCCTTCACCAAGAACCCGAAGCGCGTCACCAACGACCCGATGGAAGCCCACTACATCGGTTTCAACATGTGGGTGAAGGCGGTGGAGAAGGCCGGCACGACCGATCCGGACAAGGTGATTGCCACCCTGCCGGGCATCAAGCAGGCCAACCTGACCGGCGGCACCTCGGAGATGCTGCCGAACCACCACATCACCAAGCCTGTCTTCATCGGCGAGATCAAGGACAACGGCCAGTTCGACGTGGTGTGGAAGACCAAGGACCTGATCCCCGGCGAAGCCTGGTCCAAGTATCTGGACGGCTCGAAGAACCTTGTTGCCGACTGGGTGAAGTATAACTGCGGCAACTACGACACCACCACCAACAAGTGCCTCGGCGCCGCCGCGAAGTAAGCGGCTGCGGCTTCGCGGGGACCATCGGTCCCCGCAAGCTCGCCCCTCAAGTTTCATCTCGACCTCGTACCGTCCTTCGGGGCGCCTCTTCCTCTCCCTGGAAACGGGAGGGGAAGCCCTGCTGCACTCCCGATAAGGGCCGCCGGCATGACCGGCCGCGCCGGAGCGGATGATCTGAATGATGCGGCTGCCCCTTTTCGTCCCGACGGTTCACGTCTCGCCTTTGCGCGGCCTGCGGACGTTGTTTCTCTCTTTCCTGGCCGTATTGCTGGCCGGGCTCGCCACTTCGGCCCCCGCCCGCGCGCAAAGCCAGCCGGACATTTCCGGCATCGTCGCCAAATTCGGCAACGACAGCTATTCCGACACGACCGATGCGGTCGCCGCGCTCGCCACCTCGGGCAGCCCGCAGGCCGCCTCAGTCGTCGAGGCGCTGGCGTCCGGCAATCTGCTCTACGATCCGGCGACCAAGGCGGTGTTCATCCGCACCCCCGCCGGCATGGCCGACGCGGCGACCGGCACCATCGTCGGCAACGCGCCCGCCGCGCTCTCGCCGGTACGCGCCAACAACCGCGTGCGCCGCGCGCTGGATGCCGCCGGCGGGGCGCTCACCTTGCTCAATCCCGACCCCGGGAAGCGGCTTGACGCCGCCGGTGCCGTCTTCAAGTCGCGCGATGCCGCCGCTTTGCCGACGGTAGACGCGGCCATCGCCAAGGAAACCGTTCCGGCCGTGAAGGCCGCGCTGGAGCAGGCGCGTGCAGCCATCCTCATCGGCAAGGCCGACGCGCCCGAGGCCGAGCGCCGTGCCGCGATCCAGCTCATTGCCGCCCGTGGCGATCAGGAATCCATCAGCCTGCTGCGCAGCCTGCCTGCGAACTCGCCTCCTGCCCTGAAGGCCGCGGCGGAAGCCGGCATCACCAAGGCGGAGGAGAGCCTCCGGCTGTGGGGCATCGCGCAGAACGTCTGGTACGGCCTCTCCCTCGGCTCCGTTCTGCTGCTGGCGGCCATCGGCCTCGCCATTACCTTCGGTGTCATGGGCGTCATCAACATGGCCCATGGCGAGATGGTGATGCTGGGCGCCTACACCACCTTCGTCGTGCAGGAACTCATCCGGCAGAAGGCGCCGTATCTGTTCGACTGGTCGCTCACCATCGCCTTGCCGCTGGCCTTCCTGTTCACCGCGCTTGTCGGCATCCTCATCGAGCGCACCGTGATCCGCTTCCTTTACGGCCGGCCGCTGGAAACGCTGCTCGCCACCTGGGGTGTCTCGCTCATCCTGCAGCAGGCGGTGCGTAGCGTGTTCGGCCCCACCAACCAGGAGGTGGGCGCCCCCTCGTGGATGTCGGGCGCGTTCCAGATCGGGCAATTGTCCATCACCTACAACCGGCTGTGGATCATCTGCTTCGCGCTGATCGTGTTCTTCACTTTGCTTTTGGTGCTCAGGCGAACGCCGCTTGGCCTCTATGTGCGGGCGGTGACGCAGAACCGGCGCATGGCGGCGGCCATGGGCATCCGCACCGGCCGCATCGACGCGCTCACCTTCGGCCTCGGCTCCGGCATCGCCGGCATCGCGGGCGTGGCGCTCTCGCAGATCGACAATGTGAGCCCCAACCTTGGCCAGGGCTACATCATCGACAGCTTCATGGTGGTTGTGTTCGGCGGCGTCGGGAACCTCTGGGGCACGCTGGTGGGCGCCTTCACGCTGGGCGTCGCCAACAAGCTGCTGGAGCCCTTTGCCGGCGCGGTGCTGGGCAAGATCCTGCTGCTCGTCTTCATCATCCT
>JAEZMT010000083.1 GCA_023442085.1 Pseudomonadota bacterium | reverse complement strand
GCAGAACCAGACGGATATTCTCCTCCACCGTGCGCCACGGCAAAAGTCGTGGCTCCTGGAAGGCGACGCCGATGGCGAGTGTCGACGGATCTGGCCTCACCTCGCCCTCGAAGGCGCGGTCGAGCCCAGCGAGGATGCGCAATGTCGTCGTCTTCCCGCAACCCGAGGGGCCAATCAGGCAGACGAATTCGCCGCGCCTCATAGCGAGCGTGATTCCTCGCACGGCCTCCATCGCGGCGCCGTCCGGCCGTCGATAGGTCTTGGCGCGGATGACCGCCTCAATGAGCGGAGAGGCGCCAGCGTCGGACATAGGCTTCATAGGGCTGCAGCATGCCGTATTCGATGATGAGCATGACCGCCATGAAGGCCAGCGAATAGCCCAGCACCGCGGTCACGTCGAACAGCTGGAAATGGACGGAAATGGCGTAGCCGACGCCGTTGGGGCGCCCCAGCAACTCCACCACCAGCACGATCTTCCACACCAGCGCGAGGCCCGAGCGGGCCGCCCCCGCAATGTGCGGCTGAAGCTGGGGGATCACCACATGGCGCAGCCGGTCGAGGGGTGACAGGCGGAAGGCGCTCGCCATCTCGTCGAGCTCCGGCGACAGCGACCGCGCCCCCTCGCGCATCAGCACGGCGACCGTCGGGATTTTGTTGAGCGCCACGGCGAGCACGGCGGCGGCCTCGGTCAGCCCCAGCCAGATGTAGCAGAGCACGGTGATGACGAGGGCGGGCGTGTTCAGCAGCACGATCACCCAAGTATCGAAGGCGGTGTCCAGCTTGCGCGAACGTCCCAGTGCGACGCCGATGGCGCAGCCGAGCGCCATGGCCACCACGAAGGAAACGACGACCCGCGCCAGCGTGATGGCGATGTTGGAGATGAGATCGCCCCCGGTCGCCTCCCGCACGATGAAGGCGAACACCGCGTGCGGTGCCGGCAGGGCGCGGCTGTGGGCGGCCGTTGCCGCGATCTCCCAGGCCAGCAGTAGCAGGACGAGCGAGGCCGCCCGCGCTGCGGTGCCCGAGGAGAGGAACTTCATCGCGCCGCCGGTGTCTGGAAATAGAGGTCCGGCGGCAGGCTGGTGGCGCTGCCCACGAGCTTCGTTCCGCCGAGCTTCACCAGAACGCCATAGAGCTGAGCCGCCAGCGTCTGCTCTTCCGCGAGAGACAATCGCGGAATGCCGGCGAGAAAACCGCGCCGCAGTGCTTCGAAGGTCGCTTCGTCTGCGGCCTGCATCTGCGCCCGTGCCGCCGCCCAGCCGGGGCCGGAGCGGGCGGGGTCAGGATCGGCCAGCGCCGTCTTGGTGGCGCGGGAAGCGGCGGCGAAGGCGGCAACGGTAGCAGGGTTCGCGCGGGCGAAGGCGCCGTCGAACACGTACCCGACCAACGTCGGCTCATGGGGGAGGCCGAAGCCCTTCACCATGGCCTCGACGGTCAGCATCTGCCGGAAGCCCTTGGGTTGGAGGCGGGCCGCGAAGGTCCAGTAGATCAGGGCGGCATCGAGGTTGCCGCCCTCCAACTCGGCGGCGAGCAGGGGCGGGGCGGCGAACACCGGCTGCGCGGCGGTTTGCAGGTCCAGCCCGGCCTTCTCCTGCGCCGTCGCCTTCAGCATCAGCCAGCTCTTGTCGAGGGGGCCGCCGGCGACGCCCAGCCTCTTGCCGGCAAGGTCGGCGATGGAGCGGATGGCGGAGCCGTTCGGCACCATCACCGCGCCTTCGGAGGAGGAGAAGGGGATGTAGAAGAGATCGCGCCCGTCCGCCTTCACCCGCGCCGCCCAGAGCAGATCGCTGACGATGGCGTCCGCCGCGCCCGCCATGAAGGCGACGCGCCCGGCATCGTTGTTGGCATAGCGGGTGACATCGAGCGTGACCCCGTTGGCGGCATCGAGCCCCAGCGCGCCCATGGCCGCGATCTCCCAGGCGGCTGACCCGAACTGCAGAATGCCGAGGCGGATGGGCGGCGGCGCAGCGCTTGCGGGAGAATGGCGCCCGATACCCGCGACGGCAGCGCCGGAGAGCGCGGCGCCCGAGAGCGCCAGCAGGCGGCGGCGCGTGAGCATGGCCTTCCTCCCGAAATCCTCCGGCCGACGCCGCGCCCGCGACGCCGCCCGACGCGCGTCACTGTGGCCGCGCCGGGAAAAAGTGTCCATAACGATATGAAAAGAAACGGCTTTTTTGAGAAGAATTTAAGAAGGCGACAGGGGTAAGAGTTCCTGCCTCACACCGGGCGGCGATCCTCGATCGTCTTGGCGTCGGGGGGCAGCGTGCCCGGCGAAAGCACCACGAGGCGGCCGCGCAGCTTGGTGGCGGAGCGGATGTCCTCCAGCAACGCGTCCTGCGAGAGCGCCGCGGCATCCGCCACCTCGATCTCCAGCGCCATGTCATCCTGGTCCCCGGCGCGATCCACCACGAGGCGGGCCTTCGCGACGGCCGGATGCTTCCGCACTGCCGCCTGCACCTGCACGGGGTGAACGAACATGCCGCGAATCTTGGTCGTCTGGTCGGCGCGGCCCATCCAGCCCTTGAGACGGATGTTGGTGCGCCCGCAGGGGCTCGTGCCCGGCATCACGGCGGAGAGGTCGCCGGTGGCGAAGCGCACGAGGGGATAATCCGGCTCGAACAGGGTGACGACCACCTCGCCCACCTCGCCCACAGCCTCCACCGGATCGCCGGTGCCGGGACGCAGGATTTCGACGAGGCAGCCCTCGTCCACGATCATCCCGTCCTCCGCCTCGCTCTCATAGGCGACGAGGCCGAGATCGGCCGTGCCGTAGCACTGGCGAGCCGTGATACCGGCAGCCTTCAGCTCGGCCCGATGCGGCGGCAGGAAGGCCTCGCCCGAAACCAGCGCCTTGGTGAGGGAGGAGATGTCGGTGCCGGACTCA
Organism: Pseudomonadota bacterium; assembly: GCA_023442085.1. Taxonomy (GTDB): domain Bacteria; phylum Pseudomonadota; class Alphaproteobacteria; order Rhizobiales; family Xanthobacteraceae; genus Xanthobacter. Next base: position 2,164 of record JAEZMT010000083.1, on the reverse strand, counting down.
CGCGCCTTATCCACCAGGATCTTGAGAAAGGAGGGCGTGCCGCCATAGCCCTGTGGACGGATGTCGGCGATGGCGCGCAATTGCAGGTCGGTCTGGCCGACGCCCGCCGGCACCACGGCGCAACCGAGCGCATGGGCACCGCTCTCCACCATCGAGCCGGCGGGGGTGAGATGATAGGAAAAGGAATTGTGGACGATGTCCCCGGCGCGGAAGCCGGCGGCGAACAGCCCACGGGCGAAGCGCCAGAAATCGGGGCCATGGCCCTCCACGTCATAGATGGGCCCGGGCGACATGAAGATGCGGGCAAGCTTGCCGGGCGGCGTGGCGTTGAGCCCGCCAAAGGGGTAGTTCCTCGGCTGGATTTCCAGAAGGTCCGACTTGCGGGTGACCGGCAGTTGCGCCAACGCGGCGCGCGTGTTGATGGCGGCCGGGTCCACATCCTTGAACAGCGCGGCGAAATAGGGCGCCTTCGCCTTGGCGTGGGCGACCTGCGCGGCGAGCGCCTGCATCAGGGCCTGCTCGCGCGCTTCAGGGTCGCGGGTCTCGCTGGCGTCGTAGTGGCGGTTCGGATCGGTCATGGTCGCACTCGTGTCGAAAGCTGGCCGGGTGAAATGCTCTGCTCCCCGGCCGACTGGAGCGCGAGCGGAAGGAGAGCCGAGGTCCAGCGCTCAAGTTCGCCGAAGGCGGCCGGATCGGAACCGCAGGTCGGATCGGGCCGGCTGCGCCGCAGTGTCTCCTGGTCCCCGGATCTTCGTTCCGGCTGCGCCGTCGCTTGTCCGGGGCACGGCTACAGCCACCTCTTGCGGCGCTTGAAGCTCTTCAGGTTCTTGAAGCTCTTGCGCTCCTCGCCGCCGCCCTGGCCGAGGTAGAATTCCTTCACGTCCTCGTTGGTCGCGAGCATTTCCGCGTTGCCATCGAGCACGATCTTGCCCTGCTCCATGATGTAGCCGTAGTCGGCCACCGAGAGCGCCACCCGCGCGTTCTGCTCCACCAGCAGAATGGTGACGCCGAGGTCCTGGTTGAGCTTCTTGATGATGGAGAACACCTCCTTCACCAGAAGCGGCGACAGGCCCATGGAGGGCTCGTCCATCAGGATGAGCTTGGGGCGGGACATGATGGCGCGGCCGATGGCCAGCATCTGCTGCTCGCCGCCGGAGAGATAGCCGGCAAGACCGGTGCGCTCCTTGAGGCGGGGGAAGTATTCGTAGACCCGTTCGATGTCGCTCTTCACCTCGTTGTCGCGCCGGGTGAAGGCGCCGAGGCGCAGGTTCTCGAGGCAGGTCATGTCGGCGATGATGCGGCGGCCTTCCATCACCTGGAAGATGCCGCGGCGGACGATCCTGTCCGGCTCGATGCCGTTGATGCGCTCGCCCATGAAGGTGACGTCGCCGCGCGTGATCTCGCCGTCCTCGGTCTTCAACAGGCCGGAGATCGCCTTCAGCGTGGTGGACTTGCCGGCGCCGTTGGAGCCGAGCAAAGCGACGATCTGACCCTTCGGCACCTTCAGCGAAAGGCCGCGCAGGACGAGGATGACGTCGTTGTACACCACCTCGATATTGTCCACCGACAGGAGCGGCGGCGCGGTCTCGGCGGCGGGTTCGAACTTCAGTGCGGCCTCGGCCATGGCGGTCTCCGATCAAGCCCCTCTCCCCTCGCGGGAGAGGGTGGATCGCGGCGAAGCCGCGAGACGGGTGAGGGGACGGCGCCATCTGAACAGGCGCACTTAGGCCGAGACGCCTCTTACCCCTCACCCCCGGCCCCTCTCCCGCAAGGAGAGAGGGGAGAACTGTTCACATCACCAGCCCTGCAGCTCGGTCTTGCGGGGCAGGTCGATGGTGGCGACCTTCTCCAGCTTGATGGTGCCGGCCTTCACGAGGTCAGCCACGGACGCATCGGTCGGGCCGCTCACCACCGAGCGGTAGAGGTCCACGCGGGTGGTTGGGCGGTGGTCGGTGGCGGTCCAGGTGGAGGGATTGCACACCCCGTCCATGCCCTTCGGCACCCAGTCCTTCTTCTGGTACATGCCGTCGCGGATCTTCACGCCGGTCACGCCGCCATTCTTGTCCGCCCACTCCATGGCTTCCTTCATGTAGAGGGCGGTGCAGATGGCGGAGAGGTAGTGCACCGGGCGGTAAGCATTGCCCGACGGGTCGGAGATCTTGGA
>JAEZMT010000063.1 GCA_023442085.1 Pseudomonadota bacterium | reverse complement strand
CCGACGGGTGCCTAATATTCGCGCATGGCGAATAGATGGACTTGCATACCAAGCTATGTATTATGTCTTCCGTGGTGGCTGGTTTCCGGCCGACCGCGCGTGGCGGATGGAGATCTCGCCTCACGGGCGTGACGACTGTTCATCCGCTTCCGCGGCCTGCCCGAAACCGGGCTGTGTAGCACCACGTGTATCTCATCTGCCGGGGCATGACGGTGCGCTCACGCGCGCCCCGGCGGCCTGTTGATTGTACATCGCGCAGTATTCCGCCGGTGCCGGAAGCATCGGCCAAGTGAATGTCTGCAAGTGGCGTGCGTTCGAGAGGTGTTTCCCATCATGGTCGATGCGACGACGGCCCAACCTTCCCGTTTCAGCAATCCCGGCCGGCGCGCCGTGCGGGACGAAACCCGTCGCGGGTTCCGCGTGGTGCGGGCCGGCGCGCGGGTGTCCGGGCGGACCGTCAGGTGATCCAGGGCTCGGCCGCAGGCCGGGCCTTTTTTGTGGCGCGGCCACGGCACGTGGCGCGCGTGGAGCGTGACAGATGCGGCATGATACCGAGACGTTTCGGGAGTTTCTGGCCCGGCTTCGCGATGGGGGCGAGCTGATCGACCTGCATCAGCCGATCGACATCCGCCACATCGCGACGCTGGTGGACCAATCCGACAAGGCGTTGTTCTTCCACAATGTCATTGGCTACGACGTGCCCGTCGTCTCCGGCATCATCCGCTCGCAGAAGCGGGCCATCATGTCGCTCGGCTGCACCGCCTATCCCGAGATCGAGATGAAGCTCAGGGCGGCCATCGACCGCCCCGTCAGCCCCAACATCGTCAACACCTCGCCCACGCAGGAAGTGGTGATGGAGGGCGATGAGGTCGACCTCTACAAGCTGCCAATCCCCATGAGCTCGATCTACGACGGCGGGCCGATGATCACCGCCGGCGTGGTCATCGCGCGCGATCCGGAGTTCGGGCTCAACGCCGGCATCTACCGCTTCATCGTGAAGGAAAAGAACCTCACCGGCATCGACATCGTCACGCCCAACAACATGCGCCTGTTCGCACAGCGGGCGTATGAGGCGGGGCGGCCGTGCCCCATCTCCATCTCCATCGGCACCCATCCTTACGAGATCATGGGCTCGGGCTTCCGCGCGCCCCTCGGGGTGGACGAGATGGCCATCTCCGGCGGCCTGCGCGGCGGCCCGGTGGACCTCGCGCCCTGCCGCACCATCGACGTGCCCTACATCGCCGACGCCGAGATCGTGCTGGAGGCGGAGATCCTGCCCCACGGCTGGATCTACCCCGAAGGCCGCTTCGGCGAGTTCACCCGCCTCATGGGCGGCCTGCACTGGAACCCCATCGTGCGTATCAAGTCCGTCTCCATGCGCAAGGATGCGGTCTATTACGCGCTCCACATGCCGTGGGAGAACACCTGGCTCGCCGCGCCTACGCGCTACGCGGCCATCCGGCAGGCGCTGAAGACGGCCGGCGTGCAGGTGAAGGACATCAACGTCACCCTCGGCGGCTGCGCCTTCTGGCATGCGGTCATCTCCATCAAGAAGCAGCCGGGCGAGGGCAAGAACGCCCTTCTCGCCGCGCTCTCCGTGATGGACCTGAAGCACGTGGTGGTGGTGGACGACGATATCGACGTCTTCAATCCCATGGACGTGGAATGGGCCATCGCCACGCGCGTTCAGGGCGACAAGGACATCATGATCGTTACCGGCGCGCGCGGAAAGCCGCTGGACCCGAGCCTTCCGCCGACGCCGCCCGGCGTGGTGCCCACCACCGCGAAGGTGGGCATCGACGCCACCATCTCCGAGGGCATCCCGAAGGAGCGTTACGAGCGCATCGCCTATGCCTATGCCGACACGGCGAAGATCGGCGATTACGTCTCCGGCAAGGCGGATGAGCCGGGCGCCTCCGCGACCGATGAAGATGTCGCGGCGCTGGCCGAGAAGATCGCGCAGATGATCGGCGAGGCGCCCCGCTATTACACGGATATCGCCGAAGCATTCAGCGACTACAACTTCGCCATTGTCGCCCGTGCCCTCGGCCATCTGCACGCCACCGAACGGCTGTGGCAGGACGCGAAGGGCGCCATGTGCCTGCGCGGCTCCGCCTTCGCCGCCAAACCGCCCGGCCGCTGAGCCGGGCGGCCGGGACGAGGGGCGTGGCGGCTGCGGGGACGCCGCGCCCCTCATCTCCAAACCAGAAGACCTTTCGGGGTCATCCCGATTGAAAAACAAAAAAGCAGTCATCGCCTGAAGCACAGAAGAGGCAGGGCGTCTGAAGTTGGTGAAGCATCCTTCCACTCTTCCAGAGGGTGAACACATGCGTCGCAGGTTTAAGTCTCTTCTCTTCGCCGCGGCGCTGCTGCCGCTGGCCGGCCTGTCGTCCATGGCCGCCTCCGCCGAGACGCTCCTCAAGATCGGCGTCGCCCAGCTCTCGGCCGGCGGCCTGCCCATTCTCGTCGCCGACCAGAAGGGTTTCTTCGCCGAGGAGGGCCTCAAAAATGAGCGCCTCGACTTCAAGGGCGGCGGCCCGGTGGCGCAGGCGCTCGCCTCCGGCAGCATCGATCTGTGCATCTGCGCCGCCGACCATGCGGTCCATCTGCAGGATCGCGGGCTCGGCGGAAAGGTGCTGGTGGCGCTCGCCGAGCAGCACAGCTACGCGCTGATCGGCAAGGCGGATTCCACCGCCAAGAGCATCGCCGACCTCAAGGGCGAGAAGATCGGCATCACCACCGCCGGCAGCCTCACCGACACCACGGTGCGCTACGCCATCCGCAAGGCCGGGCTCGATCCGGACAAGGACTTCATCCTCCTCTCGGTGGGCCGCGCGGGCGCGCAGAAGGCGGCGCTGCAGGCCGGCGCCATCGCGGGCGGCATGTTCTCCACGCCCGACATCCAGATCGTGATGGCCGAGAAGGGCGCCTACCGGATCATCGAGGATTTCCGCAAGCTGCCCTATCCGGCGCAGGACCTCATCGCCACGGATACCTGGCTGAAGGCGCATCCGGAAGAAGCGCGCAAGGTGGCGCGGGCCGTGGTGAAGGCTCTCCGTCTCATCCAGCAGGACAAGACGGTGCTCTACCCGGCCATCAAGAGCCTGTTTCCCGAGATGAAGGACGACGCCATGGTCGCCCAGCTCGCCGATGACCTGGCCGCGGGCTATCTCTCCAAGGACGGCATCATGTCGCCCGAGAGCTTCAACTTCCTGATGGCCATGATGACCATCGCCGAGCCGAAGCTGAAGCCGATGCCCTACGCCGACATCGTGGCTCTCTCCTATCTGCCCAAATGAGGCGCCGCATGAGCGACACCATCACCACGCGCGGGCCGGCGCTGGCGCGGCCGGCCCGGCGCCTCTCTCTGGGCATCGGCGCCACGGGGCTGCGGCAGATCGGCCTCATCGCCGTCCTGCTCGCCCTGTGGGAGCTGGCCTCCCACACCCTCTTCAACCCGTTCTGGAGCAGCCGGCCGAGCCTGATCGCCGCGCGGCTGTGGGAGCTGGCGTTGAGCGGCGAATTGTGGCTGCACACCAGCACCACGCTGCAGGAGGCAGGGGCGGGGCTGCTGCTCGCCGCCGTGGTCGGCATCCCGCTCGGCATCGTGCTGGCGCGGGCGCCGGAAGTCGCCCGCACGCTCGATCCGGTCATCATGGGGCTTTACGGCCTGCCGCGCGTGGCGCTGGCGCCGCTGTTCATCCTGTGGTTCGGCATCGGCCTGTTCTCCAAGATCATGATGGCCTTCACCATGGTGGTGTTCATCTTCCTGATGAATGTCATGGAGGGTATCCGCACCATCGATCCCGACCATCTGGACCTCATGAAGTCCATGCGCGCCGGGCGGTTCTATCTGGTGCGGCGGGTGCTGCTGCCGGCGGTGACGCCTTGGATCCTCGCCTCGTTCCGCATCGGCATCGGCCTCGCCCTCATCGGCGCGGTGGTGGGCGAGCTGATCGGCGCCAACCGCGGCCTCGGCTGGTACGTGGAAAGCCGCGGCGGGCAGCTCGACACGACCGGCGTGTTCACCGGCCTCATCGTGCTGATGGTTCTGGCCATGCTGGCCAACCAGCTTGTCGGCTTCATCGAGCGGAGGGTGATCACATGGCGCTGACCGAACTGGCGCTTTCCGCCGAAACGATGAGGCCGCGCGCGGCGCTGAAAGACCTCTGCATCTCCTTCCCCCGGCCCGACATGCCGCCGCTGGAGGTGGTCTCCGGCATCTCGCTCGATGTCGCGGAGGGTGAGTTCGTCGCCGTGGTGGGGCCGTCGGGCTCGGGCAAGTCCACCATCCTGCGTGCCATCAGCGGGCTGCTGAAGCCCTCCGGCGGGCAGGTGGAGGTGGACGGCAAAGCCGTCACCGGGCCGCCGCCCAAGGTCGGCTTCATGTTCCAGAAGGATGCGCTGCTGCCGTGGCGCACGGTGGCCGAGAACATCCGCGTCGGCGCCGAGCTGGGCGGCACACCCGCCGCCGAACAGGCGGCGCAGGTGGCGGGGCTCATCAAGCTGCTGCGGCTCGACGGCTTCGAGAATGCCTGGCCGAAGCAGCTTTCGGGCGGCATGCGCCAGCGCGTGTCGCTGGGGCGGCTGCTTGCCTATCGCCCGTCCCTGATGCTGATGGACGAGCCCTTCGGCGCGCTCGACTACCAGACCAAGATCGCCATGGGCCTCGAACTCCTGAGGGTGTGGGAGGCGGAGCGCCGCTCCATCATCTTCGTCACTCACGACATCGAGGAGGCGGTGGCGCTGGCCGACCGCGTGGTGGTGTTCAGCGCCCGCCCGGCCCGCATCCTCGCCGAATACAAGGTCGAGCTGCCGCGGCCTCGGCACATGCGCTCCATGCGCAGCGATCCGGCCTTCACGGACCTGACCGAGGCGATCTGGTCGGATCTGGCGCTGCCGGATTGATGACATGAAACGTCTCGTGGTGGCCATCACCGGCGCGTCGGGCGCAATCTACGGCATCCGCGCGCTCCAGCTTCTGCGGGAGCGGGGCGGGGTCGAGACTCATCTCGTGCTCTCGCCCTCCGGCGCCCGCACTATCATCGCCGAAACCGACTTCACGCCGGACGCGGTGCGCGCGCTCGCCCACCACGTCCACAATCCGAAGGACATCGGGGCCTCCGTCTCCTCCGGCTCGTTCGTGACGGAGGGGATGCTGGTCGCGCCCTGCTCCATCAAGACGCTGAGCGGCATCGCCCATTGCTACAATGACGAGCTGGTGGTGCGCGCCGCCGACGTGTGCCTGAAGGAGCGGCGCCGCGTGGTGCTGCTGCTGCGCGAAACCCCGCTCCATGCCGGCCATGTGGAGCTGATGGCCCAGGCCACCCGCAACGGCGCCATCCTCATGCCCCCGGTGCCGGCCTTCTATCACCGGCCGACTTCCATACTGGACATCGTGGACCAGACCGTCGCCCGCGCCCTCGACCTGTTCGGCCTCGACCTGCCGACGACGAAGCGCTGGAACGGGAAGGGCGTGGATTGAGGGACGTGCTCAGTCGGCACGGCGTCGTCCGTCCTCAGTCCCACCAGAAATACCACCGGCGTGCGGTGCGCAGGCGGGCGATGTAGTCGCTGATCTGCTCGAAATAGACTTCGTTGCCGGCGATGTAATGTTCCTTCGCAAGGCGCGTCGCGTCCTCGAAGGGGGCCGGTGGTCGGTCGACCACAAATTCCAGTGTGTCGAAGGTGACGACGGCGAGTTCCGCGCCGTAGAGCAGCTTCCAGCGGCGCGCAAAAGCTGCCAGTGAGGCCGTGTCCGGGCAATTGTTCCAACCGCCGAGTCCGAGAAGCAAAGGAACACGCCAGCTGTCGGGCGTGGGCAGGCGGCTGATCGCGACCTGAGGGTACGGGGCATTGAGATAAAACGAGTTTATGTCGTTGAATTGCTGCGTTTGTGGCTCGGGCTCCGGCGCATCAGGCCGTAATTCTTGAACGTCGCTAAAGAATTCGCGATTGAAACCGTATGCCCCGTCCCGATTATAATCTTCCGCCTCTGCCAGCGCTGCAGCGACCTGCTCAGGAGAGGGATCCCTGATATTGTAGGGACCTGTTTTATTACCGGTGGCCCAGTCCTCAAAAAGGAGCTTGCGCACGTAAGCGTCCACGATCGTCTCGGGAGATTCGATGTCCTCGTCGGCAAACTCCCGCAGATTCTTCGGAATTTTCAGAGTCCGTGGCGTGATCAGGATCGGCGAGAAGCCCTCGCGCGCGCCGATAGCCGCCTCCTCGAACCATGCAGCAGTGGCCTCGGTGCCCTGCACGAGCCGCAGCGGGTAGGGC
>JAEZMT010000008.1 GCA_023442085.1 Pseudomonadota bacterium | reverse complement strand
TTGCGGGCCTCGCCTGGGTCTGGTGGAGCGCGCACGCGGGCGCGAAGCGGGCGGAGGTGCTCGACCTCGGCACCGGCGTGGCAGGGGAGGCGAAGCCGTGAGCGGGGCGCTCGACGCCCTTGCGGGCGTCTTCGGCTACGCCGTGCCGTGGTGGGCCTGGAGCATCCCCGGCGCCCTCGCCGTGGCGGTTCTGCTGCGCCTGTTCGGCGTGCGGGCGGCGGGGATCGCCGCCGCCGTCCTCGCCGTCGTCCTCGTCACCCGGCGCGCCGCCCAGCGCGGCTATGACCGCGCCCTGAAGGAAGGAGAACGCGATGTCTCGAAAAGCCTTTCTGCCGCGCGGTCTGCGCGGGATGCTGCCGCTCGCCGCGACGGCGATGCTCGCCGGCTGCGCGACGACGACGGGTTCCGGCGCGACTAGGGTCTATTGCGGCGCCGCCGCCCCCATCCGCTGGTCCCTCTCCGACACCGACGAGACCATCCGCCAGGCCAAGGCCGCGAATGCTGTCGGCCGACGCCTGTGCGGCTGGCGGTGAGGGGCGCGCCGGGCGCCCGAGCTTGCCCCCATAAAGCCCGCGCGGCGCCTGAGCGTGGTCCCGCATGAAGCCCGCGCGGCGCTTGAGCGTGGCCCCCAAAGAGCCCGCGCGGCGCTTGAGCGTGACCTCCCAAAAATAACCGCGCGGCGCTTGAGCGTGGCCGGTTTGGCGCCGGTCGAAGACCGGGACCGACGGCCCAAGCGCTTCCTGCGGCGCCCCGTCATCGCTGACAGGCGCGCAAGGCTCTGTCATTCTTGGCCTCTGTCGCTTAAGGAGGATCGGGCGAAGGCGGAGGGGCACCGTGCGCTTGTTGGTGATCGAGGACGATCCCGAGCTGAACCGGCAGCTCGTCGAGGCGTTGGGCGACGCCGGCTATGCCGTCGACCGGGCCTATGACGGGCTGGAAGGCCAGTTCCTCGGCGAAACCGAGCCTTACGACGCCATCGTGCTCGACATTGGCCTGCCGAAGCTGGACGGCATCTCCGTGCTGGAAAGCTGGCGGCGGGCGGGCAAGACCACCCCCGTCCTCATCCTCACCGCGCGCGACCGCTGGAGCGACAAGGTGCAGGGCTTCGATGCCGGCGCCGACGATTACGTCGCCAAGCCCTTCCACATGGAGGAGGTGCTCGCCCGCCTGCGCGCCTTGCTGCGACGGGCCACCGGCCACGCCTCCAGCGAGATGTCCTGCGGCCCGGTGCGGCTCGACACGCGCTCCGGCCGCGTCACGGTGGATGGCAATCCGGTCAAGCTCACGTCGCACGAATATCGCCTGCTCTCCTACCTCATGCACCATGCGGGGCGTGTGGTGTCGCGCGGGGAATTGGTGGAGCACCTCTACGATCAGGATTTCGACCGCGATTCCAACACCATCGAGGTGTTCGTGGGGCGCCTGCGCAAGAAGCTTGACTGCGACGTGATCCAGACGGTACGCGGCCTCGGCTATCTCCTCGCGGCCCCCGAGGAGCCGCGCTGACCCATGACCAGCTCCCGTCCGGCCTGCTCCCTTAAGGTCCGCTCGCGCACGGCGGGGCGCTGACATGGTGGATGCGGCTCGCCGCCCGCCGGAGTACACCCCCGGCTCCCTGGCGTTCCGCCTCGTGCTCTCCGCCATGGGCATCACCGTGGTGGTGCTGCTGGTGGTGGGGCTCGTGCTCGCCTCGCTCTATCGCAGCTCCGCCGAGCGGGCGTTCGACCGGCAGCTGGACATCTATCTGAAGATCATCGTCGCGGACGTGGCCAATGCGTCGGAACGCCTGCCCGAGCCGGCGGGCCTTGCCGACCCCCTCTTCGCCTTCCCCCATTCCGGCTGGTACTGGCAGATCGCGCTCAAGTCCGGCGAGGCGATGGAGCGGCGGACCTCACGCTCGCTTGTGGGCGAAAGTCTTCCGCTGCTGGCCGCGCAGGGCATCAGCGGGCGCCCCGGCCTGATGCGGCAGGGCTATGCCACGGGTCCGGGCAACGTCGCCGTGCGCGTCGTGGAGCGCGACGTGGACCTTGGGCCGGATGCCCATTACATCGTCTCTGTGGCGGCCGCCGCGTCCGATCTCGAAGCGGAGATCTCTGCCTTCAACTTCTCGCTCGCTGCGACGCTGGTGGTGCTGGCCTGCGCCTTCCTCCTCGTGGTGATCGTGCAGGTGCGGTTCGGGCTGAAGCCGCTGACCCGCATCTCCCAGGCGCTTTCGGACGTGCGCTCCGGCAAGGCCGAGCGGCTGGAGGGCACCTATCCCGTCGAGATCGTGCCGCTGGTGCGCGAGGTGAACGCCCTCATCGACGCCAACCACGAGATCGTGGACCGCGCCCGCACCCACGTCGGCAACCTCGCCCATGCGCTCAAGACCCCCCTTTCCGTGCTGATGAACGAGGCCGGCACCCGCGACGATCCGCTCGCGATGCGCGTGCGCGACCAGGCCGGCGTCATGCGGGACCAGGTGGCGCACCATCTGGAGCGCGCCCGCATGGCCGCCCGCATCTCCGTGGTGGCGAGCGTGTGCGAGGTGACGGCGGTCATCACCGCGCTGGCCCGCACGATGGAAAAGATCCACCGCACCAAGGATCTCGCCATCGACGTGCGCATTCCCGAGGACGTGCACTTCCGCGGCGAGCGGCAGGACCTCGAGGAGATGTTCGGCAATCTCATCGACAATGCCTGCAAGTGGGCCTCCTCCCGCGTGGAGGTCGAGGTGCTGGTGGAACGGCCGCGCACCCCCGGCGACCGGGTGTATTTCCACGTGACCATCGATGACGATGGCCCCGGCCTCGACCCCGCCCGGCGGGTGGATGTGGGTCGTCGCGGGCGGCGGCTGGACGAATCCAAGCCCGGCTCCGGCCTGGGCCTGTCCATCGTGCAGGAATTGGCGCTGCTCTATGGCGGTCGGTTCGAACTGAGCTCGGCTCCCATCGGCGGGCTCCGCACGGAACTGGTGCTGCCCGCAGCGGCAGCGCCGCCCCCGCCGTCCTGACGTTTACCGGCCGGGCTGGTGCGGGTGATACCGTGGCGCCACAGCCTGCGGCAAACCGTCTTCACCGGAAGACTTGCGGTGCCCAAGAGAGCCCGTCAGCCTCTTTGTTGCCCCAATCGGTGATCCGATGGGCGTGTCTGAGCGTTGATGACGTGCACGGGCATCTTGCCCGGGTCCGTCCTGCCCGTTGTTCTGCCCGAGGCCTGTTCATGTTCGTCCGCGTGTCCCGCGTCTTTCCCGCGTCCGCAGTGGTCCTCGCCCTTGCGCTTGGTGGGTGCGCGACCGACACGACCGGCAACAAGGCGACGGCGGCGCTGGCGGCCCTGCCCACGGCGCCGGTGATGTCCGGCACGGTCTCCGGCGGCCTCATCAGCGGCGGCATCGGCAACGGGCTCGACGATGCCGACCGCCAGCGCGCCTATGACGCCGAGATTTCCGCGCTGGAGACGGGGGGCCCCGGCTATCCCATCGGCTGGAAGGGCGACGGCACCGCGCGCGGCACGGTCATCGCCGGGCCGCCCTACAATCGCGCCGGGTTCCAGAGCTGCCGCGACTATTCCCACACCATCTATATCGACAACCGGCCCCAGATCGCCCGCGGGGCCGCCTGCCGCACGGCGGAAGGCCGCTGGCAGCCTGTGGGCTGAGCGCGAACGGACCCCGTCGCCTGAGGCGATGCGGAGCGGTGCGCGGACATGGCTTTCGGGAATGCTGGGCCAGGATGCGCGGCCGCCTGAGGCGTGCCGCGCCGGCATCAGCTTTCAGTAGGACATAAACAGGGGGACCTTGCAGTCCTCCAGCAGAGACTCGGTGACGCCGCCCAGCACCCATTCGCGGATGCGCGAGTGGTTGAAGGCGCCCATGACGATGAGATCGGCGCCGATCAGCCCGGCCTGCTCACGCAGGGTCGCGGCCACGCCATCCGGGCTCACAACAAGGTTCTTCACGTCCACATGGACGCCATGGCGGGCGAGATGGGGCGCGAGCTCGGCGCCGGGCACTTCGTGCGCCAGCTCCTTCTCCGAACCGATGGCGAGCACCTCCACGGAGGCCGCGGACTTCAGGATGCCCATGGCATCATTGACGGCCCGTGTCGCCCGCACGCTCGCGTCCCAGGCAATGAGGACGCGCTCGTGCTTGAAGGTCTCCACCCCCGGCGGCACGACGATCACCGGCCGCCCGCTCTCGAACAGCAGCGCCTCGATGAGCCCGCGGTCGGCATTGACCGTCGCGACCTCCGCATCGAGCACGGCGATGTCATGGACCCGCGCCTGGGCGATGAACAGCTCAACCAGCTGCCCGTAGGCGAGCTGCGGCGTTTCCACCGAGGCGGCGACGCCGGCGGCGGCCGCATCACCCCGCGCCCGCTCCGCCACGTCCTGCGCGAGCTGCCTGAGCCGTCGATTGTGCGCGGCGACGAGGCCGGTGGCGACATTGCTGACGAAGGTGTTGCCCATCACCACCTTCAGCGAGGCCGCCTGGATGGTCGCGTGCGCGCCCGACTGCTGGGCCAGCGACAGGCCGTAGGCGAGCGCGGCGGAGGGCTCGTCAATGCCCTCTTCCGTCATCCCGATGAGCACGCTTTTTATGTTCTGCACCATTTGGCGTTTCCTCCTGACACGAGATCAAGGTATCCGAAGGCTTCAGCGTGTCGTTGCGTCATGTCAAGGCCGCCAGGCGCCGGTCCCGGTTGCCAGCCCTTTTCCGTGAGGTAATAAGAGGCGCGAGGGAGCGCCCATGATCGATGATCTGAACCTGTTCGCGAGCCAACTGGTCACGCTTTGGGTCGTGCTGGAGCCATTGAGCCACCTCAGCATGTTCCTCGCCACCACCTCCCACCTCGATCGGCAGGAGCGGCACAAGGTGGCGGCCATGGGCACCGCCTTCGCCTTCCTCATCCTGGTCATCTTCACGCTCATCGGCCGGATTCTGCTGGAGGCGATGGGCATTTCGATCCTCGCCTTCCAGATTTCGGGCGGCATCATCCTGTTCTATTTCTCGATGACCATGATCTTCGGGGCAATGACGCAGCACGCCGTGACGGCAGATCCCGAGCGGCGGCTCACCCATATCGCGGTCTACCCCATCGCGACCCCCATCGTCGCCGGACCGGGCGCGATCCTCGCCATGGTGCTGTTCTCGGACAACAACCGGGGCGCGCCGCTCTCGCAGCATCTCATCACGGTGAGCGTGCTGGTGCTGATGTCGGTGGTGCTGTTCGCCATCTTCTGGCTGGGCGACTACATCGCCAAGGTGCTGGGGGAGGGCGGGGCGAGCCTCCTGCGGCGGATCATGGGCATCCTGCTCGCCGCCTTCTCGGTCAATCTGGTGCTCAACGCCTTCCAGAAATGGCTCAACCTGCCGCCGATCTGAGCGGCGGCAGGCTGGCTGTCGCGGGGCCTAAAGATCAGGCCTCGATCTTGTCGATATCCGGCGCGATGCCCGCAGAGGTGGGGGCGCCGTCGTCCAGCGGGGCGAGATAATCCACCACCATCTGGCGATAGCGCGGGATGCCCTTGTAGGCGGCGATGTCCTCGTGGAGGTCGCGCAGCACCCGGTGCAGCCGCCGCCGCCACTTCGGGACCTTGGCGATGTCCGCCACGCTGGTGAGATAGCAGCGGATGCCGAACAGGATGGCGTTGGAGCGGGGCAGGCGATAGAGCGTCTGCAGCTCCACCCGCAGGTGGACCTTCTCGGCGACGTTCTGCGGAGTCACCGTCGCCTTCTCCGGCCCCCACACGGGATAATTCTCCGGCGAGGTGTCGAGGCGCGGGTTCACCGTCATGGTCCAGTTGAGGCGGCGCACCGGCTGGCCGTACTGGAGGCGCAGGAGATACTTCAGGGCGCGGTCGAACACGCCCTTCTCGTGCGCCAGCGGCACCGGGCCGTGCCACTCGTGGAAGCTCATGCCGATGTCGAATTCCAGCGACCAATCGGCCTGGGTGGTGACCATGCCGCCGTCCACGAAGAGGTTGTCCTCGCGCTGGTCCTGAAGGGTGAAATCGCCCTGGGCCTGGCGGGTGATGTATTCGAACGGTCCGCAGGGCAGCGTCTCGGCCTTGCCGAAGATGAAGCTCTGCTGGATGCCGAGCGGCCGGTTCACCCAGGTCCAGGCGTCGCCGTCCTTGGACAGGGTGAAGTGCTCGGGATAGTCGGCGGCGAGGCTTTCCATGATGAGCTCAAGGGTGTCCCACTCGGCCGTCATCATGTGCGGCAGCACCTGGCAGCGCTTGGGGTCCTCGGCGAGGACGCGGGCGCGCTCCTTGCACTCCGCGATATAGTGCTCGTCGATGTCGAACACCGCCTGGAAGGCCGCCGTCGGCCCGCCGCGCACATGCGGCTCGATGTTCACCGAATACATGTAGGCGTCTTCGGGGAACGGGAAGGGGAAGCGCAGGAGATCCTCCGGCGACTTCTTGTAGGTGAAGGTGTCGCGGAAGGTCTCGGCAGGCTTGAACTGGACGGTCATGTGCATCCTCCCGGATCACAGGTCGATGACGATGCGCGGGCCGCGGGCACGCGACACGCAGGTCATGATGAGGGTGCCGGCCGCCTTCTCCTCTTCGGAGAGGTAGTCGTCCCGGTGGTCCGCCTCGCCCTCCACGAGGGGGGTGGCACACTGGCCGCAGGCGCCGCCGCGGCAGAGGCACGGGGCCTCCACGCCGGCCGCCTCGATGGCTTCGAGCAGGCTCTGGCTCTCGCCCACCTCGACCTCGATGCCGGATTTCCGGAGCACGGCGCGGAAAGGAAGGCCGGTGACGTCGCCGCCGAAGCTCTCCTTGTGCACCTTACCCTTGGGCCAGCCGAGCGCGGCGGCGGTGGAGGCCACCGCATCCATCAGGCTGTGCGGCCCGCAGACATAGACATGGGTGCCTAGCGGCTGGCGGGCCAGCAGGCCGGCGAGATCGAAGGCGGCGCGGCCGCCGCCATGCACGCGGATTTCCTCACCCGCCGCATAGGGCGCGAGGAGGCGCTCGAACACCGGCACCTCCTCCAGCGTCGCGAGCTGGTGCAGCTCGAAGCGGGCGCCGCGCGCCTTCAGCTCCGGCAGGAAGGACAGGATCGGCGTGATGCCGATGCCGCCGCCGATGAGCAGGTGCTTCTTCGCGGTGGAGGCGAGCGGGAACAGGCTCACCGGATTGGCCATCTCCAGCACGTCGCCCGGCGCGACCCGGCGGTGGAGAAAAGCGGAGCCGCCGCGCGACTGGGCGACGAGGCGCACGATGATGTCGTAGCGCGCCCGCTCGGACGGCGGGGAGACGAGGGAATAGGCGTTCTTCATCACCCGCGCGCCATCGCGGAGGGTGAGGAGGACGTGCCCGCCCGCCGGTGGGGTCGGGAACGCGCCGCCGTGGGCTGGCTCGAAGGAGAAGCGCTTGAGGCTCGGCGCGAGCTCGACGATCTCGCGCACGCGCACGCTGAAGGGCTGGGCGGCGGTCATGCGTAGAGCTCCTCGGCCTCGGGCACCTCACCCGGCACCTCGGCGTCCACCTGGACGCCCATGAAGGCGGCGAGCCGCCGTGAGAAATGATCGCGCACGAACAGGGAGGCGCCGCAGCCGGAGCAGGTGAAGATGGAGGTAGTCACGCCCTCGCTCACCGTCCGGCAATGGACGCAATAGACGCGCCGGGCCTTCGGGCCGACCTCGGCGAAGGCGGTCTCCTGCCGGCTGAGCCCGGCCTTCTCGGCGCGGCCCCACACATCCCACAGGAACGGTTCGGCGCCGGCCGCATAGAGCCGCAGCCCCATGGTCTCGCGGGCGAGCCGCTCCTCCAGCGCGGAGAAGAGGTGCGTCACGGACCGGAAGACGGCGACGCTGCCCGGCGCCTCCTCCATGGCCGGGGCGGAGGCCACGGCGCTGCGCCGGGCCACCGTCCAGACCTCGAAGGCGGAGGGGGCAACCCCCTCCGCCAGCGCCTCAGCCGGAACCTCTGCCGCCTCGACCACCAGGAGGTGGTGCCGTCCGGACGGGTGCGGAGCCAGCGGGGCGTACTTCGGGCGGCTCTTGATACCCTGGTCGCTCATTTCGTCTCCGTTCAATAGACCGCAATGCTGCGGGCCACGATGATGACAACGGCGCCGGCCGCGAGGGCGAGGTAGGGCAGCATCCCCGCTCGCGTGGAGGCACCGGGTTCGGCCTTGAGGTGCATGTCCTCCATCATCGCCGCCGGGAACTGGCCCTTGTCCGTCACATAGTGCCGGAAGAGGAACACCGGGATGATGGCGGCCGATACGATGAGCCCGGTCACCAGCGTGCCCGCGCCCCAGATGTCGGCACCCATGCCAAGCAGGAACAGGTTCACGTAGGCGAGCACCGTCCCCATGCCGATGAGCCAGACGGGGGCCTTGAAGGGGCGCTCCCAGGTGGGACGATCGATGCGGTGCATCCAGGCGGAATTCAGGTTCAGGAAGTTGAACAGAATGTAGCAGACGTTGGAGATGGCGAGGATGAACACGTAGTCCGACATCATCAGCAGGATGAGGTTGAACCCGAGGTCCGTCCACATGGCGCGGGTGGGGGCGCCGTTCTCGTTCACGTGGCTGAGGTACTTGGGCAGCCAGCCGTCCACCGACGCCTGGTAAAGCGTGCGGGAGGAGCCGGCCATGGAGGTGATGATGGCCAGCATGAGCGCGAGGATCAGCATCACCACGATCACGGTGTGGACGATGGGCCCGCCCTTGATCATGTCGGCCATGGCGCTCGCCACGCCCATGCCGGAATAGATGTCGGCGGAGAGGATGCCGGAATAGACCGCAGGCGTCGTCACCGTGCCGGAGGCGTCCACCACCGCCGGGGTCACGAGCTGGCCGAGGCCGAGCACGCCCTGGAAGGAGATGGGCACGATGGTGAACACGAAGATGCACAGCAGGCCTGAATAGAGGATGGCCTTGAAAGTATCCGTCTTCGGGTCACGGAACTCGCGCGTGTAGCAGACCGCGGTCTCGAAGCCGTAGGTGGACCACGCGGCGATGAACAGGCCGCCGGCCATCAGGGTGAGGCCCGCCATGTTCCATTCGCCGGCGATCACCTTGCCGGCCTCGTCCTTGGCGAGGGGGGCGAACGGCCCGAGGTTGGCTGCAAGCACGTCGCCGGTGAACAGCGGCACGAGGCCGATGAGGATCAGCGGCAGCAGCGCCACGACGCCGAGGATGACCTGCACCTTGGCGGTCTGGCTGATGCCGCGATGCTGGATGGCGAAGGCGACGAGCAGCAGCACCGCGCCGAGGAGGAAGGTGGCGTTGATGCGCAGCGCCAGGCCGGTCTTCAGCCAGCCGAGATCGACCAGCGTGAGCTGCCAGGTGTTGATGGCGGCATCCGGCGCGAACAGGATGGAGAGTACGTAGCCCGCCGCAAGGCCGGAGCCGATGGACAACACCGGCGACCAGGCCAGCCAGTTGCACCACACCGAGAACGGCGCCAGCAGCTTGCCGTAACGCACCCAGGCGATGGCGCCATAGACCGACGCGCCGCCCGACTTGTGCGGGAACAGGCCGGCGATCTCGGCATAGGAGAAGGCCTGGATGAAGCCGAAGATGATGGACAGAATCCAGACGAACCAGGCCGGCGCGCCCACCGTGGCACCGATGGCGCCGATGGAGAACAGCACGAGGGCGGGCACGCCGCTCGCGATCCAGAAGGCGCCGGTCCAGCTGATCTTGCGTTGAAGCGAGCCGGCCTCAGGCGCGGCAACCGCCTCATTGGTTGCGGTGATGCTCATGATTGTCCCCTCGTTATGGCGAGGGATTTTCCCGATAAGAAAAAAATTTGTCAACGAAGATATAAGCGTCTCGTTACGTCATTGCGAGCTTATTTTGTCGTCAGAGATTGCCTAATGAGTAGTCGCACCAGAATTTCGGAAACAAAAAATGCCCAGTCGTCGCGCCGTTATTCAGGCGCGCCGGGATGAAACTGCAATCTTCGGGCCCGCCATTGGGCGGGTGGTCTCATTCAGGCTCGGACCCGGACCTTCTGCGGATCGAAATGGGGAAACGGCACGATTTCGGCACCTATGCGCTTCCTCATTCCATCCAGCTTGCCGATCTCGATGGCGGTGCCCACGGCCGCATGGGCGACATCGATGCGGGCGAGAGCGATCTGGGCCTTGAGGATGGGCGAGCGGGTAGCGCTGGTGACCACGCCCACCTGCGCCCGGCCGACGAAGAGCGGGTCGCCATGGCCCACCGCGTCATTGCCCTCGACCATGAGTCCCACGAGCTTCTTGGCCGGGTTCGCCTTGCGCCGCGCGAGAGCCGCCTTCCCCACGAAATCCTCGTCCTTGTCCGCCACGGCGAAGCCGATGCCTGCCTCGTACGGGTCGGTCTGGTCGCAGAAGTCGTAGCCGGCGAAGACCAGCCCGGCCTCGATGCGCAGCATGTCCAGCGCGGAGAGCCCGAGCGGCTTCATGCCCTTCGGCGCACCCGCCGCCCATACCGCCTCGAACAGCGCCTTGCCATCCTTGGGATGGCACCAGATTTCAAAGCCCAATTCGCCCGTATAGCCGGTGCGCGAAACCACCAGAGCCGGCCCGCTCGGTCCGCCGAGGCGGGCGACGGCGAAGCGGAACCACTTCAACTCGGGGATGGCGGGCTGGGTGGCCCCGGTCCAGATCACCTCGGCGAGAATCTCCCGCGCGAGCGGCCCCTGCACGGCGATGTTGTGCAATTGGTCCGTCGACGAGCGGACGTGGACATTGAGGCCCCATTCCGCCGCCTTGGTGCGCAGCCAGGCGCCGGTGAATTCCTCGCCGCACACCACCCGGAAATTGGTCGGCGACAGGCGGAAGACGGTGGCATCGTCGATCATGCCGCCGTGGTCGTAGCAGAGCGCGGTGTAGACCACCTGCCCCACGGCGAGCTTGCGCATGTCGCGCGTCACCGTGCGCTGGAGCAGGATCTCGGCATCCGGCCCCGTCACCTCGAACTTGCGCAGGGGGGACAAGTCCATCACCGCCGCCTTTTCGCGGCACGCCCAGTATTCGGCGATCGGCCCCTCGCCTGTGAAGCAGGTGGGCAGCCAGAAGCCGCGATACTCCACAAAGTTGCGCGTATGGGCGGCAAGGCTCTGGTGGAAGGCGCTCTCGCGCGTCAGGCGCGGCTCGGCGTCGGCACTCATGCGGAACGCGATCCCCTTGGAGAAGTTTTCAGCGCCGTCATAGACGCGCACATGGATGTCGGTGGGCTCCCAGCCATTGGCGGGGTCGATGTCGTCGGCGCAGGACGAGGTGGCGCACACGAGGTCGGTCAACGCGCGCAGCAGCACATAGTCGCCGGGCCGCGACCACGGCTCGTCCATGGTAATCGCGTTAGTGTGGTCGACGGCGGTGTTGTAGAAGAAATTGATGGCCGGCCAACCGGCGCGCTGGCGTATCCCCAGCGGCGCGAGCACGGCGTTGAAATTGTCCGTGCAATTGGCGTGGCCGGGATAGCCCATGTCCTCATAATATTTTGCCGAGCAGGCGAGGGCGAAGGTGTCGTGGCGGCCGACCGTGTCCCGGATCACCTCCACCAGCGGAAGCTGGCGCTCGTCATAGTATTTGGAATAGAGGCCCGGTCCCGGATAGGCGGCGCCCATCAGCGTGCGGGTGGTGGTGGCGTCGAGGCCGAACTCCTCGCCCTTTTCCAGCGCGGCGGCATCGAAGGCGAGGAAGTCGGCGCACTGGCGGCCGTCCACGTCGATGATCTGGATATAGTCGCCCGCCTTCACCTTGTAGGCGCGGGCTTCGGCCGCCGGGACGCGCAGGTCGAGCTTCGGCGGCGCAAGCGGGGCCGGCAAGGGACGGCCCATGCCCCGGGCGCGGGTCACGGTGACGATAAGGTCGGTGGGCGCGTCCTGCGCATCGGGGGCCATAGGGCCGCCGGGCGCGGCGATCACCACGAGCACATCGGCCCGCGCGGCGATGTCCGCCGTCGCGCCCGCGCCGTCATCTCCCGACAGCACCTTCCGCCCCGCCAGCGATGTCGGCGCGAGGCGCATGTCCGCCAACAGCCGGGCGACCTCCGCGCTGCCCTCTCCCCCTTGTTCCAAAAGCGCAGGCAGCGTCTCAACGTCGCCGCCCTCCCAGTCTTCCACCGCATCCGTGTCGGTGACGAAGACCAGCGCCGGCTGGAGCCCTTCCGGGTCCAGCACCGTCAGTCGGTCTCCTGCGCCGAGCGTGAGGGCCGCGAGGCCGCCGCCGCGCACCACCACCCGCTCGCGGGCGGCGTCGGGCGAGGCGGAAGGACCGGGGGGAAGGAGGGAAGCGTCCATTCACCCCTCTTGAGCGATGGCCGCGAGCAGCCGGTAGCTGCCGCGGTAATAGAGCAGCGGATCGCCCTCGCCCTCGGCATGCAGATGCACCACCCGGCCGACGAAGATCACATGGTCGCCGCCGTCGTAATGGGCATAGGGCACGCACTCGAAGACCGCATGGGCGGGCACGAGGCGCGGCGCTCCAGAGGGGCCGATCTCCCACGGAGTCGCGGAGAACTTGTCCTCGCCGGAGCGGGCGAAGCGGTTGGAAATCTCCTGCTGGCTCTCCAGCAGGATGTTCACCGAATAGGCCTTCACCCTCTCCAGCCGCGCCAGCGAGTGCAGCGAGCGGGCCATGGAGAAGAGAATCAGCGGCGGGTCCAGCGAGACGGAGGAGAAGGAATTCACCGTCACGCCGATAGGGCCGTCCTCGTCCTGCGCCATCACCACGGCGATGCCGGTGGCGAAGCGGCCGAGGGCGTTGCGCAGTTCGCGCGGATCAAAACGGGCGTCGAGATCAATGGTCGTCATGGCAAGGTACTTTCTGAAATGTGACAGCCCGTCCATGATAATCCCCTTCGATGGCGGGCGCGCGGGCCTTCGCCCCTCTCCTGAGCGAGGGAGAGGGACGAAGGCGCCGCGTGGTGGCGTCCCGCGTTACGCCACCTTGGCCGGCTGAAGCTCGGCCAGCAGCTTTTCGGCGAAGGCGCGCTTCTCCGCCTCGTCCATCTTCTTGATCTCGTTGTTGAGCACGCGCTCGTTGATCGACTTGTTCCAATAGTCCAGCGAGCCGAAGCCCAGCAGCGCGGCCTTGCCGACGAACTGGCGCAGCACCTCGTTGGTAGGGCCCATCACCCAGCCGGCCTTGCCGTCGCGCAGATAGCGCTCGATCTGGAGGGCGGGGCGGAAGCCCGTGCCGCCGGTGGCGTGGAGCATCTTGTCCACCACATGGGCGACGTTCTTGGCCGCCTCGAACTTCACCTGCCACAGCCAGTGGAGCAGGGTGGAGCGGGGCAAAGCGTCGATGTCCTTGTGGATCGACCAGTCGCAATTGTTGGTGACGGAATCCAGCGCCTGCGCCATCTGGTAGTCGAAGGCGCGGCAGGCATTGGTGTCCATGATCGCCTCGCCCACATAGTCCTGGATGGTGGGGTAGTCGGCGACGCGCATGCCCACGTCATTGTGGGTCTTGCGGGTGGTATGGCGCTTGGCGATGTCGATGACCGCGAGCGAAATGCCGTTCCAGCAGGCGGACGAACAGGTGAGGAAGAAGGGGTCCACCACCTCGTCGTTGGACTTGGCTCCGTCGCCGATGGGCCCGACCAGGGCCTCCTTCGGCAGCACCGCATTCTCCACCACGATGGGGCCGGACTGGTTGCCGCGCAGGCCGAGTCCGTCCCACTCGGAGGGGTTGGCCTTCACCTCGTCCTTGGTGACGAGGAAGCAGGAGAGGTCCGAATAGTCGCCAGAGAAGCCGGGGCTGGTGGTCTGCACGATGTACCAGTCGGCGAAGCCGCCGGAGGTGGTCCAGGAGGCCTTCTTGGTGACTTTCCACTCCTCGCCATGGGCCTCGGCCTTGGACGAGATGGGATACCAGAAGTGCGAGCCGGTCTCGGGATCGGAATAGGAGAGCGTGCCGATGAGCACGTCGGTGTCCAGCCGCTTGAGGATGTCGGTGAGCAGCGGGTTGTCGTGGTGCCGCAGCAGCGCGGCGGCCACGGCGCCGAGGTGCATGGTGTAGCACATGGCGGTGGAGGGGCAGCCGTAGCGGGCGATGGTCTCCACCACCATGGCGGCGCAGACATGGTTCTGGCCGAGGCCGCCGAGTTCCTTCGGCACGTTCAGCGAGAGCAGGCCGAGGGAGGCCAGCGCCTCGAAATTCTTCCGGGGGTAGACGTAGTTGGCGTCGCTCTCCACGGCGTTCGCGCGCAGCGTGGTCTCACACAGGGCGATGAGCTTCGCCTGAAGCTCCTTTTGCTCGGCGCTCAGCAGCCACTGGGGGTCCCACTCGAAGCCGAGCCCCCAGAACTCTTCCTTGCCCCACATCTTTGTCTCGGACATGTCTCAAGCTCCGCCCGGGCCGGCACGCGGGCAGTCCCCGCGGCCGTCCCTGCCATTTGCGATCACGCTGTGGCGCGCCTGTTCCCCTCAGTGAACTTTTTTGACGCGGTAGAAACGAGAGTGCCACGGACCAATTCCGGTGCAAGCCCATTAATTGAGCGAAAACGGCTCCGGATGTGATCGCGAACTGGGCGTTTCATGGGTCGGCCTCGCTTTCATGTGCCGCCTTTCGCGCCATACTACCAAAGAAATTTCTTCTCAGGAAAAGTAATTGACAGAATCCGCTGCCCGCCATCAGGATGCGGCCGTTGCGGCGCTCACGGCCGGCCTCAAGGCTGCCCGGGCCCGCCTGCCTTAACGACGGGCCCGGCGCACGGGCCGGCATCCTTCAAGAGAGGGCACATGACCAGCGCGACCATTCTGCGCCAATCGATCCTCAACGACCGTCACCGGGAACTCGGCTCCAAGCTGGAGGAATCCTGGAATGACATGGCGATCCCCCAGCACTACGCCACCGACCCCTATGTGGAGACGGAGACCGTGCGCACCCGGGCCGGCCTCTTCGACGTGTCGGCGCTGAAGATCATCAACATTGGTGGTCCGGACGCGCTTGCCTTCCTCAACAAGCTGCTCACCGCCGACATTGCCAAGATTCCGGCCGGCCGCTCCATGATCTCCTCCATCGTCGATGATGAAGGCGGGCTCATCGACGACGTGCTCGTCTACGTGGACGGGGACGGCACGTTCCGCCTCTCCCACGGCGGCGGCGCGCTGGAAGAGGCGCTGCCGGTGGTGGCGCAGGGCTTCGATGTCACTTTCGCGCGTGACGACGACGTCCATATCCTTTCGCTGCAAGGCCCGCTCGCGCTCGACATCCTCGCCCCCCACACGCCCATGGATCTGAAGGCGCTGCCCTATTTCGGGCATGGCAAGACGACCCTGTTCGACATCCCGGTGTCGCTTGCCCGCGGCGGCTATTCGGCCGAGCGTGGCTACGAGGTGTTCTGCGCGGCGAAGGATGCGGTCTTCCTCTGGGACAAGATCCTTGAGGTGGGCAAGCCCTTCGGCGCCATGCCGGTGTCCTGGGATTGCCTCGACATCGTGCGGGTGGAAGGCTCCCTGCTGTTCTTCCCCTTCGACATGCCGCACAAGGATACCACGCCCTTCGAGGTGCTGATGGACTGGTCCGTGGACCTCTCCAAGCCGGATTTCCGCGGCAAGGCGGCCCTCCTCGCCCGCAAGGGCACGGAGCGCACCCACCAGGCCGGCCTCGAGGTGCTGGCGGCGAAGGCGATCACGCCCGGCGCGAAGATCTTCAAGGATGGCGCCGAGGTGGGCGTGGTGAATTCCACCACCTACAGCCGCCATCTCATGAAGTCTTTGGCGCTGGTTTCCCTGCGGCCCGACGCCACCGCGCTTGGAACGGCGCTTACTGTCACTGACGGCGACGAGAGCTTCGAAGCGACCGTCGTGCGCACCCCCTTCTACGATCCCATGCGGCTGCGCACGCATCCGCTGGAAGAGCGGGCCTGACACTCCTCTGATAGACAAACGAAAGGCCGGCCGGACGGGATTTCCCCGTCCGGCCGGCCTTTTTTGCGTTTGGAGCTGCCCTCAGAGCGGCTTCAGCCCGGCCTCGATGGCGCTGCGGCGGCCTTCCAGGAAAGGCGGCAGCGCGAGGCGTTCTCCGAGGTGCGCGGCATCCTCGTCGGCGGCGAAACC
>JAEZMT010000447.1 GCA_023442085.1 Pseudomonadota bacterium | reverse complement strand
GTCGCCGCCGGCTTCGTGCGGGCGTTGCCGGGCGGCACCTATGACTGCACGCTGAAGGTCTTTGAACTCGCGGGGCAGGTCCTGGGGCGGCTCGATGTGCGGCAGGTCGCCGAGCCGTTCATGCGCGCGCTGGCGGATGCGACCCTGGAGACGATCCATCTTGCGGTCCTCGATGGCGCCGAGGTCATCTATCTCCACAAGATCGAGAGTCCGCACCCGGTGCGGGCCTATTCCTCGATCGGTGGCCGGGCTCCGGCGCATTGCGTCGCCTCCGGAAAGGCGCTTCTGGCTTACCAGCAGGAGGAAGCGCTGCGCGTGTTCTCCGATCCGCTCGCGGTTTTCACGCCGAATTCCATCTCCACGCTGGGCCGGCTGCGCGAGGAACTGGCGCAGATCAGGGACGCGGGATTTGCGGTGAATCGCGGCGAATGGCGCGAAAGCGTGTGGGGTCTGGCAGCCATCGTCAAAGACGGCACGGGAGCTCCCGTCGCGGCGATCGGCATCTCCGGCCCTGTCGACCGGCTGCAGGACAGTTTTCCGTCGCGATACAGGGACGTGGTCATGCGGACGGCCGGCGATCTCTCACGGGCGCTCGGCCATAATCCCGCTCTGATGGCGGCGCGCGGATTCAATCCACCCAAGCCGATGGTCTGACGGGCCTGGCCCGCGGCCGGCGGTGGCATTGCCGGCCGCGTCGCGCGACCTCTACGCCGTCTCGTGGCTCGGGGCCGTCTGGAAGACCTCGTCATTGTGCTCGCCAAGTCGCGGCGGCGGCCGGTCGATGCCGAAGCCCTTGCCGGAAATGCGCAGGGGCGAAACGAAGGTCTTGGTCGTCACCCCGGAGGGAAGCTGCACCGGTTGCACCCATTCCATGTGGGCGACCTGCGGATCGGCCAAGGCCTGCGAGTAGGTGTTGATCGGCGCGCAGGGCACCCCGGCTTTCCGGAACATCGCCAGCAACTCCTCGCAGGTGAAGGCGGCGAAGTCCCGTTCGAGGATCTCCAGAAGGTCCGCCTGGTTCTGCGCCCGCAGGCCGGTGGAGGCGAAGCGCGGATCCTCGAAGAGATCGGGACGGGAGATGGCCTCGCACGCCGCGCGATAGAGCGCATTGTTGCCGGCGGCCATGGCGAAGTAGCCGTCCTTCGCGCGGAAGGCCTGATACGGCGCGTTGCGGGGATGCGCCGAGCCGAGGCGCCGCGGATCCCTGCCGCTGCCGAAGTATTCGCTGGTCTGCAGCGCGCCCATGGCTAGGGAGGCGCCGAACATGGAGGCGTCGATATGGCCCCCCCGTCCGCCGCCGCGTACATGGAAGAGCGCTGCGGCGATGGCGTAGGCCGCATAGAGCCCGGTGCCGAAATCCGAGATCGGCACGCCGCATTTGACGGGCGGGCTGCCGGGCTCGCCGGTCACGCTCATGACGCCGCTCATCGCCTGAAGCGTGAGGTCGAAGCCCGCCTCGCGGGAGCGGGGGCCTTCCTGTCCGAAGGCCGAGATCGAGCAATAGACAAGGCCCGGGTGACCCTCGCTAACCGAGGCATAGTCGAGCCCGAGGCGGGCCATCACGCCCGGCCGGTTGTTCTCCACCACGACGTCCGCCGCCGCGATCAGGTCCAGCGCGCGCTGCTTGTCTTGCGGACCCTTGAGATCCAGCGTGACCGATCGCTTGTTGCGGTTCAAAGAAGCGAAGTTCTCGCTGAACCCTTCGCTCAGCGGGGGCCATTGGCGCATGGAGTCGCCGCCGTCCGGATTTTCCACCTTGATGACGTCTGCCCCCATGTCTGCGAGCAGCATCGCGCAGAACGGGCCTGCGGCCACGGTGCAGAATTCGACGACTTTCACTCCGGCAAGCGGTTTCAATCTCTTCTCCTGAAAACAGGTAAGGCAGGCCATCGCCCGGGCCTTGGGGGATTGCCGTGCAAACTCGATTGATCTTGATGGCGGCCGCGCCTGCCGGCTCTCTACTTGTGCTCCCAGAAATTGGGAGTGACATTGAGAGAATAGCCGCTGCGAAATGTCTTGATATTCGCATCGCTGGCGTATGCGTGACGGTTTATCGCGCCGATGTTTCCGCCATAGAGGTGAATGGAAACGGAAGGTTTGCTGAGGCTCCCGTTTTTCACCTTGTGAATGTCACCGATGGTCGGCGAGACCATGTCGATGTCGCCGCTTTCGAGAATTTCGAGAGAACCTTCGGGTTGCATCGAACCCTCGGCGATCTGGTAGCGCTGGGAGGTTTCTGATCCGCGCAGCACGCCAAGCAGGCCCCAGACCGTGTGGTCGTGGATCGGCGTCTCCTGGCCTGGACCCCATACGAAGCTGACCAGGCTGAACCGCTCGAGCGGGTCGCAATGCAACAGATACTGCTGGTAGGTGCGCTCGTCCGGGCGGGCGAAGGCGTCGGGCAGCCATTCGTCGTTGGAGATCAGGTCGCTCATCAGCGGCTTTGCGGCCTGCAACATGGCCGGCTCGTCAAGACGCTGGTCCGCGAGCAGGGTGAGCTCACGGATGAAAGTGCGGAATCTGCTGCTTCCTGACATGGGCAACTCCTGCCGTCCGTGCGCCGATCCTGTAAGCCGGATGCTGCCTGGTCGCCCCAAGGGGCTTGGCAACTCGCGTCGTATCATTATTTAGAACGTCTTCCCATATTCTAGTCGCGCGGGCCGGGAGGTCAACGAAAACCTCTGCGCACACTGTTTGAGAAGCTGGGGCAGCGCGCGTCCTTTTGGCGCCTGGGGTCGCGCCATACCGTCCCAAGTGACTGCTGAGCCGACGAATGGATACTTCGCGCCATGGTGGGCGTTGTGCTACTTTAAGGAGAATAACGGCCCGATTTCGTTTGGCTAAACCGCTGGCGAAAGGGGAAAAAGGGATGAAATGTCCTCCGATACCTCGTCACGAGAAGGATCGGCTCGCGGCGCTGGATAGCTATAACCTCGCTGGGGAGGGAACGGTCGCTGGCCTCACACCTCTGGTGGAGATGGCGCTGCGCATCTTCAACGTGCCCATGGCTGCCGTGAACATGATCGGCGCCGATAGCGTGTTCTTCGCGGCCAGCGCCGGGTTCGGCGACGATGTGGACAAGCGCCGGGAGGTCTCCTTCTGCGCCCACACCATTCTCCAGGGCGCCACCATGGTCGTGCCCGACGCGACGCACGACGATCGCTTCCACGACAATCCGCTTGTGTCGGGCTCCACCAACATCCGCTTCTATGCGGGCGCTCCGCTGCTCTCGGTGGATGGCCATGCCATCGGCGTGCTCTGCATCCTGGACACGGTGCCTTATGACGGCTTCGGCGACGAGGATTGCGTTCGGCTCACCGACCTGGCGCACATGGTCATGGACCGGCTGGAGATCCGTCGCCTTGCTCGTGTCGCCTCGCAGGGAGGGCCGGCCGCGCCGCACCGTGCTGTGGGGCCGGAGCAACTGGCCCACCTGGCCCAGATCGATGCCCTCACGGGCCTCCCCAACCGCCGCCAATTCTACCGGGCGGTGGAGGCTGCGCTGCTCACTGGCCGGTCCTGCGGGCTGATGATGATGGATGTGGACGGCTTCAAGGACATCAACAACATTCTCGGCCCCGCCGCCGGCGACGATGTTTTGAAGGCCATCGGCCAATGCCTTCTGGCCGGGACGTCGGGTGGCGGCACCGTCGCGCGGGTGGGCGGCGATGAGTTCGCCGTGCTCGCTGTCGGGCTGACTGCGGCTTCGGCCGAGCCCTTCGCCCGGCACCTCCTCGGCCGGATTTCGGACCTCGCCCCCGCCGGGCACGAGCCCACCCGGATCGACGCGAGCTGCGGCATCGCCCTGTTTCCGGGCGATGCGCAGGAGGCGGTGGAACTGATCGGCGACGCCGATCTCGCGCTCCATGCCGCCAAGACGAGGGGAGGAGGGAGTGTCGCCCTCTATTCCCCGGCGTTGCGCAGCGAGGCGCTGGACCGGCGGCTGTCCAGCATCGATCTCCATCGGGCGTTGGCCAACGGCGAATTCCTGCTCTTCTACCAGCCGCAGGTTCGCCTGTCCGACGGTGCGGTGGTTGGGGCGGAAGCGCTGATCCGCTGGCTGCATCCCAGCCGGGGCCTGCTTGCCCCTGCCGCCTTCCTGCCGGCGCTGGAGGCAGGCACCCTCGCCCCGCAGGTGGGACGCTGGGTCATCGCTGAAGGTTGCGCCCAGGCGGCGCGCTGGCGGCGGCAGGGCGCAGCGGATTTCCGCGTGGCCGTCAATCTCTTCGCCGCGCAGCTCCGCACCGGCGACCTGCCCGGCCAGGTGGAAGAGGCGCTGGGGCGGCACGGGCTGCCTCCAGAGGCGCTGGAGCTGGAGATCACCGAGAATATCGTGCTGTCCGGTCATTCCACCGCCATGGACGCGCTGTCGCGGCTGCGGCAGATGGGCGTGCGCATCGCCTTCGACGATTTCGGCACAGGCTATGCCTCGCTGAGCATGCTGACGCGGTGTCCGGTGACCTGCATCAAGATCGATCGCAGCTTCGTCAATTCCATGTTGCGGGCGCCCCGGGAGGCGGCCGTCATCGCCGCCATCCTCGAGATGGGCCGTGCGCTGGACATGGACGTGATCGCCGAAGGCATCGAAACCGAGGACGAGCGCGCCTATCTGGCGGATCGCCATTGCCCGGAGGGGCAGGGCTATCTGTTCGGACGGCCGGTGCCGGCGATGGAGTTTGAGACGCGCTTGCGCCAATCGGGCCTCTTCGTGCCACCGGTGACGATGGTGCAGCGGGAAAGCGGGCGCCCGCACTGAGGCGCGCCGTCCGTACCGGGAGTGAATTGGCGGAATTGCAGTGCGGCTGGGCTTCGCTTGTAGGCCGGGGTTCAGGGCTCGCGCGCCACATAGATGCGCCATCGCCCGTCTTCCTCTTCAGCCAGCCGATAGAGGGCGCTGGACGCGAAGGGATCGGTGGTCCACGCGCCGTCCTGCGGCGTGACGACAACGCCACCGCAGCCGAAGGCCCGGCGCAGGGTCGCGACATCCTCCGCCGTTCCCATGCCGGCGAACACCCGGCCGAAGAGGGCCGCCGCGTCCATGCGCGCTGACGCGGAGAGGGGCGCGAAGGCGAGCGCCATCTCCTCGCCGCCGAAGCAGGAGCGGCGGCGCGATAGGAGTGCCCATGAGAGGTTGATGGGCCAGGGCGTCAGCTTCTCCAGCCGTGACGGATTGCTGGCGATCCGCACATGCGCTCCCACGTGCCGCCGCACCGCCTGCCACAGCGCGGGATCGCCGGCGAATGTCCGGTCGTCCGCGCTCTGCTCGCCCGCGATGTTGCGACGGGCGAGGGCGACGGTGTCCGGCAGTCCAAGGACGATGAGCGCGAGGCCGGCTGCGAGTGTCGCGAGCCCTGTCCGAGAGCGCGTCGTCTCGACCGCCCGAGACAGAGCCGCCGCGAGCGCCGCACCGGCAAAGGCCGCGAGCACAAGCACCGCCGGCAGGATGGCGCGCCAACCGAGGTCGTTGTTCTCCCCCACGGTGCTTTGCAGGGCCGCGCTGACCGCCAGAGCGACAATGGCGAGCGCCGCGAGCGCCCGAGCCATCTGCTGCTCGGCCCTGCCGGCCAAGCGCCCGGCAAAGACCAGAGCGAAACCCACGACGCCGGCGAATAGGACGCCGGGAAACTCCACCGGCAGCAATACCAGCCCATAGGCGAGGGGATCGAGCACCGCGCGCAGAGCCTGCGGCCATCCCGGTCCGAGCACGGGGAAGGGGACCAGCTGAACGGGCATGCCGCCCCCCCGCTCTGCTGCCGCATGGATCTGCGACATCAGCAAAGGGGCCACCAGAGCCAGCGCCACCAGCGCCGCTCCGGCCAGCGCCGCGAAGAACCGCAGTCGCCTTACCGGAGGAGGAGAGAGGCCTAGCACCAGCGCCGCCGCCATTCCCGCCAGAGCGAAGGTCACCCCACCTACCCACAGGGAACTGCCGAACGCAGCCGCAGCCCCCAGCCCGATCAGGCCCGCGAGCACCGTCGCCTCCCCGGCCGACCGCCCGGCGCGCAGCTGCGCCATGAGCAGCACCGAGATCACGCAGGCGGTGGCGGAGGCCACATGATGCGGGCTCCAACTCGTCTGATAGAGAGGGCCGGCGAGGCCCGAGGCGGGTTCGAGCACGCGGTCCAGCCGTGCTCCGCCGAACAGCACCACCAGGACCGGCCGCAGCGAGCCCGCTGATGCGGCGAGGATCGCGAGGAGTGGGGCGGACAGGCCGGGGTTCAGACGGAACGCGAGGCCCGCCACCAGGGCCAGCGCGGCGAAGCCGGTGAACCACGTGGCTGCCGCATCCGCCGCCCAGCCGTGCGCCCCAAACAGGATGGCGAGTTCCGCCGCGCCGAAGTGCCAGAGATAATAATACGCCACCGTCCCCGCCGCCCCGCCCGCGCCGAAAACGGGATTGGCTGGGGGGACGGCCCGGCTCTGGGCGATCTCGTCGATGAGGATGATCTTGGCGTGGTCATAGATGGGCGAGGCGAGGGCGATGGCGCCGTCCGGCATCACCTTCGGCAGCACGCCCAGCATCGGCACCAGCGCGAGGAGACCGGCGAACACCAGCGCGAAGAGTGGAAAGCGCTCTCCGGCCGGTGTGCGGGGAAGGGCGAGCGCACACAAGCCCACCGCCGCCGCCGATCCGATGATGACGACAGGCGAAAGCCCGAAAAGATGGGCGATAGCGAGGGCGGCCGGGGTCTGCGTCGCCCATCCAAGCGCCGGAGCGAGCGCCAGCGCCGCAGTGCGGCCTTGCCCCAGTCGCCGCGCGAGAAGCCAGCCGGGCACGCCCCACAGGAGGAGCGCCAGCATGATGCACAGGAGAAGGCTCGGAAGGGAAACCATCAGCGGGCGGCTTCGGCCCTACAGGCCGGCGAACCAGTTGAACCCCTGCTTCTCCCAGAAGCCCAGCGGATACGTATTGGTCACCTCGATGGCGCGGATCCATTTGGGATTCTTGTAG
>JAEZMT010000332.1 GCA_023442085.1 Pseudomonadota bacterium | reverse complement strand
GTCATCGACATGCAGACCGATTTCTGCGGCCCCGGCGGCTATGTGGATGCGATGGGGTACGACATCTCCCTCACCCGCGCGCCGCTGGAGCCCATTTCCCGTGTGCTCGCGGCCATGCGGGCGGCGGGATACTGGATCATCCATACGCGCGAGGGGCACCGGCCGGACCTTTCCGATCTGCCGGAGAACAAGCGCTGGCGGTCGCGGCAGATCGGCGCCGGCATCGGCGATCCGGGGCCGTGCGGCAAGGTGCTGGTGCGCGGAGAGGCGGGCTGGGACATCGTGCCGGAACTGGCGCCGCTGCCGGGCGAGATCGTCATCGACAAGCCGGGCAAGGGCTCCTTCTATGCCACCGACCTGGAGATGATCCTGCGCACGCGGGGCATCCGCAATCTGGTGCTCACCGGCATCACCACTGATGTCTGCGTCCACACCACCATGCGCGAAGCCAATGATCGCGGCTTCGAATGTCTGCTGCTGGAGGATTGCTGCGGCGCCACCGACGCCGGCAACCACGCCGCCGCGGTGAAGATGGTGAAGATGCAGGGCGGCGTCTTCGGCGCGGTGTCCAATTCCCGCGATTTCGTCGCCGCGCTGCCGGCCTGAGCGTCCCCGGGCGCGCGAGAGACAACGCGCCCGAGACAACGCGCGAGAGACAACCGGATGGCGGCGCATCAGGCGCGCGTCATCCGGCGCCAGGCGTTCGGGCTCATGCCGCTGTAGCGGCGGAAGATGCGGTTGAGGTGGCTCTGGTCCGAGAAGCCGCAGTCGAGGGCGATCTCGGCCAGCGGCAGGGCGCTCTCCACCATCAGCGTGCGCGCCCGCTCCACCCGCTTGCGCAGCACGAAGGCATGGGGCGTCTCGCCCAGCGCCATCTTGAACACCCGCCCGAAGTGGCTGGGGCTGAGGCCGACGCAGGCCGCCATGCGCTCCAGCGTGATGGTGCCGGCGATGTGCGCCGCCACGAACGCCTCCAGCCGCCGGATCTGCCAGGGAGCGAGGCCGGACGGGCGGGGCGCCTCGGGCACGGTGTCGAGGATCTCGATGGCCCGCGCCAGCAGCGAGCGCGCCACCGTGGGGTCGAAGGCCACGACCTCGCGCGCATCGGCGAGGAGCCCGGCGACCACCAGGCCGGCGGGGATGGCGGAAGGGCCGTTCGGGCGGGAAGTGGCGAGGGACATCATGCGCTCCGCTTCGGATGGCTCGGTTGGATGGCCCCATCTTCCCCGGCGGCGCACCGCTTCGAAATCGAATGAAGATTGCCTCGCACGACACCTGCGTTCGATGGCGGCAAACCAAAGTATGCCGCGCACATCGCAGGCGGAACGCGCCGGACAGGCGTCAGAAAAAGCGCGGGATCGGCCCAACCTGCGGGGTCTGGTCGGGCAGGTCCACCTCCTCCGCATCGATGTAGCACCAGCCCCAGCCTTCGGGGGGATCATAGCCCTCGATGATCGGATGCCCCGTGGCCCGGAAATGGCCGCGTGCGTGGCGATGGGGGGAGTCGTCGCAACACCCCACGTGGCCACACGTCCGGCACAGCCGCAGGTGTACCCACGCGCTGCCGATTTTCAGGCACTCCTCGCAGCCCTTCGCGCTCGGCGTCACCTCTTGGATGGCTCTCTTGTGGCTGCAGCTCATCTCGGAGCCTCGTCTCCCGCCGTCTCGGCGAACATGGCATGGATCTGCGCCACCACCGCCGCGCCTTCGCCCACGGCGGCCGCGACGCGCTTGACGGAACCGGCCCGCACGTCGCCGATGGCGAAGACGCCGGGCACGCTCGTCTCCAGCGGGCGGCGGCCGGCGCCGGTGGTGATGAAGCCCTTGCCGTCCGTCTCCACGCAGGGCGTCGCCCAAGCGGCGTTGGGATCCGCGCCGATGAACAGGAACATGTGCCGCAGCTCCCGCCGGTGCAGGCTGCCGTCCCGACGGTCACGGAAGGTGGCGGCGGTGAGGCCCGTGGTGCGGTCGCCTTCGAGGCTCGCGATCTCGCTGCCCACATGCAGCTCCACATTGGGCAGCGCATCGATGCGGTCGATGAGATAGCGGGACATGGTATCGGCGAGGGGGCGGCGCACCACCACGTGCAGTTTCTTCACATGCGGCGCGAGATAGACGATGGCCTGCCCGGCCGAATTGCCGCCGCCGACGAGGGCCACCTCCTCCCCGCCGCACAGCCGCGCCTCCACCGCCGACACCCAATAGGAGATGCCTGCGCCCTCGAACGCGGCGAGGCCGGGAACGTCCGGCCGCCGGTATCTCGCGCCCGAGGCGATCACCACCGCGCGCGCCCGCACCCAGCGGTCGCCCGCACAGTCCAACGTGAGCGCGCCGCCGATGCAGTCCAGCCGCTCGACGGCGACCGGGATGGCGACCTCGGCGCCGAACTTCACCGCCTGGTTGAAGGCGCGTCCCGCCAGCGCCTGGCCCGAGATGCCGGTGGGAAACCCGAGATAGTTCTCGATCCGCGCCGAGGCGCCCGCCTGCCCGCCCGTGGCCCGGGCGTCGAGCACGAGAACGGACAGGCCTTCAGATGCCGCATAGACCGCCGCCGCGAGGCCCGCCGGCCCGGCGCCGACGATGGCCACATCGTAGAGCCGGTCGGGATCGAGCGGCGGCACGATGCCGAGGCATCCGGCCAGTTCCTCGATGGTCGGACGCTTCAGCAGCGCGCCGGCGGGGCACACCGCCAGCGGCAGCTCGTCCGGCTGCACGCCGGTGCGGGCGACCAGAGCGCGGCCCTCCTCGTCGTTGCGCACGTCGAGGACGAGGTTGGGCAGGCCCGCGCGGTTGAGAAAGCCTTGCAGCTCCAGCACCTCCCGGCTGTCCGGCACGCCGATCAGGATCGTCCCCGATCCGCCCTCGGCGATCAGATTGACCCGCCGCAGGATGAGGGCGCGCATGATCATCTCGCCGAGCTCCGCCGAGCCGATGACGAGGGCGCGCAGATGGGCGGCATCGAAGGGCAGGGCGGTGCAGCCCTCCGGCCCGGCGCGGCCGGAGGCGATGGCGGGCCGCCCGTCCAGCTGGCTCACCTCGCCCGAGAACTGGCCGGCATGGTGGACCGTGACGGGCGCCTCGCCCGACAGCCCGTCGCGCCGCACCACCTCGATCGTTCCGGAGATCACGAGCCAAGTGGGAGCGTCCACGGCGCCGATCTCGTAGAGCGCCTCC
The DNA here is from genome assembly GCA_023442085.1 of Pseudomonadota bacterium. Taxonomy (GTDB): domain Bacteria; phylum Pseudomonadota; class Alphaproteobacteria; order Rhizobiales; family Xanthobacteraceae; genus Xanthobacter. The sequence continues at coordinate 33,321 of JAEZMT010000332.1, read as the reverse complement.
CCCGCGGCGAAATGCTGCTCGGGGCCGCTGGCGAAGCGCCGCGCGACGGCGATCTGCTGCGGGGTGAAGGCGGGAAACATCTGGTGCTCGCGCGCGTTGGTCGTCGTCACGATGACCTCCAGTCCGGGATTGGTGCTCCGGCGCTGCCGTCCGCGCGGGCCGCCCGCATCTTATGGCCGGTCGGGCGGCCCACGTCTTCTATACTCAGGTTTGCGCGTCCGGTTCCTGCCGGGCGGTGTCATCGAGCCCCTTCAGGCTGAAGAAGAAGACGCTGCCCTCTCCCACGGTCGAGCGCGCCCGCAGCTCGCCACCGTGCGCGTCGATGATGGAGCGGCAGATGGACAGGCCGATGCCCATGCCGGCGTGCTTGGTGGTGAAGAAGGGTTCGAAGATGCGGGCGAGCACGTCCTTGCTCATGCCGCAGCCGGTGTCGGCGATGCTCAGGCGCACCTCTCCCGCCTCCTGCACCGTCTCGATGGTCAGCCGCCGCCGGCCGGGGTCGGTCGTCTCCATGGCGTGGATGGCGTTGGTGATGAGGTTGAACACCACCTGCTGGAGCTGCACCGGATCGGCCTCCACAAGACGCCGGTTTCCCGCGAGGCGGGTGTCGAGCACGATGCCGTTTGCCTGGAGATCCTTGACCACCAGCCGCAGCACGTCCTCGGCGAGGTCTTCGAGGTGGATCGGCTCCAGCGTCGGCGCCGAGCGCTTGGCCAGGGCGCGCAGGGATTTGACGATGCCCGCCGCGCGCATGCCCGAGGCGCGGATCTGCTCCACGCCTTGCAGCGCCTCGCCCACATCCGGCTCGGCCCTCCTGAGCCAGCGCATGGCTGCATCCGCGCTGGCGACGATGCTGGTCAGCGGCTGGTTGATCTCGTGGGCGATGGAGGCGGCGTAATTGCCCATGGCCATCATGCGCGAGGCCCGCCCCAGCTCCGCCCGCGCCTCGCGCAGGTCGAACTCCGCGCTGGCCCGCCGCGTGTTCTCGTCCATGAGATCGTTGTAGAGGCGGGCGGCATCGAGCGAGATGGCGGCCTGCGTCGCCAGCAGCTCCAGCAGCGCCGTGCGGTTCGGCGTGAAGACGTCCGCCGCGAGGCTGTTCTCCAGATAGAGGATGCCGACGAGGCTGCCGCGCTTGATGAGCGGCATGAACAGCAGCGAGCGCGCGGGCGCGCCGCCGTGTCCCGCGGGGCGGAGCGCCGGAACTTCGCGGGCGGCGTCGGCGAAGACGGCGGTGCGGCGCGTGCGCATCACCGTGTTGAGCAGGGCCAGCGGCAGATCCTGCGCGGTGGGGACGGCCGAGCGCAGGTCCACGTCCACCTGCTGGTTCGCGATGCGCGCCGAGGCCTCGATCACCGGCTGGTCGGCGCGCATCAGCATGAGGAGGCCATATTGCGCGCCGGCATGGACGATCATCTCCCGCATCAGGGTGCGGATGACCTGATCGAGCCCCACCGTCTCGGCGAGCGTCTGCGCGGCGCGGGTCATGACTTCGAGATTGAGGCCGCCCTGTCCGGCCGGCTCCGGCGCCAGAGCGCCCGCCGGCAGCGGGCGCGCGCCGGCCCCGCCGCCGAGGAGCGGGAAGGCGCGCAGCAGCTGGTCCGCCTTGCCCGCGGCGCCCCAGTGCCGGTAGTGGCTGATCGCCGCCTGCATGTATCCGCCGGCGGGAATCTCGAGCCCGGCTTCCCGGCAGCAATAAGCCGCCAGCTCGTAGGCCAGCGCCTGCTCGTGCACGAAGCCGCTGGCCTCCGCTGCGTCCGCGGCCTGCTCATAGAGGCGCTGCGCCTCCGCCGTCCGTCCGGCCAGCCGCGCGGCTTCTGCCTCCAGCAGCAGGTGCTTGCATTCGAAGGTGGAGGGATTGCGCCGTGCCCGCTCGGCGAAGCGCTGCCGCGTGGCGTCGATCCGCTCCAGCGCGACCTTGCGGGCGGCCGGGCCGGTGCTGGTGCGCGCCACCGCAAGGGCAAGGAAGAGCGCGCACGCCGCCGTGTCGATATGAGCCGGCGCCGCCCAGCTCAGCGCCGTCGCCTTTTCCAGATGCACCAGCGCGCGGTCGAAATCGCCGAGCAGGAACGCGGCCATGCCGGCATAGTGGCGGACCCAGAACAGGGTCGCCAGAGAGGTGACCTCGTCGTCCGGCACCACCTGCGCGCCGTCGTGATCCCCGGAGGTGAGCGCATCCACGAAGCGGCCCTGCGCCATGAGGATCAGCTCGATGTCGCGGTATCTGAACTGACGGGTCCAGGCCAGCCCCTCCTCGATGTCGTCCCGCACGGCGGAGAGGGGAGCGCCCAGCATCAGCATGTTGGACGCGATGTGATTGCGGGCGTAGCAGGCCCAGCCGAGATCGCCGGCCGCAAAGCCGATCTGTGCCGCCTCCCGCGCGCGGTCGAGGGCGAAGCGCAGGGGGCGCGTCCACGCGCCCACCTGATCGAGCGCGAGCAGGATCGCCGTCTGCTGCGCCTCGTAGCCATCCCGCTGGACGATCTCCTGCGCCATCATGGCGTAGCTCAACCCGTCCTCGTAGGCGCCGTAGATGTCCGCGCCGAGCACGCCGAACCAGGCGAAGCCGTAGGCCGCCTCGGGCGTCATTCCGTGGTCGAGCGTCAGCTCGACGATCTTGATGAGGTGCAGCAGGCGCAGGCCGCCGCGCACGAAGAACGATGCGCTGAGGGTGGAGAGCAGGGCGAGCACCGCGCGCAGCGTGGGGTCGGTGATCTCCGGCAGGCCGCGCAAGGCGGACACATCGACGGCGTTGAGACGGGCGCTGCACGCGGCATAGGCCGTCGCGAGGTCCGTGTCGCTCACCGTGCGATCGAGTTCGACACCGAGCAGGGCGAGCCCCGCCAGCGCCTCGTCGATCGCGCCTTCATAGTCCGAGCGGATGATCCGTGCGATGGCCTTCAGGCGATAGAGGTCGGCCCGCTCCACCGGGGTGGCGGCGAGGGCGAGGCTGCGGTCGATGGCCGGCAACGCCTCGTCGGTGCGCCCGAGGCTGATGAGGCTGTCGCAATGCAGCCATTTCACCTCCGCGAACAGCGCGCGGTGGGTCTCCTGCCAGTCGGCGGGCATGAGCGCACGGGCGGTCTCGATGGACCCGGCCGCCTGCTGCACGGCGCCTGACTTGCGGGCGTGGCGCGCCGCTGTCTTGAGGGCGGTCACGAAGGTCACGCGCTCCGCGGCGTCGAGCGCGGAGCGGTCCGCCCGCTCGATCTGCGCGGCGAGTGCGAAGGCCCAGTCCGCTTCGCCCTCGCGCGCGATCTCCATCAGGCGGCGGGCGATGGCGAGATGCTCGCAGGGGCGATCCGCCTCGGGGAGAGAGGCGTAAGCGGCTTCGAGAACGCGGTCGTGGGCGATGACGTAATCCGCATCCTGCCGCAGGAGCAGGCCGGCCTCCAGGAGCGCGGCCGCGCTGCGCGCCGTCTCGTCCTCCGACCGGTCGAACAGACGCGTGGCATGGGCTGCGGGAAAGCGCCCGCCCACGCTGGCGAGCCGTTGCAGCATGCCGCGCTGGGCCGGCGCCAGGGCATCCAGCCGTTGCAGCATGAAGTCGGACACGGAGGCGTAGGCGCCGAAGCGCAGCGCATCCCAGTGCCAGCGCCGCGCCTCGGGATCGAACGCGAGCACCTTGTCGTCGAACAGCGTCTGAAGAAGCTGCCGCACGAAAAACGCGTTGCCACCGGTCCTGCGATGGATGATGTCCGCGAGTTCGCCGAGGTCCTCCGGCGCGCCGTTGAGCGCGCTCGCGACGCAGTCCAGCGTCTCGGCCGGCGAGAGGGGGCCGATGTGGATGTCGGTGGCCGGCAGCGGGCCGGAGCGCGCCTCCGTCAGCAGGCGGGAAAGCTCCGGATGGCGGGCCGCCTCCTCCGCGCGATAGCTGCCGATCACCATGAGATGGGGCGGCGCCTCGCGGATCAGCGCCTGAAGCGCGCCGAGGCTGGCCGCATCCATCCATTGCAGGTCGTCGAGGAACAGGACGAGCGGCCGGTCGGGCGTCGCGAACGCCTTCAGCGTCTGGATCACCACCCGCACCACGCGCGCCTGCGCCAGGCTGGCGGCCACCTCGGGCAGCGCGGTGCCGTCCGGGAGTATGAACTCGGCCTCGGGCACGAGATCGATCAGAAGGCCGCTGTAGCCCGTCAGGTGGGAGGCGAGGCGCTCCCTGATTCCGTCCAGCACCTCGGCACTTTCCCCGAGCGCGCGCATGACGAGGGTGCGCAGCGCCTGGGCGAACGGGGCATAGGGCATCCCCTCCTGCAACAGCACGCTCTTGCCGGCGGCGAACTGCGCGTCCGACGGCAGCCAGGCCTTCGCGAAATGCTCGACCAGCGCGGACTTGCCTGCCCCCGCCTCGCCGTGGATCAGGACCAGCGCGCCGGAGCCCGCGCCGGGGACGCGCCCAAAGGCGTCCACCAACTGCGACAGCTGCGAGGCCCGGCCGAACAGGCCGCGCGCCGCGATGCCCTGCCGGGCCAGCTCGCCCCGGCCGAGCGGGAAGCCCGCCGCACCGTCGCCCGCCGCCAGCGCGGCGCGGGCTAGGCGCAGGTCGATCCCCAGCGCGTCGGCGCTCTGGTAGCGCTGCTCTGGATCCTTGGCGATGAGCTTCATGAGGATGGCATCGATCACGGGCGGCACGTCGGCGCGCGCGGTGCCCGGGCGCGGCGGCTCGACCGCCACATGGGCATGCAGCCATTCCGCCATGCTGGCAGCCTGGAGCGGCAGCCGGCCGACGAGGAGCGTGTAGAGCAGCACGCCCAGCGCATAGAGATCGCTGCGCGCATCGCAGGCGGGGCGATGGAGCCGGGCCTGCTCCGGGGCGGCATGGGCGATGGCGTCGGCCGCCGCGAACGTCTGCGCGTCGCTGCCGGCGGCGCCGACGAGATGGCGGAACCGCACCCGCCCCCGTTCCTCCAGCAGCACGCAGGGCGGCCTGAGGCCGCCATGGACGGCGCCGAGGGCGTGCAGCCGGGCGAGCGCGCCGGCGATGGCGGTGCCGAGATCGAGCAGCGCATCAGGGGCAAGTGTGCCTGGGGTCAGGTCCGCGAGGGTCGCCATCGGGCGATCGGGATAGAGCAGGATCACCCGGTTGCGGTGCTCCAGCCGCAGGGGCGGGTCCGCAAGGTCGGCCGGCAGCCCGAGCGCCAGCGCCGCTTCCCGATCGAGACGCGCGGCCGCCGGGCTGCCCCGCAGAGCGGATCTCACCCGCCAGCGCTCGCCCGTCAGCTCGTCTTGCGCGAGAAAGGATTCAAGGCCGTCGCCGCTGCCGTCCCGGATGGTCGCGGACGTCAGCGCGAGGCGGTCGAAGGATGCAGCATCCATTCCGCCGCTGCGGAGCAGGGGGCTGGTGCCGTCGAAGTCGCGCGCTCTGTCCACTGGCGGTCTTTCACCCGATCAATGCAACGACACCTGCACGCCGCGTCGGCAGCGAAAACGCAGGGCTCTCCGTAACGCCATCTGATGTCCCACCCGGCGATTTACGCTGCTGCGCGGAGGGCGCGGGAACGCGGGCATCTTGCTATTTATCATTCGATCAAATAACACATGGGACGACGCCCGCGTCAAGGCGTCCCGCGACCTGCGCAAGAGGGAGAAGGGGACATGCATGGCGAGGGGGCTTCGCCGCGTTCGCAGTCATCGAGTCTCGCGTGTGATGCGTTGCACCAATCGCCGCGATCTTGCCAAGCTCAGGGGCCGGTCTCTTGTCGATTGTTCCGGTCGCCTTGAACGATCGTGGTCGTGGGCGCGACGGCACCGGGCGGCCTGCTGCACTCCCCTCGATGGAAGAGGTGATGGGTGCGACCTGGGACGGGAAACGCCAACGCCGGCGCGATCGTCCAAGCCTGCCGCCACGTGCCGCCGGCAATCTCATGCCAGGATGCAGAAGGAGTTTGCGAATGGCACGCAAGGTTGCGGATCTGATGGTCGATGTTCTGGCCGGCGCCGGGGTCGAGCGGATCTTCGGCGTCGTCGGCGACAGCCTGAACGGTCTCACCGATGCCCTGAGGCGCCATGGCGGCATCGACTGGTTCCATGTGCGCCACGAGGAGGCGGCGGCCTTCGCGGCGGCGGGCGAGGCGCAGATCACCGGCAGGCTCGCGGTGTGCGCCGGCTCCTGCGGGCCGGGCAACCTGCATCTCATCAACGGCCTGTTCGATGCCCAGCGCAGCCGCGTGCCGGTGCTGGCCATCGCCGCGCAGATCCCATCGGCGGAGATCGGCGGCGGCTATTTCCAGGAGACGCATCCACAGTCGCTGTTCGCGGAATGCAGCGTCTATTGCGAGCTGGTGTCCGACCCGCGCCAGCTGCCCTATGTGCTTGAGAATGCGATCCGCGCGGCGGTCGGCAAGCGCGGCGTGGCGGTGGTGGTGATCCCCGGCGACGTGGCGCTGCGTCCGGCGCCCGAGCGTGGCCCTTCCGCCCCCGCCGGCCTGCTGCCGCCGGCGCCCGTCGTGACCCCCGCCGATGCCGAACTCGACGCGCTGGCGGAACTGCTGAACGGGGCGGAGCGCGTCACCCTGTTCTGCGGCCGGGGCTGCGCCGGCGCGCACGCCGATCTGATGGCCCTCGCCGAGACCCTCAAGAGCCCCATGGTCCACGCCCTCGGCGGCAAGGAGTGGGTCGAGTACAGCAACCCCTACGACGTGGGCATGACCGGCTTCATCGGCTTCAGGTCCGGCTACGACGCCATGCATGCGTGCGACCTGCTGCTGATGCTGGGCACCGATTTCCCCTACAAGCAGTTCCTGCCCACCGGCATCCGCATCGCCCAGGTCGACATCCGTCCCGAGCAGCTCGGCCGGCGCTGCAAGCTCGATCTCGGCGTGGTGGGCGACGTGGGCGCGACGCTCCGGGCGCTTAAGCCGCGCCTGACCGTCAAGGACGACCGCAGCCACCTCGATACGGCGCTCGCCGCCTACAAGACCTCCCGCGAGGGCCTCGACAGCCTCGCCGTGGGCACGCCCGGCAACCGGCTGATTCATCCGCAGTATCTGGCGAAGATGCTGAGCGACACGGCGGATGAGGATGCCGTCTTCACCTTCGACGTGGGCACGCCGACCATCTGGGCCGCGCGCTACCTGAAGATGAACGGCCAGCGGCGGCTGGTGGGCTCCCTCGTCCACGGCTCGATGGCCAATGCCCTGCCGCAGGCCATGGGAATCCAGGCCGCCCAGCCGGGTCGGCAGGTGATCTCCTTTTCCGGCGACGGCGGCCTCACCATGCTCATGGGCGAGCTGGTGACGCTGGTGCAGACGAAGACGCCGGTGAAAATCGTCGTCCTCAACAACGGCGTGCTCGGCTTCGTGGCGCTGGAGATGAAGGCCGGCGGCTTTCTGGAGACCGGCGTCGATCTTGAGAATCCCGATTTCGCCGCCATGGCGCGGGCCATCGGCATCCACGCCATCCGGGTGGAGGATCCGGGTGACCTGCCGGGCGCTCTGAACGACATTCTCGCCCACGACGGCCCCGCGCTCCTCGACGTGGTGACCGCGGGGCAGGAACTCTCCATGCCACCCACGATCGAGGCCGAGGAGGTGAAGGGGTTCAGCCTCTGGCTGCTCCGCGCGGTGATCAGCGGGCGCGGCGACGAGGTGATCGACCTCGCCGAGACCAATCTGCTGCCGCGCTGATGCGCCATCCCACCGCCCGGCCTCAGGTCGGGCGGTCCATCCGGCCCCGTCGCCGGCGTCTCCTTGCGGGGCGCCGGCGTGTTCGTTTGCTTCACGGTTCCGCACGTCCGGCGCGCAAAAACGCCTGACACGCGGTGCCGGCCATGCCCAAGAGAATGTGGTTGCCCAAGAGAATGTAGTTGCCCAGGAGAACGCCCATGCCCACCTTGTTCGATCCCATCCAGCTCGGCGCCATCGCGGCGCCGAACCGCATGTTCATGGCGCCGCTCACCCGCGCACGCGGCACGCGCCAGCATGTGGCCACCCCGATCATGGCGGAGTATTACGCCCAGCGCGCCAGCGCTGGCCTCATCATCTCCGAGGCCACCGGCATCAGCCGGCAGGGCACCGGCTGGCCCTTCGCGCCGGGCATCTGGAGCGACGAGCAGGTCGCAGCCTGGCAGCCGGTGACGGAAGCGGTGAAGCAGGCCGGCGGGCGCATCGTCTGCCAGCTCTGGCACATGGGGCGGATCGTGCATCCGAGCTTCCTCGATGGGGCCAAGGCGGTTTCCGCCTCGGCCACCACGGCGCCCGCCTATGCCCACACCTATGACGGCAAGCAGCCCCACGCCGAGGCGCGCGCCCTCGACGCCAGCGAGATTCCCGCCCTGCTGGACGACTATCGCCGGGGCGCGCGCAACGCCCGTCTCGCCGGCTTCGACGGCGTGGAGATCCATGCCGCCAACGGCTATCTCATCGACCAGTTCCTGCGCGCCTCGGCCAATCACCGGACGGATGCCTATGGCGGCTCCATCGAGAACCGCGCGCGGCTGCTGCGCGAGGTGACGGAGGCGGTGGCCGGGGAGATCGGCGCCGACCGCACCGGCGTGCGCCTCTCCCCCAACGGCGAGAGCCAGGGCGTCAACGATCCCGATCCGGTGCCGCTGTTCCGCCACGCGGCGAAGCTCCTGTCGGAGATCGGCATCGCCTTCCTCGAACTGCGCGAGCCGCCGCCGGACGGCACGCGGGGCAAGCCCGACCATCCGCCGGTGCATCCCGAGATCCGCGCCGTGTTCGACGGGCGGCTGGTGCTGAATTCCGATTTCGACGGCGCCCGCGCCGCGGCCGCGCTGGAGAAGGGCGAGGCTGACGCCATCGCCTTCGGACGGGGCTTCCTCGCCAATCCCGACCTGCCCACCCGCATCCGGCGCGGCATCCCGCTGGCACCGGACCAGATGGAGACCTGGTACACCCAGGGACCGGAGGGCTACATCGACTATCCCACCGCCGACGGGGCGCTGCTGGACGAGGCGCTGGAGGAGAGCTTCCCGGCCTCCGACCCCGTCGCCACCGGCGATTTCCGCTAACTTCGTAAAACGAAGGACTCGGCGATTTTCGCCGGGCCTTCCATCTTGATCTCCCGCCAAAAGAAAGACGCCCCGCGCGATGGTCACCATCGCGCGGGGCGTCTCTGTTTCGGCCGGGCCTGTCAGGGGAACAGTGCGGATCAGCCGTAGCCGCCGTGCGCGCCGTCCGCCTCGTGCTGCACCTTGCCCCGGAAGATCCAGTAGGCGTGGGCCTGATAGGCCAGCACCACCGGGATGATGACCATGACGCCCACCCCGAGGAAGGCGAGCGACCGGGGATCGGACAGGCCGTCCCAGACGGTGACCTGACGCGGCACCACATAGGGCCACAGGCTCACCACGAGGCCGAACAGGCCGAGGGCGTACAGCACGAGGGCGAGCGCAAAGGTCTGCGCCTCGCGGCCGTTCCAGATGGCCCACCAGATCCATGCGATCACCGCCACCGTGAGGAGCGGCACGGGCGCGAGCCAGAACAGGTTCGGCAGAGCGAACCAGCGCGCCGCGACCTCGGGCACGCTCCAGGCGCTCCACAGGCTCACCAGCAGCATCATCGCGGCGGTGAGGATGAGCGCCGCGCGGGCGATCTCCCGGCCGAACACCTGCGTCGGCCCCTCCGCCTTCCAGATCAGCCAGCCGGCGCCGATGAGCGCATAGCCGCCCACCAGGCCGATGCCGCACAAGACGCCGAGCACGCTGAGGAAGCTGAAGGCGCCGCCCGCGAACATGCCGTTCTCCACCGGCACCCCGTCGATGAGCCCGCCGAGGATGAGCCCCTGGCAGAAGGTGGCGAGGACGGACCCGGCGAAGAAGGCGGCATCCCACACCGGCCGGAACCGCGTCGCCTGCAGGCGGAAGCCGAAGGCGACGCCCCGGAAGATCAGGGCGAACAGCATGAACATGATGGGCAGATAGAAGGCCGGCAGCAGGATGTAGTAGCCGGCGGGAAAGGCGGCGAAGAGCAGGGTGCCGCCCATCACCAGCCACGTCTCGTTGCCGTCCCAGACGGGCTCGATGGAGGCCATCATCACGTCGCGGTCCTGATCGCGCGGGGCGGCGAGGAAGAGGATGCCGACGCCGAGGTCGAGCCCGTCCGCGAGCACGTAGACGGTGACGCAGAAGAGGGCAGCGGCGGCGAAGAGGAGCGGCACATGGTCCGCCTGCATCAGCTCGGTCATGGTCAGGCCTTCGCTTGTCCGACGCCGGGGACGGGCGACGGAAGGGTGGGGGAGTTGGTGAAGAGGCCGACGCTGGTGCGCTCCATGCCGGGGTGCTCCGCCACCTCGGGCGACGTGTCGGTCGGGCCCTTGAACGCCACCCGTCCGGCGAACCAGAGGAAGGCGAGCAGCAGCAGATTGTAGACGGCGAAGAAGATGAGGAGGCTGGTGGTCACCGCCCCGGCGGCGACCGGGGCGACGGCATCGGCGGTGCGCAACACGCCGTAGATGATCCAGGGCTGCCGACCGGCCTCCGTCACCGTCCATCCGGCCAGCACGGCGACGAGGCCGAGGGGGGTGGTGGCCATGGCGAGGTATTGAAACCAGCGGGTGTCGTAGAGCCGGCGGCGCATCCGCAGCACCAGCCCCGTCACCGCCGTCGCCAGCAGCAGCATGCCGATGCCGGCCATGATGCGGAAGGCGAAGAACACGATCGGCACGTTGGGCTGGTCGGCGGGGGGCACCGCCTTCAGGCCCTGAACCTCCCCGTCCCAGCTGTGGGTGAGATAGAGGCTGGCGAGGTGGGGGATTTCGAGCGCGTAGAGGTTCTTCTGCGCCGCCATGTCGGGCCAGGCGATGACGGTCATGGCCGGGCCGCGGGTGGTGTCCCACAGGCCTTCCATGGCGGCGAGCTTGGTCGGCTGCTCCACCAGCGTGTTGCGGCCATGCAGGTCGCCGATGAAGATCTGGAGCGGCGCCAGCACCAGGGCCAGCCACAGCGCCATGGAAAAGGCGGTGCGCGAGGCGGCCACATGCTGGCCGCGCCACAGATGGAAGGCGGAGACGCCGGCGATCATGAAGGCGCAGGTGAGGAAGCTGGCGCACACCATGTGGGCGAGGCGATAGGGGAAGGAGGCGGTGAAGATCACCTGCCACCAGTCCACCACATGGAAGATGCCCCCGGCATCCGCGACGGCGCCGGCCGGCGTCTGCATCCAGCTGTTGGCGGCGATGATCCAGGTGGTGCTGATGAGCGCGCCGCCCGCCACCATGAGACAGGCGAAGAAGTGCGTTCCCTTCGATACGCGGGATTCGCCGAACAGCATGATGCCGATGAAGCCCGCCTCCAGGAAGAAGGCGGTCATGGTCTCATACGCGAGGAGCGGGCCGAGCACGTTGGCGACGGAGCGCGAGAAGCCGGCCCAGTTGGTGCCGATCTGGTAGCTCAGCACGATGCCGGTCACCACCCCCATGCCGAACACGAGGGCGAACAGGCGCATCCAGAAGCGCATCAGATCGCGATAGACCGTCCTGCCGGTCCGCCACCACAGGAAGCTGAGCAGGGTGACTAACCAGGCTGTGCCGATGGTGAGTGTCGGCCACAGGATGTGGAAGCCGACGGTGAAGGCGAATTGCAGGCGCGAGAGCGCAAGGGCGTCCATGGTCATTTCGCTCCGGTGGCGGGGGCGGACTTCACGAGGCGCACGGGGACGCCCTTCGAGGCCGGGGTGAAGCTCTGCGGGTCGTGCGCGTAGAGCGGCACGAGGGGGTTGGTCTCGGGGTAGTAGGCCGCGCAGCTCGCCTCCGGGAACGGATGGAGCACGACGCGGAAGCCGCGCACCGCGCGCTCGATGCCGTCGGTGGAGAGGGTCACGATGTCCACGCGGTCGTCGGGCTTCAGCCCGCGCTTTTCCATCTCCCTCTCGCCAAGGAAGATCACGTCGCGCGCGCCATGGACGCCGCGATAGCGGTCGGAGAGCGAATAGAGCGTGGTGTTGTACTGGTCGTGGCTGCGAATGGTGGTGAGCCAGAGCGGGTGACCGGTGACGCCGGGGTCCTCGCACAGGCCCTCGCAGACGATGAAGTTCGCCTTGCCCGAGGCCGTCGCCCAGATCCGCTCGCGGGCGGTGGAGGTGAGGTGGAAGCCGCCCGGCGCCTGGATGCGGGCGTTGTAGCCCTGGAAGATGGGGAATACCGCTTCGATGTCCTCGCGGATCCGCGCGTAATCCGCCGTCAGCGCCTCCCAGTTCACCCTGGACCGGCTGCCGAGGGTCGCCCGCGCCATTCCGGCGATGATCGCCGGCTCGCTCTTCAGATGCGCGGAGGCCGGCGGATTGTGGCCCCTGGAGGCGTGGACCATGGACATGGAATCCTCCACCGTGACCGACTGCGGCCCGCTCGCCTGCATGTCGATCTCGGTCCGCCCGAGGCAGGGCAGGATCAGCGCGTCGCGCCCGTGGACGAGGTGGCTGCGGTTGAGCTTGGTGGCGATGTGGACGGTGAGGTCCAGCTTCCGCATGGCCGCCTGGGTCAGCTGCCAGTCCGGGATGGCGGCGGCGAAATTGCCGCCGAGGCCGATGAACACCTTGGTCTCGCCGCGCAGCATGGCCTCCAGCGCGGTGACCACGTTGTGGCCGAACGCGCGCGGCGGGGTGAAGCCGAAGCGTGCCTCGATGGCCGCGAGCAGCGCGTCGGAGGGCACTTCCGTGATGCCCACCGTGCGGTCGCCCTGCACGTTGGAATGGCCGCGCACCGGACAGATGCCGGCGCCCTCGCGCCCCACGTTGCCCTTGAGCAGCGCGAGATTGGCGATCTGCTGCACGTTCTTGGTGCCGTGGCGATGCTGGGTGATGCCCATGCCGTAGACGAGGATCGCCCGCTCCGCCTTCAGGTAGGCCTCGGCCGCCGTCTCGATGTCGGCGCGGGCGATGCCGCTCTTGCGCTCGATATCCTCCCAGGCGGTGGCTGTGAGATCGGCGATAAGGGCGTCGATGCCGGCGGTGTGGCCGCGGATGAAGTCCCAGTCGAGCACCGGCGCCAGTTCTTGCGCGCGGGTCGCGTCATCCGCCGCCACGAGGTGCTTCATCATGCCCTTGAGAAGGGCCACGTCGCCGCCGACGCGCACCTGGAAGATGCGCGAGGAGATGGGCGTGGAGGTCAGCGTCGCCATCTCCACCGGGTTCTGCGGCGCCTGGAAGCGCTCCAGCGCCCGCTCGCGGAAGGGGTTGAACGACATGATGGTGGCGCCGCGCCGCGAGGCGTTGCGCAGCTCGGTCATCATGCGCGGCGAATTGGTGCCGGGGTTCTGGCCGAAGATGAAGATGCAGTCGGCGCGCGCGAAGTCCTCCAGCAGCACCGTGCCCTTGCCGACGCCGATGGACTGAGGCAGCCCGACGCTGGTGGCCTCGTGGCACATGTTGGAACAGTCGGGAAAGTTGTTGGTGCCGTATTCGCGGGCGAACAGCTGGTAGAGAAAGGCCGCTTCATTGGAGGCGCGGCCCGATGTGTAGAAGTCCGCCATGTTCGGATCGGGCAGGGCATTGAGATGCCGGCCCACCAGCGCGAAGGCCTCCTCCCAGGTCACCGGCAGGTAGCGGTCGCTTGCCGCATCGTAGCGCATGGGGTGTGTGAGGCGGCCTTCCATCTCCAGCTCGTAATCGCCGAGGGCGCTGAGCGCGGTGACGGTGTGGGCGGCGAAGAATTCGGGCGTGCAGCGCTTCGTGGTCGCCTCCCAGGCCACCGCCTTGCCGCCGTTCTCGCAATATTCGAAGGGCGAGGTGTGCTTGGGATCGCCCCATCCGCAGCCGGGACAATCGAACCCGCCCGGCTGGTTCATGCGGGCGAGGGTGGCCATGCCGGACACGGCGACGTGCTGCTCCACCAGCGCGCTGCCCATGGCCTTCAGGGCACCCCAGCCGCCGGCGGGCTCGTGATAGGGACGGATGGTTTTCGCGATGCCCATGGGCGGCTCCCGCAGCAGGGGTGAGAGGCTCTTGCGCGCGTCTTGCTCGACGACGCACGTCGCCGGTTCGGAAGTAACCGGAAGACGAGCCAATGATGACCTGCGGGGTCGGCTGTAATAAATGGGCTTCACATATGCCCGGCGCATACCTTGGTATGGCGCGGCACAGTCATTCCGGAGGAAGATCGGGCCACGGAAAGCGGACGCGGCCCGCCCGTTTCGGGGCAGGCCGTTCCTGCGCACCGGCGATCATTTGCCGGTGATGGTGACCGTCGCGGTGAGTCCGGCGGAGAGGGTGATAGACGGCGGCACAGGATCGAGCGCGATGCGCACCGGCACGCGCTGGGCGAGGCGCACCCAGGTGAACACCGGGTTGACCGAGGCGAGGCCGGAAACGTCCGGCGCGACATTGGGAATGGCGATGCCCCGGCCGATGCCGCTCACATGCCCGGTGAGGGGCGCGCCATAGGCCATCAGCGCCACTTTCGCCGTGTCGCCCAGATGGATGCCGGAGAGGACGGTTTCCTCGAAATAGCCGTCCACCCAGAAGCTGTCGCTGTCCACCACGGAGAGCGCGCGCTGGCCGCTGATGCCGTAGTCGCCGACCTGGGTGAGGAGGTTCGTGACATAGCCGTTCACCGGCGAGACGATGCGCGTGCGGCTGAGATTCAGCTTCGCCTGGTCGCGGTCGGCGAGCGCCTGCTGATAGGCGGCCACCGCCATGTCCGCCGAGGCCGCGAAGCTCTCCTTTTCCTCTTCCGAGGCGGCGATGGCGCTCAGCTTCGTGCGGCGCTCCGCCTCCGCCTTCTTGTTTTCGAGATCCGCCTTGGCGCGGGCGACGGCGGCCTCTGCGCTGGCGAGGGCGTTCTGGTAGTCGGCCGGCTCGATGACCATCAGCAGGTCGCCCTTGTGGACGAACTGGTCGGCCTTCACCGGCAGCTCCACGATGCGCCCCGAGATCTGCGGCGCGACGGTGACCACATAGGCCCGCACGGTGCCGTCGCGCGTCCAGGGGGTGGTCATATAGGTCTCCCACATGCGCCATCCGAGCACCCCGGCGACGCCCACGGCGGCGAGGGTCACAAGCACCCGCGCGAGGCGGGGCAACAGGGAAGCGCGCTTCCCGGCGGGCAATTCGATGGCGCTCATGAACGGGCTCCCATGGTCAGCACGGTGAGGGACAGCACGATCACGTAGATCGCGAGGGTGAAGAGGGCGGGGTGCCACACCGCGCGGGACAGGCCGATGCGGTTGCCGAGCATGATGAGCGGCATGGTGATGAGCCATGCCACGGTCATCATCGCCACGAAGGGCGAGAACAGCACGCCGAGGACAGACAGCTCCGAAAACATGATCCGGCTCCATGTTGTGCGGTCAGGTCGCGCGCGGGAACAGGCCGGCGGCGGCGTCGAGCGCATCGACGAGGATCGCCAGTTGCGCGCGCGAGGACGCCGCAGCCGGTGATGCAGCCTTGTCGTCCAGAAGCGCCGCCAGCTCCGCAGAGGCGTCGCGGGCGGCAGCCGGGCGGCCTTCGGCAAGCGCGACGCAGGCGCTGGTGAATTGCTCCGCGTCTTCGCCGGCAAGCGCGGCGCGCAGGAGGACGATGGCGCGGCCGAGCGCGAACAGGGCCAGCAGGTGGCGGGCGTCATCGTCGCTTGCCTGCGGCGGCAGGTCTTCGACACGGCGGGTCATCAGCGCAGCCCAGCGCGCGGCATCGCCGGGCCGGGCCCGCGCCGCCAGTCGCCGCACGTCGCGCATGGACAGGGCGAGGAGGCGCCGCGCCCGCGTCTGCGGCGACAGCACCGGCAGGATGATGAAGCAGACCAGCCCCGCGGCGGTGCCCCCGACGATGGTCAGCGCGCCGTTGAAGAAGGCGGACGGGTCGTAGGCGATCGGATTGCCGATCTGAAGCAGCGGCAGCGAGGTGACGGCCATGGCGAGGAAGAGGGTCGGGTGCCAGCTCCCCGCCTGCATGAAGCCGATGGGAACCATCAGCAGCACAAGCATCGTCGCCAGCCCGGCGAAGGTGGAGAGGGAGGGCAGGACGCCGAAATAGAGCACGCCGCCGATCACCGCCATCAACACCGAGCCGATGGTGTAGTCCACCGCCAGCGCGCGCGTCTGGTCGCCGGCCGCTCCGAAGATCAGGGTGGCGATGGCGACGAACGCGATGGCAAGCGGCCCTTGCGGCCAGGCGGTGAAGATGGCAAACGCCGCCGCCCCCGCCACTGCCGTGAACACACGCACGCCGCTGAGGATGGCCGGCAGCGGATCGCCGATGACGACGGCCCGGGGCGCGAACTGCACCCGCGCCGCTCGCCCGCCCTGGAGCAGGGAGATGCTCTCGGCCATCTCCTGAAGACTGGTCGCGAGGGTGCGGGTGGCGTCCAGAAGCACGGTGGTTCGCCGGTCGCCGGGCGGGATGGCTTCGATGGCCTCCAGCGCCGCGCGACAGGCATCGCGGAACCGCTCCGGGTCGGTGGCAAGGGCGCGGGCATCGAGCCGCGCAAGCACTGCGTCCAGTTGCGCGCGCGCCGCTTCGGCAGGGTCGCCGGGGACATCGGCGACGCGGGCGATCTCCTGCCACGCCAGCACCGCGTCCATCAGGCGGGCGGAGGCGCGGCGCAGATTGCCACCGCGCGACCGCAGATAGGAGGAGTCCGCGATGGCCGCGTCCGTGGCGAGGTGAAGCGGGCCGAGCGAGCGCAGGAGGTCCCTGAACCTCCCGCGCTGCCCGGCCGCCTCTCCCGGCGCGACGAGGGTCGCGCGGAAGCCCCTGGAAATCTGCCCGGCGGCATCCTGCAGCAGGTCCGCGAGCCGCCGGCTGGCCGCGCCGAAATCGGTGAGCAGGATGACGAAGACCGTCGCGGCGATGCCGATGCAGATCTCGCTCACCCGGATGAGCGAAAGAAAAAAAGCCGAGGTCGGATCGCTGATCGTATCGGCGAAGACGACGGACGCCGTGAAGCCCGCCAGCGCCGCGGCATAGGAGGCAAAATTGCGCAGCAGGACGACGGCGACGCCGCACGCCCCGCACCACACAGCGAGGCTGAGGGCGAGCGCGTAGCGCTGCTGCGCGAACGCCGCCAGAAGGGCGATCATGGCCAGCGCGCCGACAATGGTCCCGATGATGCGCCAGCGCCCCTTCTGGAGCGAGGTGCCGAGATTGGGCTGGCAGACGATGGCGGCGGTCGTCGCCGCCCAGAAGGAATTCTGAAGTTCCAGAGCATAGGTGATGTAGAGGGCAAGACAAACCGACGCCGCGAGCCGCAATCCGAACACCAGCCGCGGCGCCAGGGGGCGAAGGCGCGCCCGCAGCTCTTCGGACCATGCAGCGGGCCGCGTGTCGAGGCTATCGTGGGAGAGGGAATTCATCGCTGTCGCGCCTGCCGGGCCGAAAGTGTGTGTGGTCAGCATAGGCGTCGGTGGGCAGCGCGAAATTATACGCAAGGAAGCGGGGACCTACCTTCGTTTGCCCCCTTCCCCGTCCGCTTATCCCAGCGCGCGCCCCAGGCGCTGGCCGTAGGCGACGATGGCGGCGCCCACCGGCAGGCGCGCGGATGCGTAGGCGGCGAGGGCGGCGTCCATATCCACGTCCGCATCTCGCATTCCGGCGAGCGCATCGCGGAGCGCGAAGGCGTCACCCGCCGCCTTCGCCACGCCCATGGCGGTGTGCGGGCGGGCCACGAACGCAGCGTCGCCCATCAGCGCGATCCGGCCGGCCACCATCTGTGGGGGCGCGTAATCGAAGATGGCATGGACGAAGGGGCGCGGCTCCGCCGCCACGATGGCGGCGAAGGACGGCGGCAGCAGGCGCGCAGCATCGGCCTTCATCGCATCGGCGACCTCATGGCGCACGCGGCCGGGCGCGAGGGAGAAGGGGCGCCGGGCGCCGTCAACGTCGGTGAGCACGGCACCGAGCGCGTCCTCCGTGTAGCGCCGGTACCAGACCCAGTTGTAGCGCCGCCGGCCGGGGGCGATGGAGCCGTCCGGTCCGGGCACGAGATAGCCGAGGATGTGCGAGCCGGGCATCTCATAGAAGGCGAAGCGGTCGAACAACTGCTCGGCCGCCGCCGCGGGCACCTCGGCCTCGGGAATGAGCCCGCGCCAGGTGGCATAGCCGACATAGGTGGGCCGGGACTTCGAGCCATTGACGGCGCCCCGCAAAGTCGAGCCCACCCCGTCGGCGCCGATCACGAGATCCGCTTGCTCCTCCCGCCCGTCCGCATAGGTCACGCGGGCGCCGTCGGGCATCTGCGACGCGGAGACCGCCGGCCGGTCGATCTCATAGCGCTCGTCCGGCAGGAGCCGGCGGAAGGTGCGGAACAGCACGTCCCAGGAGAGCTGGGTCTGCGGCGTGCGCTGGCGGTGGATGATGGCGCCATCCTGGTCGAGATAGATGCGCTCGTGGGCCGTGACACCCACGTGGGCGAGATGCTCCACGCCCACCTCGCGCAGGATGTCGAACACCTCGCGCTGGGCGACGAGGCCGGCGCCGCGCCCTTCCAGGCCATGTACCGATCGTTCCGTTACCCGCACGTCGAAGCCGGCGCGGTGGAGCAGCACGGCGGCGAACAGGCCGCCGATGGAGCCGCCGACGATGAGGATGCGCGGGGCCATGGCCTGTCTCTCCGGCGGTCAGACGATGAAATCGATGACGCCGCCGTCGACCCGAAGCGCGGCGCCGGTGGTGGCGGAGGCGAGCGGCGAGGCGATGTACACGGCCATGTTGGCGACCTCCTCCACGCGCGCCGGCCGCTGGATGATGGAGCTTGGCCGGTGCGCCTTCACGAAGTCGGCGCCGGCCTCCTCCAGCGTCTTTCCGGCCGCCACCGCGTCCTTCAGCATGGCCGCGACACCCTCCGAGAGGGTGGGGCCGGGGAGGATGGAATTCACCGTCACGCCCGTGCCTGCCATGCGCTTGGCGAGGCCGCGCGCGAGGGAGACGTCCGCCGTCTTGCTGACGCCGTAGTGGATCATGTCCGCCGGGATGTTGAAGGCGGATTCAGAGCCCAGGAACAGCATGCGCCCCCAGCCGCGCGCCGCCATGCCAGGCAGATAGGCGCGGGCGAGGCGCACGCCCGACATGACGTTGATCGCCCAGTGGCGATCCCAGACGTCATCGTCGGTCTCGAAGAAGTCGGACGGCTGGAAGATGCCGAGATTGTTGACGACGATGTCGAACGCGGGCTCGGCCGCAACCAGCGCGGCGGCGCCCTCGGCGGTGCCGAGATCGATGGCCCGGCCCCGCGCCGCGCCGCCGATGCGCGCGACGGCCTCCGCCATCTTCGCCTCCGAGCGCCCGTTGACGACCACCGCCGCGCCGGCCTGCGCGAGGCCCTGGGCGATGGCGAAGCCGATGCCTTCGCTGGACCCGGTGACGAGGGCGGTCTTGCCTGTAAGATCGATGATCATGGCTGTCTCCTGAGGGTGTGCCGCGCCGCGTCCGGCGCCGGGCGCGAGTGCGCCTCATCATGGCCCATGGCTGGTGGGCAAGATGCGGCGGGTCCGGGCGCGCTTCTTTCACGAACGCACGGGCGGGGCGCGCGGCAGCCGCAAGCAAACCCAAGTATGAGCGGCCCAAGCCTATGGCCGATGTCGCCCGGCCCGTCTTCTCGGCACTCTCGCAGCCGACATTGGACACCCGCGACGCGGGACGAATGAGGCATCCCATGGCCGATCCGCACGACGCCGCACCCGCCTTGCTGCAGCCGGGGCAGGCGGCACCCGACTTCACCCTGCCGGCGACGCCGGACCAGATGCTCTCCCTCGCCGACCTCCGGGGCGCGCCGGTCATCCTCGCCTTCTATCCGGCCGACTGGAGCCCGGTCTGCGGCGACCAGATGGGCCTCTACAACCAGATGCTGCCCGAGTTTCATCGCGCCGGCGCCCAGCTCGTCGGAATCTCCGTCGATGGCGTGTGGTGTCACGCGGCATTCGCGGAGGCGCGCAAGCTGCATTTCCCCCTGCTCGCGGATTTCGAGCCCAAGGGCGCGGTCGCACGCCGCTATGGCGCCTACCGCGCGCAGGACGGCGTCGCCCAGCGGGCGCTTTTCGTGCTCGATGCCGGCGGCGTCATCCGCTGGAGCTATCTCTCCCCGCTCGGCCTCAACCCCGGCGCGGACGGCATTCTCGATGCGCTCGACGCGCTCGCCCCCACCCAGAAGCCCCAAGGAGCGCAGGTATGACCCGCCGTCTTCCCCCCGTGAGCGCCACCGATACCGTGGCCGGGCCGGCCGATGCGCCGGTGACCCTCATCGAGTATGGCGACTATGAATGCCCCTATTGCGGCGAGGCCTATCCGGTGCTGAAGGCCGTGCAGGAGGCGATGGGCGCGCGGCTGCGCTTCGTGTTCCGCAACTTCCCGCTCACCGAAATGCACCCGCACGCCCTGCGCGCCGCGCAGTTCGCCGCCGCAGCCGCCGCCTCCGGCGTGTTCTGGGCCGCCCATGACATGCTCTACGAGCATCAGGAAGCGCTCGACGTGGCGAGCCTCACTGCCTATGCCGCGCAGCTCGGCATTGAGCGCAGCGTCCTGCAGGCGGCTTTCCAGGGGCAGTATGATGCCCTCATCCAGCAGGATTTCGTGGGCGGGGCGCGGGCCGGCGTGAACGGCACCCCGTGCCTGTTCATCAACGGCATTCGCTACGACGGGCCGCGCGACCGGGAGAGCCTGATCGCGGTGCTGGAGCAAGCCGCAGCCGCCGCGCTTCACGCACCAGCCTGAGGCCGGATGCGCTGCCTTAAGGAGGCACCCATGATCTTCAAGCAGACGTCCACCCTTGGACATTCCGCCGCGCCCGATCTCGCCGCCGCGCCGCAGCCCGGCGCGCTCGGCTTCGGCGCGACGCTGGCCATGGCGATCGCCGCCGGCCTCGCGGTGGCGAACATCTATTACAACCAGCCCATGCTGGAGCTGATCGAGCAGGATCTGCCCGGCGCCCTGACGGGGGCCATCCCCACCGCCACCCAGCTCGGCTACGCCATCGGCCTCATACTGCTGGTGCCGCTCGGCGATCTCGTGGAGCGGCGGCGGCTCATCGTCGTGCAGTTCGTGCTGCTCGCGGCGGCGCTGGTGCTGGCGGCGGTGGCGCCCACGGCGCTGCTGCTGGTGGCGGCCTCGCTGGTCGTGGGGCTCGCCTCCACGGTCGCCCAGCAGATCGTGCCCCTCGCCGCGCATTTTGCCGCGCCCGAGAAAAGGGGCGCGACGGTCGGGACCGTGATGGCCGGCCTGCTCACCGGCATCCTCCTCAGCCGCACCGTCGCCGGTTTCGTCGCCTCCCACGGCGGCTGGCGCGAGATGCTGTGGCTCGCGGCTCCCATGGCGCTCGCCGGCGCGGGGCTGATGGCGGTGACGCTGCCCGCCAGTAGGCCGGAGCAGCGCCTGAGCTACCACCGGCTGCTCCACTCGGTGTGGCAGCAATGGCTGGATTTTCCGGCGCTGCGGCTCGCGGCCATCACGCAGGCGGCGCTGTTCGCGGCCTTCACCGTGTTCTGGACCATCCTCGCCTTCCGCCTCGCCGAGCCGCGCTTCGGCCTCGGCGCTGAGGTGGCGGGACTGTTCGGCCTTGTCGGCGCGGTCGGCATTCTCGCCGCGCCCCTCGCGGGACGTTTCGCCGACAAGCGCGGCCCGACGCTGGCGGTGCTGGTGGGCTCCATCGTCACCCTCGCCGCGTGGGTCGTGTTCGGCGCCTGGGGATCGCTGGCGGGGCTGATCGTCGGCGTGATGCTGCTGGATTTCGGCATGCAGAGCGCCCTCGTCTCCAACCAGCACATCGTCTTCGCTCTGCGGCCGGAGGCGAGGGCGCGGATCAACACGGTGCTCATGAGCGCCATGTTCCTCGGCGGCGCCCTCGGCTCGGCCACGGCGACGCTGGCGTGGGGCGCGGGCGGCTGGTTCCTGGTGAGCGTGCTCGGCACGGCCTTCGCCGCCTTCGCCGTCGGCCTGCAAGGGCTCGCGGCCTGGCGTCGCCGGCCGGATCGGTCGCGCTGAACGGCCGGCCGGGAATGGGCGAAGGAGGCGCTGACATGGGCACGGGTCGCTGTTTCGCCCTTCTTCTCGCCGCGCTCCCCGCCGCCCTGTGGCCGGCGCAGGCAGTCTCGTCCGAGGGCTTCTACGCCATTCCGGACGGCCTCAGGCAGGGGCCGCCCGGTGTGCTCCTGAAGGCGGAGCCCGTGGCACCGCCGCCAGGCGCGGGCGCCGCCTATCGCATCATCTACCGCTCGCGTGACCACGCCGGCCGCCCGGTGGCCATCTCCGGCCTCGTCGCGCTGCCGCCGGAGGGTCGCGCCGGTGGCGGGCGCCCGGTGGTGGCGTGGGGGCATGGCACGAGCGGCGTCGCGACCCGCTGCGCGCCCTCCCGCGACCCGGCGCAGGCCTTCGCCCGCATCGGCGGTCTTTCCAAGCTGATGGCGCACGGCGTCATCGTCGCGGCCACAGATTACGGCGGGCTGGGCGAGGCGGGGCAGCATTCATATTTGCTCGGGGCGAGCGAGGCGCATGCCATGATCGATGCCGTGCGCGCGGCGCGACGCCTGCCGGGCGCCGATGCGGGCGCGCGCTACGCGGCGTGGGGCTTCTCGCAGGGCGGCCATGCCGCGCTGTTCACTGCCGCCGAGGCCCGCGCCTACGCCCCGGAGCTGCGCCTTGCCGGCGTCGCCGCGGCCGCCGCGCCGACCGAGCTGCGGCGCCTCCTGCGGGACGATATCGATACCCTGCCCGGGCAGGTCGTCGCCTCCTTCGCCGCATGGTCCTGGGGACAGGCCTACCGGCTACCGCTTGACGGCATCGTCCGGCCCGCGGCGCAGGCGACGGTAGAGCGGATCGCCGGCGATTGCAGCCTCGATCCCCTGGGCGACGTGTCGCTCGGCCTGTCGGCGCTGTCCTACGGCGCGACCGGCTTCCTGCGCTCCGGCGCCGACCGGCGGCCCGGCTGGGACCAGCTGATCGCCCGCAATTCCAATCCGGATCCCAAGGGCGTGCCCGTCTTCTTCGCGCAGGGGAGCCTCGATGCCCTCGTCGAGCCGGCGACCACGCGGGACTATGTGGGGCGCCTGTGCCGGACGGGCACGCCCGTCACCTATGTGGAAGTGCCGTGGGCGTCCCATGGCGGGGTGGCGAGGGCGGTGGCGCCCATGGCCGTGTCCTGGCTGCTCGCCCGGCTCTCGGGCGCGCCGGTGCCGGACGGGTGCGTCCGCGCCGGCCGCTGAGGCGACGCGCGCGACAGGAGAATCCCGGACATCGAACCCGAAGAGATGCATCCCCCTATATTGATGGGCTAGAGAGTATACCCGCGTATAAGCTCTTTCCGCAGCCTCCTCTTCTACGATGTTCCTGTGTCGGCGCTGGATCTCGGGCCGCGCGTGCCCCGCACGCCGCCGCCACGGACAGGCCCATTCTGGAACACAGCAAGAGGATCAGGATCATGCCCTACGTCACCACCAAAGACGGCGTCGAAATCTTCTACAAGGATTGGGGTCCGAAGGAGGCGCAGCCCATCGTCTTCCATCACGGCTGGCCGCTCTCCTCGGACGACTGGGACGCGCAGATCCTGTTCTTCCTGCAGAAGGGCTTCCGGGTGGTCGCGCACGACCGTCGCGGCCACGGCCGCTCGGCGCAGGTGAGCGACGGCCACGACATGGACCATTACGCCGCCGACGCGGCCGCCGTGATGGAGCATCTCGATCTCAAGAACGCCGTTCACATCGGCCATTCCACCGGCGGTGGCGAGGTGGCCCGCTATGTGGCGCGGCACGGCCAGCCGCAGGGGCGCGTGGCGAAGGCGGTGCTGGTGAGCGCCGTGCCGCCGCTGATGGTGAAGACCGCGACCAACCCCGGCGGCACGCCCATCGAGGTGTTCGACGGCTTCCGCTCCGCGCTCGCGGCCAACCGCTCCCAGTTCTTCATGGATGTGGCCTCCGGCCCCTTCTACGGCTTCAACCTGCCCGGCGCGACGCCGGTGCCGGGCGTGATCCAGAACTGGTGGCGGCAGGGCATGACCGGCGGCGCGAAGGCGCATTACGACGGCATCAAGGCCTTCTCCGAAACCGACCAGACCGAGGACCTGAAGCTCATCGCCGTGCCGACCCTCGTGATGCACGGCGATGCCGACCAGGTGGTGCCCATCGACGATGCCGCCCGGCTGAGCGTGAAGCTTCTCCAGAACGGCACGCTGAAGGTCTACGCCGGCTATCCCCACGGCATGCTGACCGTCCACGCCGATGTCATCAATCCCGACCTGCTGGCCTTCGTAAAGGCCTGACAGGCACGCGCGCGGCGGTGTGGGCTCTTCCGCACCGCCGCCCGCCGGGCACCGCAAACCTTCAGACCAAACCTTGCGACTGAGCGCGCCACCCGCGCGCGGCATGCATGCTCCAGGCAGGCGTGCGCACGGCGCCGAGACAGGCCGGTGGTGCGCATGACCGACATCCGATACATTCTCGTTCTGCTGGCCGGCGTCGTGCTCACCAATTGGGTGGGGCGCGTGCTGGGTGATCGCGTGGCGCTGCCCCTCATCCAGGTGGCCGTGGGCGCCGCGATCGGCTCCCTCACGAGCTTCGGCGCGGTGCTGAAGCCGGAGCAATTCTTCCTCATCTTCCTGCCGCCGCTGCTGTTCTTCGATGGCTGGCGCGTCTCGAAGACCGACCTTGCGGCGAACGCGCCGCTCATCCTCTCCATGGCGCTGGGGCTGGTGGTGGCAACGGTGGGCTGCGTCGGGCTGATGCTCCACTGGCTCATCCCGGCGATGCCGCTCGCCGTATGCTTCGCCCTCGCCGCCGTGCTCTCGCCCACCGATGTGGTGGCCGCCGGCGCGGTGGCGCGGCACATTCCCATTCCGCGTGGCGTGCTGCGCCTTCTGCAGGGCGAAGCGCTCTTCAACGATGCCGCCGCGCTGATCTGCCTGCGCCTTGCCATTGCCGCGGTGGTGACGGGCACGGTGCCCGTGCTTTCCTCCCTCGCCGCCTTCGCCTGGGCCGCCGGGGGCGGCATCGCCATCGGCATCGCGTTCAGCTGGATGGTGGCGACCGCGAAGGCGTTCATGGTGCGCCGGGTGGGAGAGGACACCTCCGGCCAGATCCTCATCAGCCTGCTCATTCCCTATGGCGCCTATCTGCTGGCCGAAGCGGCCGGCAGCTCGGCCGTGCTCGCCGCCGTGGCCGCCGGCATGATGATGAGCCGCATCGAGGTCTCGGGCCGCGCGCTGCCCCTCACGCGGCTGCGGCGGGTCGCGGTGTGGGAGACGCTCCAATTCACGCTCAACGGCATCATGTTCCTGCTGCTGGGAGAGCAGATGCCCGGCATTCTCTCCGGCGCGGCGCGCAGCATCGCAGAGGGCGGCCACCATGCGGTGGGGTGGCTCGGGCTCTATGTGGCGGCCACGGTGCTCGCGCTCGCGGCCCTGCGCTTCGCCTGGGTGCTCGCCGCGCTCTCCTGGTGGCCCGCCGGGGGACGGCGCAGCGAACCTCGCACCACGCCTCCATGGCGCTCGGTGGCGGTGATGGCGTTCGGCGGCGTGCGCGGCGCGGTGACGCTCGCGGCGGCCCTGAGCCTGCCGCTGGTGGTGAGGGACGGCGTGCCGTTTCCGGCGCGGGATCTCGCCGTGTTCATCGCGGCGGCGGTGATTCTCGTCTCCCTCGCCCTCGCCAATGTGGCGCTGCCGGCCCTTCTGAGGGGCATCGAGCTGCCGCCGGATGTCGCCGATGCGGAGCAGGAGCGCGCGGCCCGCGCGGAAACCTTGAAGGCGGCGCTCGATGCGCTCTCGGAAACAGCGGAGACGCAGACGGCGGGCACGCCGCCGGTGGCCATGATCGTCGCCGACCACTACCGGCACAGGCTCGACCAATTGCAGGCGGAGGGCATCGACGGCGGAACGGCCGCCTGGCCCGAGGAGCGGCGCATGCACCTTCTCGCCATCCAGGCCGAGCGGCGCTCCATCGTCAGCCGCGTCCGGCAACGGCTCATTCCCATCGATCTGGCGCATCGGCTCCTGCGGGAGACCGACGCCGAGGAGGTCGCCCTGCCCATCGGGCCGGGCCGCGCAGATCGCGGAGATGTCTGATAAACCCACGTATAGTTCGGCAAGACAACCATATTCCTGGGATGAATTTCAGTTGGATACCGGGAAAGAGAGGGGAAATGTAAAACTTAATCATCGAAAACAGAGGAGGTTCTCATGTCTACGAATTCGAAGTTCATCATGGCGTTCGGTGCTCTCGCCTTCGTGGTGGCCGGCGTTGCGGGCACCGCCCGCGCGGACACCAGCTTCCCCACCGAGGCGCGCGGCGAAACCACCTTCTTCGATGCCCAGCCGGCGCCCGTGGCCCAGCCCTTCGACATCTTCCAGCTGCCTTCGCCCGCGAAGCTGCGGACCATGAATGCGGCCCGCCCGTTCATCGGCCAGACGGCCCAGCCCGATCCGCACTGGGGTCCGGCCCAGGATGCCACCTCACCGGGGGCGTGAGCCTTCCGCCATGATCTGGAACGATGAGGCCGGCGCCCGCAGGGTCGCCGGCCTTCTCGCGTTTGGGGCCCGCCCGGGTGTGTTCGGTGCGCAAAAAAAAGCCCGCCGGGGCTGCCGGCGGGCTCAGTCGGGGAGGAAGGGAAAAGAGGAGATCAGCGGGTCCGGGTCGCCTCGAAGAGGAACCACACGCGGCGTTCGGCCTCGTCGATCCAGACCTCGATGAGGCTGGTGGTGGCGACATCGTTGTAGTTCTCGCACACCACATGGGCCTCGCGCAGGAAGGTGGTGAGGCGCTTGTTGTCGTCGGCCAGCTCGGCCAGCATGTCCTCGGCGGTCACGAAGTCCGCGTCGTTGTCGGCGAGGCGCTGGAGGCGGGCGACGTGGCCCACGGAGCGCAGCGTCGTGCCGCCCACCTTGCGGGCGCGCTCCGCGATGGCGTCGGTGGTGGCGAAGATCTGGTCGCCGTGCTCGTCCAGCAGAAGATGGTAATCGCGGAAGTGCGGGCCAGACATGTGCCAGTGAAAATTCTTCGTCTTCAGATAAAGTGCGAACATGTCCGCCAGAAGAACGGTCAGCGCGCCGGCGATGTCACGGGTGGCGTCTTCGCCGAGATCGGTGGGGGTCCGCAGGGGCGCCTGCTGGCGCAGCTTCGCAATGGTCTTGTCCATGATCGTCGTCCTATGAGAAAGGCGGCAGGAAACGGTGCGGCGCGTTGCCGGCGCGACCGCTCGGTAACGGGTCACGGCGATCACCATAGGATCGTGCGGCAGTTGAAAGTATTGGGCGCTCGTTTGCCCGCATCATACGAGTGTATGGGGGATGCCGGGGCGCGGGCTCTCGGGCGCGGGCTCTCGGGCGCAGGCGCGCGAGGCGCCGCTGCGCGGGTCCATGTTAACGGAAGAGAAGGGGCAGAACGGAGAGGCGGGCGCGTCGGCGTTCAGCGGCGCGAGGCGGCCTGCAGCGCGCGATCGATGCAGTCGATCATCTCGTTGCCGTCGAACGGCTTGGCGAGAAATCCGAAGGCGCCGGCCTCGTCCACCTGGCGGCGGATGCGCTCCTCGGGAAAGGCGGTGATGAAGATCACCGGCACCGGGTCGCCTTCGGCGCGCAGCCGGGACTGAAGCTCGACGCCGCTCATGCCGGGCATCTGGACATCGGTGATGACGCACGCGGTTCCGCTGCGCTCCGTGGACCCGAGGAAATCCTCGGCGGAGGCGAAGGACCGCGCGCCGAAGCCAAGGGAGCGGACGAGGCTCTCCGTGGCGATGCGAACGGATTCGTCGTCATCGATGATGGTTATGGTCGGCGCGCGTGACACTCGGGGCACCTCAACGTGCAATCCTCGGCACGGACGTTCGCACCGGACTGACCCTATATAGCTTGCGGCTTGCCCAACCCGGAATCATACAGACGTTTGCAATTCTAGCTTTTTGCACTCAGCCCCAGCGCCTCCGCCATCCGCACCAGATCCGCGAGCGAATGGGCCTCCATTTTCCGCATGACGTTACCGCGATGAATCTTCACGGTAATTTCGCTCAGGCCCACCTCACCGGCAACCTGCTTGTTCATCAGGCCGGAGGTGACGAGGGCCATGATCTGCCGCTCGCGCTCGGTCAACGTATCGTAAAGGGCACGCAGCTTCGAAGAGGAGGCGCGCTCGGCGCGGCGGCCGCGGTCGATCTCGATGGCGGCCGAGACCGCGTCCAGCATGTCCTGGTCGCGGAACGGCTTGGTGAGGAAGTCCACCGCCCCCGCCTTCATGGCGCGCACGCTCATGGGAATGTCGCCGTGCCCGGTCATGAAGATGATCGGCAGCTCCATGTCCGACCGCGCCAGCTGGGCCTGGAAATCGAGTCCGCTCACGCCCGGCAGGCGGATATCCAGCACCAGGCAGCGCGGCGCATCCGGCAGCTTGGCGGCGAGAAGCTCGGCGGCGGAGGCGAACAGCGCCACCTCGAGGCCGATGGAGCGGAACAGGCTGGACAACGCCTCGCGCAGGCTGGCGTCGTCGTCCACGACGATCACGACGGGGGCGCTCGAGGGCGGCGCCGGGCGGGTCAGCGGTCGACTGGTCACGGTCGGATGTCCCTCGGGCTGGAAGGGGAGATGGCGCCGGAAAGCGGCAGGGTAAGGGAGAAGCACATGCCCCCCTCGTTGTTCAGTGCGGCGTTGATGCGGCCGCCGTGGGCCTGCGCGATGGAGCGCGAGATCGACAGGCCGAGGCCCATGCCGTCCTCCTTCGTGGAGACGAAGGGTGAGAACAGGGTGGCGAACATCTCCGGCGCGATGCCTGGGCCGGTATCGCGCACGCAGATGGTCAGCTCCGCCTCGCCGTCCGTGGGCCACGGCGGCGTCGCGAGCGCATTGCCGATGTGCAGCACGCGGCGGGATTCCGGAACCTCGTCCATGGCCTGGATGGCGTTGAGCACCAGATTGATGAGCACCTGCTGCAATTGGATGCGATCGCCCTCGATGGCCGGCAGGCCGGGCGCGAGGGCAAGCTCCAGCCGGACACGGTGGTTCGACAGCTCCCGTTCCAGCAGCAGCACGCAATCCTCCACCAGCTCGGCGCTGTCCAGTGCCTGGCGCACCGGCGTGCCGCGGCGGGCGAAGGCGCGCAGCCGCTCCACCACGTCGCTCGCGCGGCGGGCGTTGGCGATCATGCGGGTGACCGAGGATTCCGCCTCGCCGAGGTCCGGCTCCGCGCGGCGCAGCCAGCGCAGGCAGGCCTCGCCGTTGGTCACCACCGCTGCCAGCGGCTGGTTGACCTCATGGGCGATGGAGGCGGTGAGCTCGCCCATGGTGCTCACGCGGGTGACATGGGCGAGATCACTGCGCACCTGGTGCAGCTCCTGCTCGGCCTTCTGCCGTTCGGTGATGTCGCTGCTGGTCTCCATGATGCCGCTGGGCCGCCCGCGCGCGTCGCGCTGGAGCGACCAGCGGCTGGCGCATACGAGCTTGCCGCCGTCGCGGGTGGTCTGGACGATCTCGCCCTCCCAGTGGCCGGTCTCCAGCACCGCCCCCATGATCTCGGCGCGGGGAGCGGGGTAGTCGGTCTTCAGCAGCGCACCGGCCGGCTGGCCGAGGGCCTCGGCGCGCGTCCAGCCGTAGAGCCGCTCGGCCCCGCGATTCCAGTAGATGACCGTATCGGAGAGGTTCCGCACGAAGATCGCGTCGTGGGAGAGATCGAGCAGCGCGGCCTGCTCCTTCAGCGCCGCCGTCGCCTGCTGGTTGCGCAGGGAGAGGAAGGTCGTGACGGCGATGGCGGCGACGCTGACGAAGCACCGCATGGCGGAGGAGATGTTGTAATCGGTGGCGTGCATGATCCCGAAGCTCAGGATCGTGAGCAGGACGCAGACGCCGGCGACCGCCACGAGACCCGTGCGCCCGAACAGGGTGGCGCTCAGGGTCACGACGACCACGTAGAGCACGGCAATCGCCATGTCGAACGGCGAGAGCGTGTCCACGAGGAAGATCGCGAGGCACAGCAGCGCCACGAGCACGAAGCCGGTCCGCCGCCGCGCGGCGGCATCCGGGCTGTTGCTGGACAAGGAACCGGCCAGACCAGACATCATGCCCCCGCGCGTTTGGCGTGCCCCCGGCGGTCGGCCGGAGTGCAGTTGCCGGCCGTGCGCCGTGCGGCTGCCGGTCGCCGACTATCGTGCTTCGGTATCACCGCCATAGGCCTCGATCTTGCCAGTTTGAACGGCGGATGCGCCGGCTCCCGAGCAGGCAGTGCAGCAAAAACGGACGGCCGGCTCAAGCCCGCTAACCCTAAAGTCCTTCCGCCTATACCAAGGTATGCCGGCCGCCACCCGATCATATGAGCCGCGAACCCCAAGTAGAATGGAGCAAAACACGGTGGCGACCGATGCTGGGATCCAATCGGCGAAGCGTTAGGTCTTTCCGCCGGAACGGGCTGGCGCCGTGATTGCGGCGCCGCCGGGCCGGGCGCAACGGTGGGCCGCGCGGAACCGTCCGTCCAGCATTGGGGGTCTTCCGCATGTCGTTCCATGCCGCGCCATCCACCGCCGCCGAGGCCGTCGCGCAGAGCCATGCCGGCCTTCATGCGGGCCTTGATGCAGAGGTCCGGCACATCGGGCGGCTCGCGCCGTTCCCGGCCCGCCAGGCCCCGGTCCTGCCCCGGTCGCAACAGAAGCCGGCGCGGGCCAGCTCCGGCCTCGTGGCATGGCGGCTGAAGCGGGTGCTGGCCTTCATGGAGGAGCATTATTGGGAGCCCGTCACGCTCGCCGACATGGCGCGCGTCGCCGGCCTCAGCCGCATGCATTTCGCCGCCCGGTTCCGTGTCTCGACGGGCGTCCGGCCGCATGAGTATCTGCTGCGGCTGCGCGTGGAGCGCGCCCAGAAGCTGATGCTGGAGAGCACGGAGCCGCTCGCGCAGGTCGCCTTCAGCGTTGGTTTCCAGACCCAGGCCCACTTCACCACCGTGTTCCGGCGTTTCGCCGCGACGACGCCCAATCGCTGGCGGTCGGAGCACATGGCCCGCGCGCCGCACACCGGCCGGCCCGCCCCGCATGCGCTCGGAGCGGCACATCAGGCCTGATATCCGCTTTCCAGCAGTCCCGATGACCAGAGGCCGGTGCCGGCATGGCACCGGCCTCTTGCGTTTGCGCTCCCGGCGGGCGGCGCGGTGCGTGCCTGTTCGGGCAAAGGCCATACGCTCGTATACGGATTAGTCGAAGCATATGAAAAGAATAAATCACGGCATAATATTTCAGATCGGCAGCATTCCCTAAATTCATCACATCAACAACGGAGTGCTTGCCATGTCCATCAAGTCTGCTGTCCTCGCCGCCGGTGTCGCCGTGGCGCTCGTCTCGTCCATGGGTTCGGCCTTCGCCGACCCGACCGTCCAGAAGGAGAATGTGGAGCAGTATGCCGTCTCCGCGCAGGGGAGCCTGACCCCGACCTCCCCGGCGGCCGTGGCCCGCGAGCAGGCCCGCCTCGAGCGTCCCAGCGCCTTCGGCACCCCCGGCCCCTATTATGTCTCCGAGCGCCCGTTCGAGACCGGCAACGCCCAGTCCGGCCCCGCCCACGACGCCGACGACAATTGATCGGCGCCATCCTGAAAGTAAAAAGGGGTCGCCTCGGCGACCCCTTTTCTTTTGCGTGAACGGCTGCGAGGCGTGGTCTCAATCGACCTTCAGCGGCGCGTTGTCGCTGTCGAGAAACTCGACGGTGGTGAACACCAGTTCGGTGTCCCCGATGTTGGTGAGGTCATGCATCATGAATTCGCCGGGGCCGAAATGATGGTGCTTGGTGTCGCCGGCCTCATACGTCACTTCGGCGACGTGCCCGTCGGCATAATGGGAGCGGGCGCGCCCGCCGGTCACGGCCGTCCAGAAATAGTCGAGCACATGGGTATGGAAGCCGATGCGCTCGCCGGGCTTCAGCGCGAGGTGCCACACCCGCACCCGCTCGCTCTGGGAGACGAGGCGGCTGCCGACGCGGCCATTGCCGCGGCTGGCGTGCAGGTCCGCCCGCAAGGCCTCGGGCCAGTCGCGCGGGGCTTCGATGGTGGCGTAGGTGGCGGTGGTGTTGATGTTCATTGGGTGTCTCCCTGTATTTCGGCGTTTCAGTCCAATGCGAAGCCGGTCTGCGCCCGCACGTTCTGGGCGGCGAAGGCCGCGCGCACGCGCTCGGCCGCCGTGCTGCGATCCGCCAGCGAGACAAGGATCGAGACGAGGAAGGCGAGCGGCACGGAGAACAGCGCGGGATTGTCATAGGGGAAGGGCGCGGGGCCGAGCTTCAGCGTCGTCGTCCACACGCTGGGGCTCAGCGCCACCAGCACGAGGGCGACCACGAGGCCCGTCACCGATCCGGTGACGGCGCCGCGCGTCGTGAGGCCGGGCCAGGACACCGACAGCACGATGACGGGGAAGTTCGCGCTCGCCGCGATGGCGAAGACGAGGCCCACCATGAAGGCGATGTTCTGGTTTTCGAACAGGAGCCCGAGCGCCATGGCGAGGAGGCTGATGACCACCGCCGCCGCCTTGGAGACCCGCACCTCCTCCTGCTCCGAGGCCTTGCCGCGCCGGATGACGCGGGCATAGAGATCGTGGCTCGCCGCAGACGCTCCGGCGATGGTGAGGCCCGACACCACCGCGAGGATCGTGGCAAACGCGACCGCCGAGATGAAGCCGAGCAGCACGGAGCCGCCGAGCGCGTTGGCGAGGTGGAGCGCCACCATGTTGGCCCCGCCCACGACCGCGCCGGTGGCGTCCTTGAAGCTCGGGTCCGACATCACGAAGGCGATGGCGCCGAAGCCGAGCACGAACAGCAGCGTGTAGAAGATGCTGATGAAGCCCGTCGCCACCAGGACGGAGGTGCGCGCCTGCCGGGCATCGGCCACGGTGAAGAAGCGCATCAGGATGTGCGGCAGCCCGGCGGTGCCGAACACGAGGGCGACGCCCAGCGAGATGGCGGAGACGGGGTCCTTCACCAGCCCGCCCGGTGCCATGATGGCCATGCCCTTGGGGTGCAGCGCGGCGGCGCGGGCGAACAGCGCCTCCAGGCTGAAGCCGAAATGGCCGAGGATGAGCAGGGACATCACCACCGAGCCGGTGAGCAGCAGCACCGCCTTGATGATCTGCACCCAGGTGGTGGCCAGCATGCCGCCGAAGGTGACATAGGCCATCATCAGCAGGCCCACGAGGCCCACCGCCACCCAGTAGGGCAGGCCGAACAGAAGCTCGATGAGCTTTCCGGCCCCCACCATCTGGGCGATCAGGTAGAGCAGCACGATGACCAGCGTGTTGGTGGCCGCCACCACCCGCACCGGCACTTCCGAGAGGCGATACGCAGCGACATCGGCGAAGGTGTAGCGCCCGAGATTGCGCAGCGGTTCGGCGATGAGGAACAGGATCATCGGGAAGCCCACGAGGAATCCGATGGC
Organism: Pseudomonadota bacterium; assembly: GCA_023442085.1. Taxonomy (GTDB): domain Bacteria; phylum Pseudomonadota; class Alphaproteobacteria; order Rhizobiales; family Xanthobacteraceae; genus Xanthobacter. The sequence goes on along the minus strand of JAEZMT010000332.1, from coordinate 77 downwards.
GTAGATCATGCCGTCATAGCCGGAGGAGTAGACCAGCGCCGTCACGCCGAGGAAGGTCGCGGCGGAGGTGTAGTCGC
>JAEZMT010000253.1 GCA_023442085.1 Pseudomonadota bacterium | reverse complement strand
GGCGTGGACGGCGCGGCAGGACGGGCGGGCGCGGCCGGAGCGGCAGGCGCCTTCGCCTGCGCAGGCGGGGCCGCCGGAGCCGGCGCCGCGGGCGCGCTCCCATGGCCAGCCTCACCTGGGGCGATGACGCGGCGCTTCACCTTCTCCACCACGACCGCCTTGGAGCGGCCATGGCTGAAGCTCTGGCGCACCGTTCCCTGCTCCACCGGGCGCTTCAGCGTGAGCGTCTTGCCGGGGGCGGGATGCAGCGTCTTGTCGCCTGGGGTCTTGGTGTCGTTCATTCCGTATCCGTTCCTTGCATCCGGCCGGGGTCATGCGGGAGATCAGCACCATGGCTCAAATCATTGCCATGGCTGGGGTTTGGACCCTGCCCGAGCGTCTCGCCGAGGGACGTACCCGTCCGCCAGCGCGAGAGCCTGTGGCAGCGCTCCAGAAACCCTTTGGCCGTCGGATGCGCGAGTAGCGCCGCATGTACCACATTTGACCGCCCCAACGCCAAGTCCAAATCGATGCCGGGAAAGCAATCGACCGTGTGCACCGCGCGGAAACCGGCGGCCTCGACCTGTCGCAGGAGGGCATTGAGCTTGCGCACCCCGTCCGGGCGCGCGTCACTGGCGTTGAGGACGACCAGCACATCGCCGGTGCCCAGGGTCGCCTCGACCTTGGTGTGACCCGTCACGACCCGTCCCGCCTTGTTGGCGAGGGAAAGGGCCGCCAGGGCGTCCTTGTAGATGAGCCGATCCACCAGATCGGCAAGATCGGGCGCAGCCTTGCCACGTCCCTTGAAGGCGCGGCCAAAGGCCTTCTTCTTCAGCGCCGCGTCGAAATCGGCCCGCGTGGCCCCCACCCAGGCACCACGGCCGGGGAGCTTACGCGAAAGATCCGGGATGATGGCGCCATCCGGTGCCACCACGAAGCGGAGCATGTCGGCCACCGGCAGCACCCGCCGCGTGGCGAGGCACAGGCGCGACAAGGGTGCCCGCGCCGCAGCCAGGCTGCGCGGCCCTCCGTCCGTCTCGTCCTCGTCCAGTATAGCGGGCACCAGTGGTCATCTCCTTGGCTCAGGCGTCTTCGGCCGGGGCGTCTTCGCCCTCGGCTTCAGGCTCGGCCTCGATCCAGCCCGCGGCGACGCGGGCCTGCATGATGAGGGCCTCGGCCTCCTCGCGGGAGAACTCGAAGCCGTCCAGCGCGCCGGCATGGCGGATGGTCTCGCCGTCCTTGCGCTCGCTCCAGCCGATGAGATCGTCGGTGGCGCAGCCGGCGAGATCCTCGACGGTCTTGATGTCGTTCTCGCCGAAGGCCACCAGCATCTTGGAGGTGACGCCGGGCACGTCCTTCACCTCGTCCTCGACACCCAGTTCCTTGCGGCGGGCGTCGAGCGCCTCCTCCACCTCGGCGAGGTGCTTGAGGGCGCGGGACTGCAGCTCGTCGGCGGTGTCCTCGTCGAAGCCTTCGATGGAGGCGAGCTCGGAGATCGGCACGTAGGCGATCTCCTCCACCGAGGTGAAGCCCTCGGAGGTGAGCAGCTGGCCCATCATCTCGTCGAGATCGAGCGCCTCGGAGAACATCTTGGTGCGCTCGGCGAATTCCTTCTGCCGCCGCTCGCTCTCCTCCTGCTCGGTCATGATATCGATGTCCCAGCCGGTGAGCTGGGTGGCGAGGCGCACGTTCTGGCCGCGGCGGCCGATCGCCAGCGACAGCTGGGCGTCGGGCACCACAACCTCGATGCGCTCGCGATCCTCATCGAGCACCACCTTCACCACCTCGGCGGGGGCAAGGGCGTTGACGATGAAGGTGGCGATGTCCGGGTTCCAGGGGATGATGTCGATCTTCTCGCCCTGCAGCTCGTTCACCACCGCCTGCACGCGCGAGCCGCGCATGCCGACGCAGGCGCCGACCGGGTCCACCGACTGGTCGCGGGAGATGACGGCGATCTTGGCGCGGGAGCCGGGATCGCGGGCCACGGCCTTGATCTCGACGATGCCGTCGTAGATTTCCGGCACTTCCTGCGCGAACAGCTTCGCCATGAACTGGGGATGCGTGCGGGAGAGGAAGATCTGCGGGCCGCGCGGCTCGCGGCGCACGTCGTAGATGTAGGCGCGGATGCGGTCGCCGGTCTTCACCGTCTCGCGCGGGAGGAGCTCGTCGCGGCGCAGGATGCCTTCGCCGCGGCCGAGGTCCACGACGACGTTGCCGTACTCGACGCGCTTCACGAGGCCGTTCAGCACGTCGCCGATGCGGTCCTTGTATTCGTCATACTGCCGGTCGCGCTCGGCCTCGCGCACCTTCTGCACGATGACCTGCTTGGCGCTCTGCGCGGCAATGCGGCCGAAATCGAAGGGCGGCAGGGTGTCGGCGATGGTGTCGCCCACCTGCGCCGCCGGATTGTGGCGGCGGGCGCCGTCCAGCGTGATCTCGGTGGCGGTGTTCTCCACGTCGTCCACCACGAGCAGATGCCGCGCGAGGCGCAGCTCGCCGGTGCGCGGGTTGATGTCCGCGTGGATGTCCGTCTCCTGGCCGTAGCGCGAGCGCGCGGCCTTGGCGATGGCGTCCTCCATGGCGGCAATCACGATGCTGCGGTCGATGGACTTCTCCCGCGCGACCGCATCGGCGATCTGCAGGAGTTCCAGCCGGTTTGCGCTGACGGCGACCATCAGTGCTTCTCCTTCACGCTGCTGGCGTTGGCCGAGGAGGCGGCCGTATCCAGGCCCGCCTTCTTCTTGGCATTGGATTTCTTGGACACGGGCTTCTTGCCTGCGACCTTGGATTTCTTGGCCTTCTTGCCGGCGACCTTGCCGGTGGCGCCCTTGTTGGCGACCGGGCCGCGCGCCGGAGCGGCGGGGGCCTCGTCCTCATCGCCGTCCAAGTCGTCGCCGTCGCCCTTCAGGTCGCCCGGCTCGAACGTGTCGTCGGCCTCCAGGGGATCGACGGTGTCGAGAAAGTCCTCGGCCTCCTCGTCGATCGCCTGTCCGGCGGCCTTGGCGGCGCGCAGCGCCTCGCGGATCAGCGCGTCGGTCAGCACGAGGCGGGCATCATGGATATCGCGGAGCGGCAGGCGGACGGTGGGTTCCTCGTCGGCGCGCGCATCGGTGCGGCGCACCAGCGCATCGCCGTCCTCGGCACCGGTGAGGATGCCGCGGAAGCGCTTGCGGCTGTCCACCGGCACGCTCATCTCCACCTTCACCTCATGGCCCGCCCAGCGCACGAAGTCCGACAGCCGCACCAGCGGCCGGTCGATGCCGGGCGAGGACATTTCGAGGCGGTAGGCGCTGGCGATGGGATCTTCCACGTCGAGCACCGGCGAGAGGGCGCGGGAGGCGGCCTCGCAATCGTCGATGGACATGGTGCCGTCGGGGCGCTCGGCCATGATCTGCACGGTGCCGCCGTCGCGGTTCGTCACCTTCACGCGCACCAGCCGGTAGCCCAGGCCGCCGAGCACGCCGGAAGCGATGGCGGCGACACGGGCCGCCACGCCGGTCTCGGTGATGAGGCGCGGCTCGTTGGGATCGTCCAGCACGGCATTGATCTCGGTCATGTCACTCCGGGCGCGGACTGTTCGCATCGGCTTCCGCCATGCGCCGTCCGCTGGTTCATTTGCGCCGGACGCGGCGGCTCGGCACCGGCGCCCGAAATTCTTCTTCAGCCAGCAGCCCGCCCGGCGCCCGAGGGCACATCCGATATCGATGGACACCGGATAAGCAGAAAAGGAGCGGGTCCCGACCGGGGCCCACTCTCATCACCTTCGACTGCGATGGCGCTGAGGCATCCCCATGGGGGACGGCGCTAATATAGACGGAAATGTCGCGCACGCAAGTCCGGCGTTCGCGTCTGTGCTTTGCCGGCAACGATCTGCGATTCGCGCATGGCACGTCCGCCGATGCCGGACGCGGCCGCCGCAATTGCGCCGCACGGGCGGTGTTCCTGCCCGCCGACCGCGCTCCGCCCCGACCCGTCGATGGCGACGCCCGGCGCTGAAGTGCCCGCCGTCGCCGCGATGACGGGTCCGCGCCCGATCCGCCAAAGCTGCCGGATCAACCAGACATTCGAACCGCCGTCCCGAGCGAGGATATAGTCCTTGCGTTTCTCGTTCGGGCCGCGCGACCGCCGGGATGGAGCGATCCGTCCCGGCGGTGCATCTTTTCAGGCCAGCCCGTCCAGATCCTGATCGGTCAGCGCCCCCGGCACGATGGTGACCGGGATGGGAAAGCGCGCCGCATGGCCGGCGGCCAGCGACGCCACCAGCGGCCCCGGCCCTTCCTTCCCCGTTCCCGCGGCGAGCACCAGAATGGCGATGTCGCGGTCCTCGTGGATCACCGCGCCGATGGCGTCCGCCAGCGCGCCTTCGCGGATCACCGTTTCCGGGGTGATTCCGGCCACCTGCCGTGCCCGCGCGACATATTTGGCGAGCCGGGCCTCCATCTCCTCATGGGCCTCGGCCCGCATCAAATCGGCGACGCCGAGCCATTGCTGGCTGACACCCTCAAGCTCCAGAACTCCCAGCATCACCACCCCGCCCTCGGTACCGGCAGCACGGCGGGCGGCGTAATAGACGGCGCGATCGCATTCGGGCGTGTCGTCCACCACCACCAGGAACTTGCGGCGATGCCCGGGCTCTCGGCTCTGTCGGGTCGGGATCATGTCGGCGCTCTCCCGGATCGGCTCTCTGGGGCGGGGCGGCGCATGGTGGCACGGGGGCGGGGGCCCAGGGGAGAGGATTTTCGGCTTCTCCCTCCCGGTTCGCATTCACCGCCGCTTAGGCTAGAGGGAGGCGTCAGAGGCAATCGCGACGCCGCCCGGCGTCCGAAGGGGAAAGGACCAAGCCGTGTCGGAACTCAAGCTCGAACAGGCCCAAACCATCGTCACGACGGCCCTCGCCCATGCCCGGGCGGGCGGCATGAACCCGCTCGCCATCTGCGTTCTTGATGCGCGCGGCGCGCTCAAGGCGGCCGGCTCCGAGGATGGCACCAGCCTCAACCGCATGGACATCGCTCTCGGCAAGGCCAAGGGCGCGCTGGCGCTAGGCATGGGCTCGCGCTCCCTGTTCAAGCGGGCGAAGGACCAGCCCTTCTTCATTGCCGCCGCCACCTCCGCCATCGGCGGCTCGCTCATCCCGGTACCGGGCGGCGTGCTGATCCGCTCCGGCGACGGCAAGGTGATCGGCGTGGTCGGCATCTCCGGCGACACCTCCGACAATGACGAGGCCTGTGCCATCGCCGGCATCACCGCCGCCGGCCACGCGGCCGATCAGGGCGCAGACTGACAATCCCGGCCGATCGGGGCGCGGACTGAGCCCCCGGGAGGCGGCGAAACATTCCGCTGGCCGGGCGCGGAAATTTGGCTATAGTCCGCCGCGCGGACGGTGCCCCTCGGGGCGCCGCGTTTCCTGTTGGCGGCTTAATGTGCTGACGACATTACGGAAACGGCAACGGATGGTCACTGGACCGATCCCGCGTTTCGCACAGCTTCGACCGTGCTGGACGACATCCCGGCCCGGCCGAGCGGAGATCGAGAGCCCGCCGCTACCTCTTTGAGGGATCCGGCATGAGGGCTTCCGCCTCCTCCCCACTCTCTGTTGAAAGGATTGACCGATGTCGATCACGGCGGAGCGCAAGCAGGCGCTCATCAAGGACTTTGGTGCCAAGGACGGCGACACGGGTTCGCCCGAGGTGCAGGTGGCGATCCTCACCGAGCGCATCACCAACCTCACCGAGCACTTCAAGTCCCACAACAAGGACAACCACTCGCGTCGCGGGCTCCTGAAGCTCGTCTCGCAGCGGCGCAGCCTGCTCGACTATCTGAAGAAGAAGGACGAGGGCCGCTACAAGTCCCTCATCGGCCGTCTGGGCATCCGCCGCTGACGCCGGTTTCCGGTGCCGGCCGACGACAGGCTGGCGCCGCGCGCCCCCGCCATGGGGGCGCATTTGCGCAGCGGGCATGGGGCCTGCTGCGGGTCCGTGAATGGAAAGAGCCATGGCAGGATCGCCGGACGCAACCGTCGGAGCCCCCGTATGAGGGTTTGGCTTCGCGCGGCGCGTCCGGCCGTCTTGCTCATGGCTTTTTTCGTTCGCGCCTGAACTGAAAGAGCAAGCCATGTTCGACATTCACCGCGAAGAGCTGGACTGGGGTGGAACCACCCTCACCCTCGAGACGGGCAAGATGGCCCGCCAGGCCGACGGCTCCGTGCTCGCCACCTACGGCGACACCAAGGTTCTCGCCACCGTCGTTTCGGCCAAGGAGCCGAAGCCGGGCCAGGACTTCTTCCCGCTGACCGTGAACTACCAGGAAAAGACCTACGCGGCCGGCCGCATCCCCGGCGGCTATTTCAAGCGCGAGGGTCGTCCGTCCGAGAAGGAGACGCTGGTCTCCCGCCTCATCGACCGCCCGATCCGCCCCCTCTTCCCGGACGGCTACAAGTGCGACACCCAGGTGGTCGTCACCGTTCTGGCGCATGACCTCGAGAACGATCCCGACGTGGTCGCCCTGGTCGCCGCCTCCGCCGCGCTGACCCTCTCCGGCATTCCCTTCATGGGTCCGGTGGGTGCCGCCCGCGTCGGCTTCATCGACAATGAATATGTGCTCAACCCGACCGTGGACGAGGTGAAGGAAAGCTCCCTCGACCTCGTGGTCGCCGGCACGGGCGACGCGGTGCTGATGGTGGAATCGGAAGCGAAAGAGCTGCCCGAGGAGATCATGCTCGGCGCCGTGATGTTCGGCCACCGCCACTTCCAGCCGGTGATCGAGGCCATCATCCGCCTCGCCGAGAAGGCCGCCAAGGAGCCCCGCACCTTCGCGCCGCTCGACGTCTCTGAGATCGAGGCCAAGGTGAAGGAGATCGCCGAGCACGATCTGCGCGCCGCCTACAAGATCAAGCAGAAGCAGGACCGCTACGCCGCCGTCGGCGCCGCCAAGTCCAAGGTGAAGAAGTATTACGAGGAGCTCGCCATCGGCGGCACGACGGTGCCGAATCCGCAGGTGGTCTCCGAGGTGTTCAAGGCGCTCGAAGCCAAGATCGTGCGCTGGAACATCCTCGACGACGGCATCCGCATCGACGGCCGCGACGTGCGCACCGTGCGCCCGATCGTCTCCGAGGTCGGCATCCTGCCGCGCGCCCACGGCTCTGCGCTGTTCACCCGCGGCGAAACGCAGGCCCTCGTGGTCGCGACGCTGGGCACCGGCGAGGACGAGCAGTTCATCGACAGCCTGGAAGGCACCTACAAGGAGCACTTCCTGCTGCACTACAACTTCCCGCCCTTCTCCGTGGGCGAGACCGGCCGCATGGGCTCGCCCGGCCGCCGCGAGATCGGCCACGGTAAGCTCGCCTGGCGCGCCATCCACCCCATGCTGCCGGCCAAGCACGAGTTCCCCTACACCCTGCGCGTGGTGTCGGAGATCCTCGAGTCCAACGGCTCGTCCTCCATGGCCACCGTCTGCGGCACCTCGCTGGCGCTGATGGATGCGGGCGTGCCGCTGCGTCGCCCGGTGGCGGGCATCGCCATGGGCCTCATCCTTGAGGACCAGAAGTTCGCGGTGCTCTCCGACATTCTCGGCGACGAGGATCACCTCGGCGACATGGACTTCAAGGTGGCCGGCACGGAGCAGGGCGTGACCTCGCTCCAGATGGACATCAAGATCGCCGGCATCACCGAGGAGATCATGAAGGTCGCCCTCACCCAGGCGAAGGACGGCCGCGTCCACATCCTCGGCGAGATGGCCAAGGCCCTCACCACCGCCCGCGCGGAACTCGGCGAGCACGCCCCGCGCATCGAGGTGATGAAGATCGCCGTGGACAAGATCCGCGAAGTGATCGGCTCCGGCGGCAAGGTGATCCGCGAGATCGTCGAGAAGACCGGCGCCAAGATCAACATCGAGGACGACGGCACCATCAAGATCGCGTCCGCCAACGGCGACTCGATCAAGGCGGCCATCAACTGGATCAAGTCCATCGCTTCCGAGCCGGAAGTGGGCCAGATCTATGAGGGCACCGTCGTGAAGGTGGTGGACTTCGGCGCCTTCGTGAACTTCTTCGGCTCCAAGGACGGCCTCGTCCACGTGTCGCAGATGGCCAACGAGCGCGTCGCCAAGCCCTCCGACGTCGTCAAGGAAGGCGACAAGGTGAAGGTGAAGCTCATGGGCTTCGACGAGCGCGGCAAGACCCGCCTGTCCATGAAGGTGGTCGA
>JAEZMT010000223.1 GCA_023442085.1 Pseudomonadota bacterium | reverse complement strand
CGGTCGCCCGGGACGGAATGGAGTTCACCCTATGAGCGCGCAAGCCACCGTCCGGGTGCTGGCCGAAGCGGCCGATCTTCCCGCCGATTTCCCGCCTTTGCCGTCGCCGCAGGAGCCCCTCTCCCCGGAAGGGCTGGAGGCAGCGCTGCGCGCGGTGGGCGCGACGCGCTATCACAACCTCCACCCCTTCCATAAGCTGCTGCATTCCGGCCGGCTGAACCGCGATCAGGTCCGCGCCTGGGCGCTCAACCGCTATTGCTACCAGTCCGCCATCCCCCGCAAGGATGCGGCGCTGATGGCCCGCTGCGACGACCGCGAGCTGCGCCGGGAATGGCTCCATCGCATTACCGACCACGACGGCTTCGGCGGGGATACGGGCGGCATCGAGCGCTGGCTGGTGCTCACCGACGGCCTCGGCCTTGACCGGGATTACGTCATCTCCCGGGAAGGCGCCCTGCCCGCCACCAAGTTCGCGGTGGAGGCGTATGTCCGCTTCGTCGCGGAGCATTCGCTGCTGGAGGCGGTGGCCTCCTCCCTCACCGAGCTGTTCGCGCCGGGCATCCATGCCGAGCGCATCTCGGGGATGCTGGAGCACTACGATTTCATCAACGAGACCGTCATCGCCTATTTCCGCCGCCGGCTCGACCAGGCGCCGAAGGATGCGGACTTCGCCCTCGACTATGTGAAGCAGAATGCCCGCACCGCCGCCGAGCAGCGCGCCGTCATCCGTGCCCTCACCTTCAAGACCGAGGTGCTGTGGGCGCAGCTTGACGCGCTCTACCTCGCCTATGTGGCGCCGGGCTGGCCCGCGCCGGGCGCCTGGCGGCCGGGCGTCGCTGTGGTCGGGGAGTGATATGCGCGCCGAGGAAACCGACGTTCCGCGCCTGCCCCGCGGCGTGAAGCTCAAATACGATCAGGTGCGGTCCCGCCATGTGCTGCTGGCGCCGGAGCGGGCGTTCGACATCGACGAGACCGCCGCCGCCGTGCTGGAGCTGGTGGACGGAAAGCGCACCTGCGCCGAGATCGTGGACGCCCTCGCCGCCCGCTACGACGAGAAGCGCGAGGTGATCGCCGACGACGTCAGGGACATGATCGGGGGTCTCATCGCGCGCCGGGTGATCGAGACATGAGCGCGATTGGCAGCGATATCCGCACCGAGGTGCGCGAGGCACCCCGCCCGGCGGCGGCGCCTTCCGTCGGCCATCCCATCGGCATCCTCGCCGAGCTGACCCATCGCTGCCCGCTGCGCTGCCCCTATTGCTCGAATCCGCTGGAGCTGGAGCGTCGCGACGCGGAGCTGGACACGCCCACCTGGAAGCGGGTGCTGAGCGAGGCGGCGGCGCTGGGCATCCTTCACGTCCACCTCTCCGGCGGCGAACCCACGGCGCGCCCGGACTTGGTGGAACTGACCGCCCACTGTGCGGCGGAGGGGCTCTACACCAACCTCATCACCTCCGGCATCGGCCGCGCCTCGGGCATGATCGACGCCCTGTCGGATGCCGGGCTCGACCATGTGCAGCTCTCCGTGCAGGGGGCGAGCGCCGAGACCGGCGACCGCATCGGCGGCTACAAGGGCGGCCATGCGGCTAAGCTGGAATTCGCCCGCAAGGTCACCGACCTCGGCCTACCGCTGACGCTCAATGCGGTCATCCATCGCGGCAACATCCATGAGGTGGAGGAGATCATCGCCCTCGCCGTGGCGCTGAAGGCCCGCCGGCTGGAGGTGGCGCATACCCAGTATTACGGCTGGGCCTATGCGAACCGGGCCGCGCTGATGCCGGCACGGCCGGACGTGGATCGCTCGGTGGCGCTGGTGGAGGAGGCGCGGCGGCGGCTCGAAGGCATCCTCGTCATCGACATGGTGATCCCGGACTATTACGCCCGCTTTCCCAAGCCCTGCTCCGGCGGCTGGGGGCGGCGGACGCTGAACGTCACGCCCACCGGCCGGGTGCTGCCCTGCCATGCGGCGGAAAGCATCCCGAACCTCGAATTCTGGTCCGTGCGGGACCACGCGCTGGGCGACATCTGGCGCGCCTCGCCGGCCTTCAACGCCTTCCGCGGCACCGAGTGGATGCGCGAGCCCTGCCGCAGCTGTGACCGGCGGGAGATGGATTTCGGCGGCTGCCGCTGCCAGGCCATGGCGCTGGTGGGCGATGCGGCGGCGACCGACCCGGCCTGCTCCCTCTCGCCCTTCCATGCCCGGGTGGAGGCGCTTGCGACCGGCGAGGCGGCAGCCGTCGCGCCGGACTACATCTATCGCACCATCGGCGGGGCGCCGGCGAAGGCGCCCGAAGGAGCCGCATCGTGAGCCTCAATCGCGCGCTGGGCCTTTGGCTTGTCCTCATGGCCGCCCTGTTCTCCGGCGGCGCCCTCGTGATGCCGCAGGCGGCCAGCGGGGCCGAGGCGCAGGCGGCGTCGCAGCAAGCCGCGCCGGATGCGGCGACGCTGCTGTTCGAGGAGCCGCAGCTCGCCAACACCAAGGCCGGCCAGACGCTCACCTATCGCTATGCCCGCAAGGTGGCCAATCCCGAACTCGGAGCAACCTTCGAGGATCGCGTGCTTCTCATGATCGAGGCGAGCGCGGGCGGGGGCGACGCGCGTGACGTGAAGGTCGATTTCTTCTCGCCGGAGCGCCACCACGCCGCCGGGCCGTTCGAGGGCGTGACGACCAACCCCATGCTGCTGCTGTTCCTCGAGAACCATCTCGGGGACCTGTCGGGACGGCTCAAGGGCAACCCCCGCTACTTCAAGACCGCCATCCGCACCGCTTTGCGCGATGCGGCCACCGTGACCGCAACCGACCTCACGGTGGGCGGGCAGACGGTGAAGGGCTGGCGCGTCGCGGTGAGCCCGTTCAAGGGCGATCCCAACGCCGCGCGGATGCGGGGGCTCGAAACGCTCGTCTATACGTTCGAGGTGTCGCCGGAGGTTCCCGGCCAGATCGTGCGGCTGGCCATCAAGGCCGAGGCACCGGGCGGCACCCTGTGGGAGGAGAGCATCGCCTATGATCCGACGGCCCATTAAGGCCGGCGCCCTGCTGCTCACCCTCTGCGGGGCGGCGTCTACGGCGAGCGCCAGCGACAACGATTATCCCACCTCCGCGCGCGTGGACTACGTGTTCGGCTGCATGGCCGCCAACGGCCAGACCCGCGAGGCCATGGCGCGCTGTTCCTGTTCGGTGGACACGCTGGCGTCGATCCTGCCCTACGACCATTATGTCGCGGCCGAGACCATTCTCTCCATGCGGCAGGGTGTGGGGCAGGCGGCGAACATCTTCCGCAATACGCCCCAATATGAAGACACCATCGCCGAACTGCGCCGGGCGCAGGCGGAAGCAGAAATCACCTGCTTTAAGTAAAGCGGTCCCGCGTCGCACAAATCCTTCTCGCAAGCGCCGCACATGTGACGGGTTTTCGGCTCCGCTTCGCTGTGTTAGCGTCCCCGCCAAGAACAGACGCATGGCGCACGGATTTTTCCGAAGCGCACTGCAACGACAAGCGGGCAACCGCCGCGGCGTCTTGATTGGGTCCATCAATCCCAAGGCAAAGCCATGGCCAGTTACCGCGCGAGTCCCGTTCTCTCCACGCTTGACCCACGTTTTGGAGCCGGCTTCCCGCCGCTGGGCTTGTGTCCGCCGGCCGTGCGGCGCGACGCCTTTACCGGGCAGGGGTGAGCCTCATGTCATCGGGTGAAATGACCGAAGCCGATGCCCCCCGCATCGTGCGAGACGTGGTGTGCGGATTCTGCGGCCTCGGCTGCGACGACATCGAGGTGACCGTCGCCGGCCGCGTGGTGACGCCGCGCAAGGCCTGCGCGGATGCCGCCCGCCTCCTGGCCCGGAGCGACGCGCCTCCGCCATCGGCGCGCGTCAACGGCGTGCCCGCCAGCCTCGCCGACGCTGCGGCGGCTGCGGCGGGCCAGCTGAAGGCGGCGCGGTCTTCCGTATTCTCGGGCCTGGGCGCCGATCTGGAAGGCCACCGGCGGCTCTACGATATCGCCATGACGGCGGGCGCGAGCATTGACCATGCTGCCTCCGCCGGCCTCTTTGCCAATCTCGACCGTCTTGCGCGCCGGGGGTGGATCGCCGCGACGCTCGCCGAAGTGCGCAACCGTTGCGATCTGCTGGTGGTGTTCGGCGATGATCCGGCGGCGAGCTTCGGGCGGCTGTTCGAGCGCATCATGCCGGTGCGCAAGACCGATGGCGGGGATGCTGCCCCTTTGTTTGCCCCCTCAGGGCGCCGCGTGGTGATGATCGGCGCGCCGTTCTCGGAGGCCTCGCGGAAGGCGCTCGCTGGCCACGAGCTGAGCGAAATCCTGCTGCCGCCCGAGCAGGTTGCCACGGCCGCCGCGATGCTGGCGTCCGCCCTCGCCGGCCGCGACATCGGTGCCGTTCCGGTGCTGCCGGGCCTGGCCGGCGCCTCGCTGGCGGAGCTTGCAGACCTGCTGCGCGCCGCCCGCTACTCCGTCTTCACCTGGAACGCCGCAACCTTGCCGACGGCGGATGCGGCCGCTGTCGCCGGCTCCGCGGCCGAGGCGGTCGACCTCCTCTCCCCTACCACCCGCGCAGCGGTGCTGCCGCTGGGCGGCCGGGATAATGTCACAGGCGCCCACCAGCTTGCGCTCTGGCGCTTTGGCTATCCCTTGCGCACCGTTATCGGCGCCGGCACCTCCCGCCACGCGCCTGATCTTTATGCGACCGATGCGGCGCTGAAGGACGCGGACCTCCTGCTCCACACCAGCGCCTTCCGGCCCGACCCGCCGCCCGAGTTCACGGCCGGCCCGGTCATTGTCCTCGCCCATCCCGACACGTCGTTTGCCCGCGAGCCGGACGTGTTCATCCCCGTCGGCACCCCCGGCGTCGATCATCCGGGGCATGTCTTCCGCATGGATTCCGTCGTCTGCCTGCCGCTCCAGGGCCTGCGCCCCGCCGAGCTTCCCAGCGTCGCCGAGGCGGCCTCCGCCATCCTCGCTCATCTCGGGAGGGGCGCATGAGGACGCGCGTCACCGGCGGGCGGGTGTTTGACCCCGCCAACGGCATCATCGACCAGGTGCGCGACGTGGTGGTCGAGGACGGCCGCATCATCGCCGATCCGGGGCCGGGCGGCAGCGAGGAGGTGGTGAACGCCTCCGGCTGCATCGTGCTCGCCGGCGGCATCGACCTGCACAGCCACATCGCCGGCGGCAAGGTGAACCTTGGCCGCCTCCTCATGAACGAGGATCGCGCCCTCTTTCCCGAGCCGTTCGGCGATTTCTGCGGCTGCGGTGGCGGGCGGGCGGCGCCCACCACTCACGCCACGGGCTGCCGCTATTCGCAGATGGGCTACACGGCGGTGTTCGAGCCGGCCGTGGTCGGCGCCAACGCCCGCCATGCGCATCTCGAGATGGCGGACATCCCCAACATCGACACCGGCGGCTTCCTGGTGCTCGGCAATGACGATTTCCTCCTGCGCCTGATCGCGATGGGCGAAGGTCAGCAGGCGATCAATGACTATGTGGCCTGGATGCTCAAGGCGACCCAGAGCTGCGCCATCAAGATCGTCAATCCCGGCGGCATCAACGCCTTCAAATTCAACGGCCGCAATCTCGATCTGGACGAGGCCGGCCCCTTCTACGAGCTGACGCCCCGTCGCATCCTCAACACCCTGCAGCGGGCGGTGACGGAGCTGGGCGTTCCCCACCCCATCCACCTGCACGGCTGCAACCTCGGCATTCCGGGCAATGTGAAAACCACGCTCGCCACCATGGGCGCGACGGAAGGCTTTCCCCTCCACCTCACCCACATCCAGTTCCACTCCTACGGCACGGAGGGCGACCGCCACTTCTCCTCCGGCGCCGCCGAGATCGCCGAGGCGGTGAATGCCATGCCGCACATCTCGGTGGACGTGGGCCAGATCATGTTCGGCCAGACGGTGACCGCCTCGGCGGACCTCATGTCGCAATATCGCAACCACACCATCGCCGATCCCAAGAAGTGGATCGGCATGGACATCGAGATGGATGCGGCCTGCGGCGTCGTCCCGTTCAACTATCGCGACACGTCCTTCGTGAACGCGCTGCAATGGGCCATCGGGCTGGAGCTGTTCCTGCTCATCGAGGATCCGTGGCGGGTCTACCTCACCACGGACCATCCCAATGGCGGCCCCTTCACCTCCTACCCGCACCTCATTCGCCTGTTGATGGACAAGCCCTTCCGCGACCATCACCTGCGGCAGATCCACAAGGCGGCGCGGTCCCATACCCGGCTTGAAAGCATCGCCCGCGAGTACACGCTGGAGGAAATCGCCGTCGTCACCCGCGCCGCGCCAGCCCGCACTTTGGGCCTCAAGGATCGTGGCCATCTCGGGCCCGGCGCCCGGGCGGACGTGGTGCTCTACGAGGACCAGGCCGACCGCGAGGCCATGTTCGCCCACCCGCGCCTCGTCATGAAGGACGGCCAGGTGGTGGTGGTGAACGGCGAGATCGTCGCCCTCACCGAGGGGCGGACTTATGCCGTCCATCCCCCGTCCGACCCCTTGATGGACAAGAGGCTGGAGCGCTGGTTCGACGAGGCGATGGGCCTCAAATCCAGCCATTACCAGATCGCCGACAGTGAAATCCGCGGCGGCCAGGGCCCCGAGATCGTGGAGCTGAAGTCGTGAACGCGCCGGCCCCCCTCGTCATCAACGGCGTCGAGATCCGCGACAGCTTCGCCGAGGCGTTCCCCATGGCGGGGACGCGCCTGATCATTACCGCGGATACACTGCGCTGGGCACATACGGCGGCGGCGAGCCTGACGGGGTTCGCGACCTCCGTCATCGGTTGCGGTTGTGAGGCGGCTATCGAACGGGAGATTCCCGCCGCCGAGACGCCGGACGGGCGCCCCGGCTATGCCGTGCTCATCTTCGCCATGTCCCTCAAGGACCTGAAGAAGATCGTGCCGCTTCGGGCCGGCCAATGCGTGCTCACCTCGCCGACATCGGCGCTCTATGCAGGCCTTCAAGGGGGCGCCGCCGTGCCGCTCGGCAAGGCGTTGCGCTATTTCGGCGATGGTCACCAGATATCGAAAAACCTCGATGGCAGCAGGATTTGGCGCATCCCGGTGATGGAGGGCGAGTTCGTCTGCGACGAGATCGTCGGCTCCACCACGGCCGCCGTGGGCGGCGGCAACTTCCTCATTCTCGCCCGCTCGCGCCCGGCGGCCCTTGCGGCGGCGGAGGCGGCGGTCGCGGCCATGGGACAGGTGCGCGGGGCTATCATGCCGTTTCCGGGCGGGGTCGTGCGCTCCGGCTCCAAGGTCGGCTCCAAATACGCCGGCCTGATCGCCTCCTCCAACGAGGCCTATTGCCCGACCCTGCGCGGCATCGCCAAAACTGCTTTGCCGGCTGAAGTCGAGAGCGTGCTGGAAATCGTTATCGACGGCCTGAGCGAGGGCGAGGTGGCGGACAGCATGCGCGCCGGCATCACCGCCGTGTGCGGCCTCGGTGCCGCGGGCGGTGTGGTGGCGGTGGATGCCGGCAATTACGGCGGCAACCTCGGCCCCTTCCATTTCAAGCTGCATCAACTGATGGCGCCGGTTGCCGGCGTGACCCCGGAGGCGGGACGATGAGCGGATTCCGCCTGACCTTGAAAGCACCTCTCGCCGCGCGGCTGGATGCATCGACCTTGCTGCCGGCATCGCTGGCGGGCGCGAGCGTGGCCGATGTGGCGGCTCGCAGCCTGCCGTTCGGGACCGGCACGTCTCTCCTTGGCGACCTGTTCGCGGTGGAGGCCACCGAACAGGACGGGCTCGTCATCTCCGGAGATGTGCGGCTCGATCATGTGGGCGCCGGCATGACCGCCGGTGAAATCCGGATCGAGGGCAGCGTCGGCGCGGCGGCGGGCGCGGCGATGAGCGGCGGCCGACTGACGATCTCGGGGAATGCCGGAGACGGCCTCGCGACCGGCCTAAGTGGCGGGCGGATTAAGGTTTTCGGCAATGCGGGCAATCGCGTGGGCGGCGCTCAGCCCGGCGAACGGCAGGGCATGCGGGGCGGTGTCGTTTCCATTGCCGGTTCGGTAGGGAAGGGGCTGGGCGCGCGATTGAGGGGCGGCCTGATCCTGGTGGGCGGTGATACCGGAGCCGGGGCCGCCGATGGCTTATTAGCCGGCACATTGGCGATTGCGGGCCGGCTTGGTCCCGGCGCGGGGCGCGGCATGAAGCGCGGCACCATCCTCGTTACCACCGTTCCCGATGCCTTGGCGCCGGGCTTTATCGAGGCAGGCCCTCAGGATTTCATTGCCTTGAAGCTTCTGGCCAGACGGGTGCCGGACTTAGCTGCGTTGTTCGGCGGGCAGCTGTCTGGCAGGGCAGTGCGGCTCGTCGGCAACCGGC
This sequence comes from Pseudomonadota bacterium, assembly GCA_023442085.1. Taxonomy (GTDB): domain Bacteria; phylum Pseudomonadota; class Alphaproteobacteria; order Rhizobiales; family Xanthobacteraceae; genus Xanthobacter. Next base: position 1,087 of record JAEZMT010000223.1, on the reverse strand, counting down.
TGGCCGGCGGAGAAGGTGAAATCCTCGTCCTGAATTAAGCCGACAAAATATCGCAGAAAGTCAACATACAGAGGAACGCCCCGATGCGCGCACTGCTCGTTTCCGCCGGCCTTTTTCTCGCCGCGACCGGCGCGGCTCACGCCGATCCGGACTTGGCCAAGGGCGAGACGATTTTCAAGAAATGCATGGCCTGCCATGCGGTTGGCCCGGATGCCAAGGTCAAGGTGGGCCCGCCCCTGAACGGCATCGTCGGTGCCAAGTGGGCCCACTTCGACGGATATGCCTATTCCCAGGATATCAAGGATGGCGCCGCCGCCGGCAAGGTGTGGGACAACGCCAACCTGAACGACTATATCGAGAACCCCAAGCATTTGGCGCCGAAGGGGAAAATGGCGTTCGCGGGCATCAAGAGCGAGCAGGAGCGAGCGGACTTGATCGCCTACCTCGCCCAATTCAAGCCCGACGGCAGCAAGTGAGGGTATAGTCGGCTAATTAAACGCGAGACGCGCCACGGCCACAGCCGGGGCGCAGTCGGCGGCAAGGCCTGCGAGGCGGGTGTCGCCAGCGAGCAGCAGGCCGGCATGGAGGTAGGGGCGTCCCACCCTCTGGGCCAGTCGTCCGGCCAGGAAGCGGCCCACCCCCGCCCCAATCAAGGGAGCATCCGGGGGCACGCCTCCGGCCGAGGCAACCTGCGCGAGCGCCATGTGGAGGCGGTGCATCTGCACCTCCGCCGCCGCCACCGCGAGGGCTTTTGCTTCCTCCATGGTAGACGGACCAAGATCGCGCCCCACCATCCGCAAAAGCCTGCGGGCGCTGGCTTCGCATGTCTTCTCACCGCCATCGGCGGCGGGATGGAGGTCGGCCCCATCCGGCAGTTCGCCGGTCAACCGATGAACATCCGCCGTGGTGGCGAAGTGCTCCGCCATCAGCGGCACCATGCGACCACGAAAGGGCAGCGCGTGCGCAAGCGCCATGATCGGGGTGCGGGCCGCGCCGGTATAGACCAGCTCCCCCGTCTCTAGCCGGGCGGCGTCCGAATAGCCGCGAAAGCAAAGTTGCGAGCCGGCAAATGGAATCACGTCCGTGG
>JAEZMT010000218.1 GCA_023442085.1 Pseudomonadota bacterium | reverse complement strand
GCGCTGTCGCGCCGCAAGCCGGGGCAGGGCATCTGCGTGCTGCTGTTGGATCTCGATGGGCTCAAGGACGTCAACGATACCCTGGGCCACGACGCAGGCGACGCGGTGCTGATGGAGACGGCCCATCGGCTCGACGCCCTGGTCGACCAGCCGGCCCTGATCGCCCGGCTCGGCGGCGACGAATTCGTGTGCGCCGTGGAGGGGCCCGATCCGGTCGGGCTCGGCCGGCGTCTCGCCCAGAGCATCCTTGTCGAGCTGCGGCGGCCGCTGCTCCATGCCGGTCGGCATTTTTCCACCCGCGCGAGCGTCGGCATCGCCGCCTGCCCGGAACACGACTGTTCCTATGGCGAACTGATGAAGGATGCCGACCTCGCCCTCTACGCCGCCAAGCAGCAGGGCCGGAACCGCGTGGTCGTCTATGCCCCCGCCATGCGCCAGGCGGTCCTGGAGCGTGTGGCGCTGAACCGCGCCATGATCGGTGCGCTCGCCGACGACGAGATCGTGCCCTACTACCAGCCCAAGGTTTCGCTGACGACCGGCCGCCTCGCCGGGGTGGAGGCGCTGGTGCGCTGGCGGCGCTCTCCGCACAGCATCCTGTCTCCCTCAGCCTTCGAGGCCGCCCTCTCCGATCCCGAGCTCGCCGTGCTCATCGGCGAGCGCATGGTGCGCCGGGTGGCCAGCGACGTGCGCGGCTGGATCGAGCTCGGCTTCGACTGCGGCCGCGTCGCCATCAATCTCGCCCCAGCCCAATTCAGCAATCGCGACCTCGCGCCGACGCTGCTCCGCCAGTTTCATGCCGCGGGGGTGGAGCCGTCGCATTTCGACGTGGAGATCACCGAGACCGTCTTCCTCGGGCGCAGCTCGGAGCATGTGGCGCCCATCCTCGAGGAGCTGGACCGGGCGGGGGTGCGCGTCGCCCTCGACGATTTCGGCACCGGCTATGCCGGCCTCATCCACCTCAAGCAGCTGCCTATCGACACCATCAAGATTGACCAGAGCTTCGTGAAGGACATCGAGCGGGATGGCTTCGATACCGCCATCGTCTGCGCGGTGATCGAGCTCGGGCGCAAGCTCGGCATGCGCGTCGTGGCCGAGGGGCTGGAGACCGCCGGGCAGGCGCGGTTCCTGCGCGACAACGGCTGCGAGCTGGCCCAGGGCTTCCTGTTCTTCCGGCCGCTCGCTGCGCCGGAAATGACCGACCTGCTCCGCGCCGAGCGCCCGGACACCGCAGCCGCCCGACTGGCACTGTTCTCGAAGCCACTCATCGCGCGGCTGTGACACGGGAGCCTGCCGCGTCTGCGTCTTCGACGCTGCACTGCACAGGTCAGACTGAGGAAAGTTGCGGCAAGTAGAAGCGCGTAGATTTCGCCTCACGAAATCTTTTTGCCGATTGAAGGCCCATATCGTCCCTTCTCTGACAATCGGGCCCTGGATGTCCGGCGCAAATGGCCAAGTTGTCGCAGCAAACGCGACAATTGACATGCCCGTGCTCAAACAATCATCAAATCTTGCCGTCAGCTTGGGCACGACATGCGAATAAAACTAAATCAAAGTGTCGCCAATCAGACAAAATGGGTGGGGACGGTGCCTGGGGTGACGGAGAGAGCACCATGGTTCAGCAGGAAGCGTTGCAAATCGAGCGCGAGCAGGCGCGATCTCATGTGCCCCTCGTTTCACTGAGCGACGTGGCTCTGACCGGGATCTACGAGATCTCGAAGATCCTGACGGCCCCGAATCGCCTCGAGACCACGTTGTCGAGCGTGGTGAATCTTCTCTCGTCCTTCATGCAGATGCGCCATGGCGTGATTTCGCTGCTGGAAGACGACGGCATTCCCGACATTACCGTCGGCGGCGGCTGGAACGAGGGTACCGATGCGCGCTATCGCGCGCGGCTGCCCGAGAAGGCCATCGGCCAAGTGATCGCGACCGCCGTGCCGCTCATCGCCGAGAACGTCGCTTCCCACCCCGCCTTCAGCGCGGCAGATGCGCAGGCCCTCGGCGCCAGCGAGGACACGCGGGTGTCTTTCATCGGCGTTCCCATTCGCGTCGCCTCCCGCGTCATCGGCACGCTGACCATCGACCGGGTGTGGGACGGCCGCTCCGTGTTCCGGCTCGATTCGGATGTGCGCTTCCTCACCATGGTGGCGAACCTCATCGGCCAGACGGTGCAGCTTCATCGCGTCGTGTCCCGCGACCGCGAGCGGCTGATGGCGGAAAGCGGCCGCCTGCAAAAGGAGTTGTCGGAGCTGAAGCCGTCCTCCGTTGGCCGCGAGCGCAAGCGCGTCTATGTCGACGGCATCATCGGCGACAGCCGCGAAATCCGCGCTTTGCTCGACAAGATCATGATCGTGGCCAAGTCCCATTCGCCGGTTTTGCTGCGCGGTGAATCGGGCACCGGCAAGGAATTGATCGCGAAGGCCATTCACGAGCTCTCGCCGCGCCAGAAGGGCCCTTTCATCAAGCTCAACTGCGCCGCTCTGCCTGAATCCGTTCTGGAGTCCGAGCTGTTCGGCCACGAGAAGGGCGCCTTCACCGGTGCCGTCGGCGCGCGCAAGGGCCGCTTCGAGCTCGCCGACAAGGGCACGCTCTTCCTCGACGAGATCGGCGAGATTTCGCCGGCGTTCCAGGCGAAGCTGCTGCGGGTGCTCCAAGAACAGGAGTTCGAGCGGGTCGGCGGCAGCCACACCCTCAAGGTGAACGTGCGCGTCGTCGCCGCCACCAACCGGAACCTGGAAGAGGCGGTGGCCAAGAACGAATTCCGGGCTGATCTTTATTACCGCATCAGCGTCATTCCGGTGATCGTGCCCTCTCTGCGCGACCGGCGTGGCGATATCCCGTTGCTCGCCAATGAATTTCTCGACCGCTTCAACCGCGAGAACGGCCGCGACCTGCAGTTCAATCAGGATGCCATGGACGTGCTGATGGGCTGCGGCTTCCCCGGCAACGTGCGCGAGCTGGAGAATTGCGTACAGCGGACCGCGACCTTGGCGCAGGGTGGCGCGATCGTCGGCGACGACTTCGCCTGCCGGCACAACGAATGCCTGTCGGCGCTCCTGTGGCGCAGCCCGGCCGACGCGCCGCAAACCCGCCGGCCGATGGATATCCCGCTGCCGGTGATGCCGCCTGTGATCAGCGGTGAAGCCGCGAATTCCAACACCGCTTCGCGCCTGCCGCCCCTCACCGTTCCTGTCCCCACGCCTGCTCCCGCCGTGCCGGTCCGGGCTACGATTGCGGACGAGGAACTGAACGAGCGCGAGCGTCTGGTGGACGCCATGGAGAGGGCAGGCTGGGTGCAGGCCAAGGCCGCGCGCCTGCTGGGACTGACGCCCCGCCAGATCGGCTACGCGCTCAAGAAGCACGACATCGAGATCAAGCGCTTCTGAGGGGCGGTTGCCCTCACCAGCCCCGTCATCCTCCGCAACATCTGCCCTCCTCGCCGTCCGGCGAGGAGGGCTTTTTCGTCTTGGGCCGAATCCACGGGCGATGCGCAGGCGACGAGCGCGGAGATGCGTTCGCTGTCGCACTTGCGACACCGTGTAGGGTGAACGACAGCGTCGGGCGTCGCCAGCTTTCAGAAATAACAATTAAAAATCAATTTGTTGAACGATGGCACGTTGCTTGAAAGAGCCTTTGCGCCTGCCAATCTGCACAGCGCGGAGCTAGCCAATGGCCTACAAGATCGTCGCGTCCCAGTGCACCGTCTGCGGTGCCTGCGAATTCGAGTGCCCGAATGCTGCCATCAGCCTCAAGCGGGACATGTATGTGATCGACCCCAAGAAGTGCACCGAGTGCGAGGGGCATTTCGACAAGCCTCAGTGCGCCGTGGTGTGCCCGGTGGAGAACACCTGCGTTCCTGCCTGACGCTTGAGGAGCCTGGTGGGGCTGTCGGCTCGCTCCGGACCGGGCCGCCTGCATGGTTCCGTCGGGCCTCACCCCACACCCACACGAGGCTGGAGCCATCCGGGCTCCAATCTCCGATCCCCGCGCGCGGCGCCCCGCGCCGCAGCCTGACAGTTGAACGGAGGACCAGATGGCGGCCGTACAGGACACAGTCGAGCAGGTTCGCTCCATCGACGTCGACCAGTACAAATACGGATTCGAGACCAACATCGAATCCGAAAAGGCGCCCAAGGGCCTCTCCGAGGAGGTGATCCGCTTCATCTCGGCCAAGAAGGAAGAGCCGGAGTGGATGCTGCAATGGCGGCTCGACGCCTATGCCCGCTGGCTCACGATGCAGGAGCCCGAGTGGGCGCGTGTGAGCTATCCGCCTATCGACTTCCAGGATCTGTATTATTATTCCCAGCCGAAGAAGTTCAAAGCGCCGAAGTCGCTCGATGAGGTCGATCCGGAAATCCTGAAGACTTACGAGAAGCTCGGCATCCCGCTGCGCGAGCAGGTGATTCTCGCCGGCGTCGAGGTCCCGGAGGGCGAGCGGCCGAAGATTGCGGTGGACGCGGTGTTCGACAGCGTCTCCGTGGCCACCACCTTCAAGGAGGAGCTGAAGGCTGCGGGCGTGATCTTCATGCCCATCTCCGAGGCCCTACGTGAGCATCCCGATCTGGTGAAGCAATATCTCGGCAGCGTGGTGCCGGCCACCGACAATTATTACGCGACTCTGAACCAGGCGGTGTTCTCGGACGGCTCTTTCGTCTATATCCCGCCGGGCGTGCGCTGCCCGATGGAATTGTCGACCTACTTCCGCATCAACGAGAAGAATACGGGACAGTTCGAGCGCACCCTTATCATCGCCGACAAGGGCTCCTACGTTTCCTATCTCGAAGGCTGCACCGCGCCCATGCGCGACGAGAACCAGCTGCACGCCGCGGTGGTGGAGTTGGTCGCCCTCGATGATGCCGAGATCAAGTATTCCACCGTCCAGAACTGGTACCCCGGCGATGCCGAGGGCAAGGGCGGCATCTACAATTTCGTGACCAAGCGCGGCGACTGCCGCGGCAGGAATTCCAAGATTTCCTGGACCCAGGTGGAAACCGGCTCGGCCATCACCTGGAAGTATCCGAGCTGCGTGCTGCGCGGCGAGGGCTCTTCCGGCGAGTTCTACTCCATCGCCATTTCCAACGGCCGCCAGCAGGTGGATTCCGGCACCAAGATGATCCATCTCGGCAAGAACACCACGAGCCGGATCATCTCCAAGGGCATTTCGGCCGGCAAGTCCAACAACACCTATCGCGGCCTCGTCTCGGCCCA
>JAEZMT010000177.1 GCA_023442085.1 Pseudomonadota bacterium | reverse complement strand
GTCGCTTCGGGCCGGTGCAGCACGCGCGTGGCCTTGGCCTCGTAGCGCGGCAGCTCGCCCTCGCGGTGGCACTCCACGTTCACGTTGATGCCGAGGCGGGCCTTGATCTCGCGTCGCACGTCGGCCGCCGCATCCTCGCCGGGACGCTGCGAGGCGGTGACCGCCTCCACCGCCACGGTCATCTTGCCGATGGTGGTGGCTTCCTTGTCCACGTAGATCTGCCAGGCTTCCTTGGCGAGCCCGGGAATGCCGGCGATCACGTCCTCGATCTGGGACGGGAAGACGATGACGCCCTTGAACTTGATCATGTCGTCGGTGCGCCCGATGATCCGGCCGATCTTGCGCATGCCGCGCCGGCCCGAGGGGCAGTCATAGGGGCGCGGGGAGAGGCGCACGAGATCGCGCGTGCGCCAGCGTACCACCGGGGAGGCTTCCTTGCGCAGGGTGGTGATGACGATCTCGCCCACCTCGCCCTCGGACACCGCCTTCATGGTCTTGGGATCGAGGATCTCGACAATCACCGTATCCTCGTTGAGGAGCTGCAATTCGTCGTCCGCATGGGTGTGGGGCGTGGAGATGGCGAGGATGGGCCCGCCGGCTTCCGTGGTGCCGTAGATGTTGTGGCTCATGAAGCCTTCCGGCATCTCGGCTTCCAGCTGTGCGCGGAATTCGGCCGAGACCGACTGGCCGCCCAGGATAGCGACCTTCAGCGTCCAGTCCTTGCGCGGGTCGATGCCCTGGTTCTTGGCCGCCTGCACCAGCGTCATCAACCACAGCGGCGACATGGAGGCGACGTCATAGGCGTGGTCGCGCAGCCAGCGGGCGGCGAGTTCGCCGCGTCCGGGGCCGATGGGGAAATTGGTGCAGCCCACGGCGGAAAAACCCGCGTCCAGCGCCGGACCGCCGATCCACAGGCCATAGCCATAGCCCTGATAGGCGCGGAAGCCCGGCTTCACGCCGGCGGCGCTGAGCAGGCGCGCCATCTGATAGGGCAGGAGCGCGTTGTAATCATTCTTCGTCATACCGAAGGTCACCGGCAGGCCGGTGGTGCCGGAGGTGGCGACGAAGCGCTCCACGCTCTCCATGGGCACGGTGAGGAAGGGAAAGGGATAGAGATCGCGCAGCAGCGACTTGTCCATGAACGGCGCGTTGGCGAGGCCGTCGGGGCTCCCAAGGTCTTCCGGCGTCATGCCGGCCTGGGCGAAGTGTGCCTTCCAGGTGTCGCACCGCGCGAGGCGCGCGCCCAGGCCGGCGAGGCCCTCGCGCTGAAGCTTCAGAATTCCGTCGCGGTCGAGCGACTCCACCTCGGGATGCTGCATCTGGCTCCTCCCCCATCCGACCGTTGGAACACGCGGCTCTTGTGGCCGCTCTCGATTGGCGAATTAATAGACCGAACGGATGGTCTATGTAAACGGCGATTTTGATCTGCATCAACGTTGGTGGCGCGCTGACGCGGCGAGGCTACCATAGGGAAGGCGCCTTGATCACCTGTCGCGCAGATCGATGCGGCGGCCGCTGGTGCCTCAGTAGGCGCTGCGCCGGTATACCGCCCTTGGCACCGCCGCCCCATGCGCCTATAGACCGAATGATCGGATCATTCTTGCAGGTGTGGCCGCCGTGGCGAGAACGCGCTCAGCCGAATACGACAATATCCACGACACCATCCTCGAGCGGGCGGCGTCCGTGTTCGCGCAGCGCGGCTATGCCGCGACCTCCATCGGCGACATCGCCGAGGCGTGCGAGTGCTCCAAGTCCCGGCTCTATCACTATTTCACCTCCAAGGAGGCGATCCTTTCCGATCTGCTGACCTCCCATGTGGAAAGCCTCCTCATGAAGTGCCGGCAGACCCTCTACGGCTATCAGGACCCGGAGGAGCGCTTCCGCCAACTCACTCGCCTGTTCCTGAACGTCTATTCCGTCTCGCGCGACCAGCATGTGGCGCTGCTCACCTGCACCGAATTCCTCGCGCCCGAGACGCGCAAGGTGCTGGTGGCCAAGCAGCGCGAGCTGATCGCCTACGTGCGGGACATCCTGTTGCAATTGCGGCCGGATCTCGCCCATTCCAGCACGGCCCACGTGGACACCATGCTTTTCTTCGGCATGATCAACTGGACCTATACCTGGTACCACGCCGACGGTGCCGTGACGCCCGATGAGCTGGCCGACCGCACCGTGGCCCTCTTTGTAAAGGGTTACGCGAACGCCCCTGCGCCGGCCAGCGGAGGCGCGCCCCACGCCAAGCCGGACGGGCGTCATGCCGGCCGGCATGAGGGGCGCGGCGGCAAGGAGTGAGCGTCACGCCGCCGTCCGCTTCATCCGCGCCACCGGATCGAAACCCTCCGCCGCCACCTCGTCCAGCGTCAGCACGGCGCCCGCCTCCAGCAGCTTCTTCGCCGCCATGTAGGTGCGCGCGTCGTTGAGGGCATCCACCGCGATCATGCGCCCGTCGCGGAAGTACCAGAGCGATTCGCCCCGCTCCGAGCGGCGGCGCAGCACGGCGTCATAGCCCCGGTTGAGGCCGACGATCTGCAGCTTCATGTCGTACTGATCGGACCAGAACCACGGCACCGGGGCGTAGTCTCGCGTATGGCCGAGCATGTCGTCGGCGGCGCATTCCGCCTGGTCCACCGCATTCTGCACGCTCTCCAGCCGCGTCGGCAGGCCCTGGAAGGGGAAGGACGCGCAATCGCCCGCCGCCCAGATGCCGGGCACCGAGGTGCGGCCGTGCGTGTCCACCACGATGCCGTTCTCGCAGGTGATGCCGGCTGCGCGGGCGAGTTCGTCGCGGGGCAGGACGCCGATGCCTACCAGCACCGCATCCACCTCCAGGCGCGTGCCGTCGTCCAGCGTCACCGCCGCGAGGGCGCCCTCCCGCGCCTCCACCTGCGCCACGCTGCGGCCTTCGAGGATGCGCACGCCGTGGCCCGCATGCAGCGCGCGGATGGCGTCGGAGGTCTCGGCGCAGGCGACACGCTCCAGAATGCGCGCGGCCCGCTCCACCACGGTGACGGTGAGCCCGGCCTTCGCCGCCACCGCCGCCGTCTCCAGCCCCACATAGCCGCCGCCGAGCACGAGCAGCCGCCGGCCGGGGCGGATCTCGCCTTCCAGTCGGTCCGCATCGGCGAGGCTGCGCAGCTCGTAGACGCCTGAAAGGCCAGAGAATTCCGGCGGCAGCGGACGCGGGCGGGTGCCGGTGGCGAGCGCCAGCTTCGTCCACGCCACGCTGCGCCCGCCCACCTCCAAAGTGCGCGCGATGGGATCGAGCGCAGTGATGGGCGCCCCCGTCATCAGGTCGACGCCGAGGCCGCTCCAAAATTCGGCCGGGCGCAGATAGAGGCGATCCACCGTCCATTCGCGCTTGAGATAGGCCTTGGAGAGCGGCGGGCGCTGATAGGGCGGGTGCGGCTCGTCGCCAAAGAGGGTCAGCGCACCCGAATAGCCGCCGTGCCGCAGGCGCAGCGCCAGGGAGGCGGCCGCCTGCCCGGCTCCGACAATGGCGATGTGCTCCTCACCCGTCCGCACGTCTCCCATGGCATCCCCCGTTCTGGATATTTATTGACCGAACGTTCTGATTATTATACTGCCGAAATGCGGGCGGCAATCGGCTTTCCCGCGCGCCGTCGACCCCGACATTCGGCGCGCGGATGCCGGTGAAGCCCCCTCCCCGGCCACACAGACGGGCACCTCATGACGGGCATCACAGCACTCGCAATCCACCTGCCGCGCCTGCGCCTCCAGCGCGCCGCCATGGCCGCCGCCATTGGCTGGCTCTGCCCCCGAGGCGAGGCGCGCGGCGCCCGCACCCTGGCCTATTGGGACGAAGACCCCATCACCATGGGCGTCGCCGCCGCCCGGGCTTGCCTGGCACAAGCCGAACGCAACGGGGTGCCCGAGGCGCGCACCACCGTCCGCGCCCTCGCCTTCGCCACCACCACCCCAGTCTTCGCCGAGCCGCAGCAGGCGTCTCTCGTCCATGCCGCCCTCCGGCTCCCCGAGGCGACCCGAACGCAGGATGTGGGAGGTACCATGAGGTGCGGACTGCTCGCACTGCATGCGGCTCTCGAATCCACCGACCCGGCATTGCTGATCGCTGCCGATATGCCTCTCAACAACCCGGGTGGAATGGCCGAAATGCGCTATTCGGATGGGGGTGTCAGTGCCCTCGTCGGGTGCGGGCCCAGCCTCCTCGCCTATCGCGGGGGTGCCAGCCTATCCGCCCCCTTCATCGAGCGCTACCGCGCCCCCGACCGGCCGCTCGCGACCGATTGGGAGGAGCGCTGGGTGCGGGAGGAAGGCTTCCTCGATCTCGTGCCCCGCGCCATCGCGGAAGCCCTTGGAAAGGCGCAGCTTTCCGCCGCCGACATCG
>JAEZMT010000150.1 GCA_023442085.1 Pseudomonadota bacterium | reverse complement strand
GCCCCGAGAGCATGGAGGCGAGCGCGGCACGGATGAGGAAGCCGGGGCGGCCCGAGCGCTGGAGGAAATACGGGTTGATGTCCGGCGTGTTGACGAAGAAATGCGGGCGGTAGATGTCCCGCGCCGGTGCGCGGTTCAGCTCTTCCAGATAGTCGCGCAGCTCGGCCTTCGTATTGCGCCAAGTGAAGTAGGTGTAGGACTGGGAGAAGCCGATCTTGCCCAGGCGATACATCAGCTTCGGCCGCGTGAAGGCCTCGGCGAGGAAGATCACGCCGGGGTCGCGGCTGCGGATGTCGGCGATCAGCCACTCCCAGAAAGGAAACGGCTTGGTGTGCGGGTTGTCCACCCGGAAGATGCGCACGCCGAGGCGCACCCAGCCCTCCACCACGTCGCGCAGGGCGAGCCAGAGGTCCGGCACAGCGCCCTTGGCATAGAAATCGACGTTGACGATGTCCTCGTACTTCTTGGGCGGGTTCTCGGCGTAGCGGATGGTGCCGTCCGGCCGCCATTGGAACCAGTCCGGATGCGCCTTCAGCCAGGGATGGTCCGGCGAGCACTGGATGGCGAAATCGAGCGCGATCTCCAGCCCCTCGTCCCGTGCGGCGGCGACCAGCGCGCGGAAATCCTCGAAGCTCCCCAGCTCGGGATGGATCGCCTCGTGCCCGCCCGCCTCGGCGCCGATGGCATAAGGGCTGCCGGGATCGTCCGGCCCGGCGCTGAGCGAATTGTTGCGGCCCTTGCGATGGGTGCGGCCGATGGGATGGATGGGCGGGAAGTAGAGCACGTCGAAGCCCATGTCCCTGATGTCCGGCAGCCGCCCGATGACGTCGCGCAGCGTGCCGTGGCGGGTGGCGTCGTCGGTGACGGAGCGGGGAAACAGCTCGTACCAGCTGGCGAACTGCGCGACCTCGCGGTCGCACTCGATGGGGTAGGGTTGCTGCCCGCCGATGGCGAAGGCGCGCAGATCGGCCTCGGCCATGGCGGCGGCGAGAGCAGGCGACAACAGCGCCTCTACGGCGGCGGTCTCGCTGCCCTTCAGCCGCTTGATATGATCGCGGATCACGCTGCGGACGGCCTTCGGCGCACGCTCCTGCGCGGCCTCGAGCAGGGCGCGCCCTTCGGCAACCTCCACCGCCAGAGCTTGGCCGGCCTCCCGCTTCTTGCCGAGATCGCGGCGGAAGGTGCCGAAATGGTCCCACCACGCCTCCACGAGAAATTCGTGGCGGCCGACGCGCAACAGGGGGAAGCGCGCCTGCCAGCGATCGTTCACCGTGGGCACCATGGGCACGCGCTGCCACGTCTTCTCGTCGACCCCGCGCCAGCGCAGCTCGGCGGCAAGCTTCTCGTGGCCGTCGGAGAAAATGTCCGCCTCCACCGTCACCACGTCGCCCACGCAGCGCTTCACCGCGAAGCGGCCGCCGTCCACGCTCGGCGTCTCCCGCTCGATGGCGATGCGCGGCGCGGCGATGAAGGGGGCAACCTCCTGGCGCGAAGCGAGGATCGGGGCAGTCGGGGAGAGATCCATGGCTGCGGTTCCGCCCGGGGCTAGTTCGTCGGCGATGGGGCCGGCGAGGGCGAGGCCGAGGCGTGCCGCCGCCTCCCGTGCGCTCAGAGGCGCGGGATGCGTCAGGTCGGCATTGAAGGCGAGGAGCCGGGCGCCGCCGGGGCCATCGGCCTTCACCAGCGTCGCCGGCGCCCCGGGGCTGGTAAGCTGGCGCAGGCGGCGCAGCCCGAAGGACTGAGCGTTGAGCGCGGTGATTTCGGCGGAGAGGTCGAAGCCCTCAGCCGCGCTCACGTCTTCGTCAGCGTCGTCCGCCGCCATGAAGGGCGTGCGCGCGCCCTGCTCGAAGCCCATGGGCATGAGCCAGCCATCGGCAAGCTGAGCGGCAGCGGCGAGCGCAAGGCGGTGGCGCGCTTCTGAGGTCGCTTCGGGCGCCCGCGCCGCGAGGCGCTGACCGAAGGGATCGTCGCAGACGGCGATCAAGCGCGCGTAGGGGCGCAGCGCGTTGAATTCCTCCACCAGCCATGGGGCGCGGCCGTCCCACCACGCGGTGGACGAGGTGACGAAATCGAAGGCGGAGGCAAGCGCGCGCACTTTCTCGCGCCTCAGCCCGGGCGTCCAGCCGATCGCCACCAGTCCCGCGTCGCGCGCCGGGCCGAGCAGACGCCGCCAGATGTCGGCGGGCAGCGCCCCGGCCTCGTGGCAGCGCACGCCGCTGATGCCAGCGCGTCGCCAGCCGTCGAGATGCCCCGCCCAGAAGGCGATGAAGCGGTCTGCGGCCGCATCGTCGGAAAGGGTCACGGTGTGGCCGGCAGCGGCAGACGAGACGCGCGGGTCGGCTTCGCGCGCGTTGCCGTTCCAGCACTCCGGCAGGGCTGCGAGCAAGTCGCCATTGCCGGCGCGGGTGCAGGCGAAGTCGAGAAACAAAGCGAGGCCGTGGGCGGCAGCTGCCTCCGCGAGAGCGGCGAAAGCCGCGTCCGGCGTCTCGCCATCGAAGGGGTGCGCGAGGCTGTCGAGGGTCCGGGTGGCAAACCAGCTGTGCGCCTCCACGGGGAAAGGCCAGCCGAGGAGCAGCGTGTCAAAGCCGAGCGACGCGATGCGCTTCAGAAGGGCATCCCGCGCCGCGCCGTCGGGCAGCGCGCGCGCAGGCACATGATACAGCCGGGGCCGCGTCTCGTCCGACACCGGGGGCATGCGCCCGTATTCGCCCTCCATCGCCTGATGGTGCACGTCTTGCCCTCGCCGATACCGTTTGCCTGCGGGAGGACAATGTCTTGGGCGGTGAGGGGTTCCGCCGAAAGGTCAAGAATGCTGGCGGATGCGTGGGAAATCTTGGGCCGTGTTTGTTTCGCCACGTAACTCAGGGTTAACCATGATGGGAAATTCTGGCGTCACCCGAAACGGCTGCTTCGCTGTCGCTGCCCGGTGCCCGCTCAAGCGGGCGGCTGGCGCGCGCGCATGCGCGCCGGGCTCTCATGACGTGCCAAGGGGGCGCATCTAGGGGCGGATCATGGATCGGGCCGGAGAACGAGTGCATGTCAAGCACCACGCACAGGCTCAAGGTGGGACCGTCAGGCCGGGCCGAAAAACGCGCCCCATGGCGCGGGCGGCTTGGCGGGACGCTTCTGTCCGGCTCGGCGCTGGCAACGGTTCTCGCGGGGCTGATGCCCGCGCCGGCGGCCTACGGCGCCTGCGTCACCTCCGGTCCCGTCGGTAATCCCACGGCGCTTGATTGCGCGGGCGCGAGTGCGCCGGCGGCTGTGGTCACCGGCAACACCATCACCGTCACCACCGCGGACGACACGAGCATCACCGGGGCGGCGCCCATCTCCGTGGTCGTCGGCTCCGGCCTCGGCGGGGGCGACATCGTCCTGAACAACATCGGCGGCAGCTTCACCGCGACCACCGACGGCATCGTGCTGATCTCAAGCGGCGCCATCTCGCAGGCGTCCGGCACCGGCATCGGCGCCACGGTGAGCGCGGACGGTTATGCCCTGGCTTTGCTCCCCGCGACGAACGCCAGCGTGCGTGTGCTGGCGGGCGCAAGCCTCTCCGGCGGGGCGAGCGGCGTGCTCGCCTCCACGACCGGCAACATCGAGATCGCGGCCGAGGGCGGCACCTTCAGGGGCACGACCTCGGACGGCCTCACCCTCATCGCCGGCGGCAATATCACGGTGAACGATTTCGCCGGCGGCGCCACCGGCGGCCAGAACGGCCTGTTCGCCCAGTCGGGCAGCGGGACCATCACCATCGACCGCTTCACCGGCACGGCCGAAGGCACTGGCGCCAGCGGCGTGTTCGCGCAGGTGAACGGCGCGGGCGACGTCAACATCCGCAATTTCAGCGGCGGCGCCACGGCCGGACAGAACGCCGTCTTCGCCCAGAGCAATGCCGGCAAGGTCGACCTTTCCGGCTTCAGCGGGACAGCGGAAAGCACCGGCGCCAACGCCATCTTCACCCAGGTGGTGACCACCGGCGACATCTCGCTCACCAGCTTCAGCGGCAGCGCCACGGGCAGCCAGAACGGCATCCTCGCCTTCGCCACCTCCGGTACCATCGATGCCTCCGGCTTCAGCGGCACGGCAAAGGGCACGGCCGGCAGCGGTCTTCTGCTCTCGACCACGAGCGGCGCCATCACCGCCGACAATGTCACCGCCGGCACGGGCAGCGTGCCGTCCATCACCGGCGGCGCGGGCGGCATCCAGGCGCTGTCCACGTCCGGCGCTGTCAGCATCCAGAACTTCGGCTCCAGCGCGCAGGGCGGCCAATATGGCATCTTCGCCCAGACCGGAGCGGGCAGCGTCAACTTTTCCGGCTTCTCCGGATCGGCAACGGGCACCAGCGATTACGGCGTCTATGGCCGCACCACCAGCGGCGCCATCACCGCCGACAATTTCACCGGCGGATCGGCCGGATCGCCCAACATCGTCGGCGGGGCGAACGGCGTGTTGCTGCTCACCGACACCGGCGGCATCAGCGTGAGGAATTTCGCCGCCAGCGCCTCGGGCGGGCAGTACGGCATCTTCGTCCAGGCGGGCACGAGCGGGGACATCACTGTCTCCGGCTTCTCCGGCACGGCGGAGGGCGGCACCGGGGCCGGCCTGTTTGGGCGGACGCTGGGCGGGAGCGTGACGGCCGACAATTTCAGCGGCAATGCCTCGGGCGGGCAGTACGGCGCCTTCTTCAACGCCACCGGCGGCGATCTCTCCATCCAGAACTTCTCCGGCACGGCGAAGTCCACCGCGGCGGGCGGGTTCGGCCTCTATGGCGAGGCCACCGGCACCATCACGCTGACTACCTCCGGCAGCGCGGCCATCGAGGGTACGCAGGACGGGGTATTCCTGAAGCAGATGGGCGGGAAGGTCTCCGTGACCCTCGCCGACACCACCGAGGTGAAGGGCTCGACCGTCGGCCTGCGCGTCTCGTCGGACGCGGCGAGCACCGGAGACATCGTGGTCGAGACGAAGTCCGGCACTTCCGTGTCCGGCGCGGTGGGCGGCATCCGCATCGACAAGACCGGCACCTCCGGCAATGTGGAGGTAACGACCGCCGGCACCGTCACCAGCAGCGGCGGTGCGGCCATCGCCGCCGTCTCCTCGGTGGAGGGGACGACGCAGACCAAGATTGGCGTCACCGGCGCCGTGACGGGCAATGTCGGCGGCATCGTCGCCGACGCCACCAGCACCAAGGGCAACGCCACGACGATCATCACCACCGACGCCGCCGTGAAGGGCGGCACCGGCACGGCGGTGAAGGGGCTCGCCACGTCGACCACGGGCGACGCCCTGAGCAGCTTCACCCTGCGCGGCGCCATCACCGACAGCGCAAGCGGTGTCGATGCTTCGGCCACCGCGGCCGGCACGGCGACCACCGAGGTGAAGGTGGAGAATGCCATCACCGTCTCGGGCTTCGGCGTGCGCGCGGTCTCCACCGGCACCGGCGGCTCCACCACGGTGACGACGAGCGCGAACGGCGCCATCACCTCCGGCGCGCAGGGCATCGACGCCAGCGCCAAGGGGGACGGCATGAGCGTCACCGTCACCACGGACGGTATCGTGAAGGCGGGCGGCGCCGGCATCCTCGCCGCGCTCACGGGGGATAGCGGCACGGTGAACGTCACCACCAACGCCAAGGTCACGGCGGGCGGCACCGGCATCGATTCCGGCCTCGCGGGTGCGGGCGGCACGGTGACGGTCAAGAACACGGCGGACATCGAGGCGACGGGCTCCGGCATCCTCGCCCTCAACACCAGCGGCGCAACGACCGTCACGGTGGGCGGCAAGATCACGGCCGGCGGCAGCTTCGGCGTGGGTGCGACCTCGGGCGGGACGGGCGCCGCGCGCGTCGATGCGGGGGCGGACATCACCAGCACCGGCACGGGCGTTGTCGCGCAGACGGCCGGCACCGGCGACGTGACGGTGACGCTCGCGGATGGCGTGCGCATCCTCGCCGGCGGCACCGGTGTCCGCACGCTGGCGGGCGGCGGCGGTGCGGCAACGGTCACGCTCGGCACCGGCTCGCGCATCTATGCGGATTCGGGGCAGGGCGGCTCCGGCAACGGCATCCGCGCTGACGGGACGGGCACGGTGGCGGTGGCCATCGGCAGCTTCAGCGTCGTCTCCGGCTCGGGTGCGTCGGAGGACGAGGCGGTGATCCGCGTGTCGAGCGGCACCGGGACCACCATCGACATCGGCACGAGCGCGCTGGTCAGCTCCTGGGTCTATGCGGCCAACGGCGACCTCGCCACCGCCGCCGGGCGCGTGGCGATCCGCGCGGATGCGGGGTCCACCAGCGTCACAAACACCGGCACCGTCATCGGCCGCGTGAGCTTCTCCGACGGCAACGACACCGTCAGCAACCTCAGCTCCAACACCTGGGTCACGGTGGGCGTCAACAGCTTCGGCGGCGGCACGGATCAGGTGAACAACACCGGCCGCACCGTCACAGCCCTCAACGGGGCGCAGGGCGAGACCACCACGTTCACGGGCCTCGAAACCTTCGTCAACGGCAGCACCGTCTCCACCGACGCCGGCCTTCTCACCATGATCGACGAGACGCCCGGCCAGACCGCCTATAACGGCACCCGCGACGTGACCTACGTGAGTGGCGTGTTCGCGGGGCAGGGCAACAGCCGCCTCGGCATCGATGCGTATCTCGGCAGCCCCGGCTCCACCGCCGACAAGCTGGTGGTGGGCGGGCTCGATGCCAGCGGCAACCTTCTGCCCGCCGGCACGGTGGCGACGCAGGGCCAGACCGCCATCGTCATCAACGACGTGAGCGGCAGCGCCGGCGGCTACAATCCCAAGGGCATGATGGTGGTGGAGGTGGTGAACCCCGATGCCGTCTCCTTCGGCAAGCGCGGCAGCCAGGAGGCGAGCTTCGTCATCTCCGCCGAGTCGGCCGGCTACGATCCGCGCTTCGGCGGCGTCATCGACAAGGGCGTGGTCTTCTACGACCTCGTGACGCGCGGCAACGACACCTATCTCGTCGGCGTGCCCGACCGGGAGGCCTATGAGCTGCCGCGCCTCGTCACCGGCGCGCAAAGCATCTGGTACGAGACCAGCGGCGGCTGGCTGGACCGGCAGGCGGACCTGCGCACCTATCTCGACGGCGGCAACGGCGCGGCCGTTGGCAGGGGCGGACAGCAGGCCGTGACGCCCGGCGTGTGGGCGAAGGCGGTCGGCAGCTGGGGCCTGCGCAATTCCACCACCACCGCCACGGTGCCGGGCGCGGCCTACAGCTACGACACCGGCTATGCGCAGAACACCTACGGCTTCATCGCCGGCGCCGACTTCGGCAAGACGAACCCGTCCGCCGCCGGCAAGGACGCGGTGATGTTTGGCGTGATGGCCGGCTACGTCACCTCCCAGCTCGGCTTCGATGCCTCGCCCACCTCCGCCAGCTATTCCGGCGGCACGGTGGGTGCCTATGCCACCTATCTCAACCGCAACTGGTTCGTGGACGGCCTGTTCAAGGCCGACATCCTCTCCATGGATTACACCGCGCCCACCCTCGGCGGGGTCGCGGCCTATGGCCAGAGCGCGCGGGCGACCAGCCTCGGCTTCACCCTCGACACCGGTTATCGGGCAAAGCTCGGCGCCACCGGCTTCTTCGAGCCCATCGCCACGCTGAGCTACGTCTCCACCAGCATCAACAACGTCTTCCTGATGCCGGGCACGGCGGCGGACTTCGGCAGCAACGACAGCCTGCGGGTGGGCCTTGGCGCCCGGGTCGGCGGGCCGATCCACGAGAATGCGGCGCTACGCATCGAGGCCAATCTGAACGCGCGCCTGTGGTACGAATTCCTCGGAGACAACGCGGTGACCATCTTCAACCCCGGCCTGCCGCTGACCGTCGCCGACGACTTCAACGGCGCCTTCGGCGAGATCGGCGGCGGTTTCAATGTGTTCGCCAAGACGAGCGGCTGGAACGGATTCACCACTGCCAGCGTCAAGTTTGGCGACGGCTACGCGGCAGCGAACGCCCGGGGCGGCATGCGCTACCAGTGGTAGGGCGCCCCCCGCGCGGCGAAGGACGAAGCCTCAGGGCCGATACCGCATCCCGACCGCCGGTTGAGTGAGCCGAAGGCACAGACTAAGCTTGCGCGCCTGACCTGGAAGGACATCCCATGCGCGCCGCCGGAGCGATCCTGATGCTCGGTTGTCTGGTCGTGCCGGTTTCAGGAGCGCGCGCCGACGACTGCCAGAGCGTGGCCGATGCCTATGATCGCCTCAGCAAGACGCCGGCCTACCGGCAGATGACGTCGCTGAACGGCAAGCTCCTGATGGAATCCGTCATCGTCGGCGACGACATGTACGTCAAGGATGGCGCGAAGTGGAACAAGCTGCCGCTTGGACCCGGCGGGCGCGTGCGGATGCAAAAGAACGTCATTCCCGGCGCGTCGAGCCTCAAGGACTGCCGTCGCGTGGGCGCGGAGACGGTCCAGGGCAAGAGTGCGGTGGCCTATGACTACACGCCGCCGCCCATGCCGGGGGGCGGTGCGCTGGATCCCCAGCGGGTCTGGATCGCGGCTGACAGCGGCCTGCCGATCCGCATGACCTCCCAGCAGCAGAAGACCGAGGTGCTCATCAGCTTCGACAACGTGGTCGCCCCCGCCCCATGACCCTCCCGGAGGTGCGAGCCTGCCTGGACGTGCAGGGAAACGGCGCGCCCGACGCTGTGGCTTGAACGATGCCGTGGTCCGCTGCGCCCCCGCGATCGCCTGTCCCAGCCATGAGCTTTACCGTATCCCCTTGAGCTGGAATATTTTCTTGGGATGATGCGCAAACTCTCGCTTCGCTGCGCGTCCGCCCGGATGTAAGGTGCATTCGATCTCTGACTGCGAAAAGACGCGCGATGATGACCCGCAGGACGTACATCGCGAGCGTCACCATCGCCTATGCGGTCGGCGCCACCCTTTGGATCTACCTCTCCGACCGGTTCATCGAGGGCGTGGGCGGGTCCATCGGGTTCGGCCTCTTCTCCACCTTGAAGGGCTTCGTCTTCGTTGCGGTGACGACGGCGCTTCTCTATCTCGCGCTCCACACTGCCGCCGGGACGGAACGCACGCGGCCGATGCCGAAGCTGCGCGCATGGCTTCTGTTCGTGAGCCTTGCGCTGGTGACCCTGCCGGCCGGCCTCATCAGCTATGCGGTGTTCCGCTCAGCCTCGGACACGCTGCTTGGCGAGCGCAGGGGCCAGCTGGAATTCATGACCGAGGCCGTGGCGCGCTCCATAGATGGGGAGGTGGCACGGCGGATGACGCAGGCGACGCCGACCGCGCCGCAGGACACCCTCCTCTCCATCGTCACCGAGGGCGGCGCCGGCTTCAACCGGCTGGGGTCCTTCGTCGGCCTGATGGGCGGCAGCGCCCGGGTGCTGATCGCCACCAGACCCGGCAGCAGTGACGCGGGCTGGATGATCGTCGGGCGCCAGCAGGCCCTCCCCGAGGCCCTGACGCCCCTTGCGTCCGCCGGAGCCGGCGGCCTTGCGACCGACGTCATCACGCCTCCCGGCGGCAAACCGCTGCTGGTGGCGGCGGCAACCATCCCTGCGGCCAATGCTGTGCTCATCTCCAGCGTCGCCACCAGCGACGTGGTGGACGACGTGCGCGGCGTCGCTTTCCTCTCGGCCATCACTGCGGCCGCGTGCCTGCTGGTGGCGGGCGTGCTCACCGTGCTCTTCATCCAGCGCCAGCGGCTGCGCGCCGCCCTGGCGGAGGCGGACCAGAAGGCCGCGCTCCACGCGGCGGAGGAACGCTTCCGGGCGACCTTCGAGCAGGCGGCCGAGGGCATTGCCCATCTCGACCTCGACGGGCGCTTCCTCCGGGTCAACGAAGCCTTCTGTGCCCTCTTGGGCTATGAAAGGGAGGAACTGCTGGGGCGCAGCTATGCCGACGTGCGCCCGGATATCCGCGCACAGGCCACGGGGGCGGCGGTCCCCGTCGACGGCATCTCACTGCCCTCGGGCACGGTCCTGGAAGAGCCGGGCGACCAGCCCCACCTCACCCGGGCCGGCACCGAGATCTGGCTCTCCTGCGTGCGGTCGATCGCCCGCGACAGTCCGGAGGACGAGGGCTACGTCATCCTCATGGCCTCCGACGCCACCGCCCGCCGCGCCGCCGAGCACCGGCTGACGCTGGCGCAGGCGGTGTTCACCAACACCCAGGAGGGGCTGGTGGTGACCGACCTCGCCGGGCGCATCACCGCCGTCAACAAGGCCTTCGTCGCCATCACCGGCTACGAGGAGGCGGAGGTGCTGGGCCAGAACATGCGGGTCCTCAGCTCCGGCCGGCACGACCAGCTGTTCTATCAGCTGCTGTGGGGCACGCTGAAGGACACCGGCGTCTGGCGCGGCGAGATCTGGAACCGCCGCAAGGGCGGGCCCTATTATCTGCAGCAGACGGTCATCAGCACGGTCTACGGCCGAACCGGGGCGCCGGAGAGCTATGTGGGGGCATTCAACGACATCACCCAGGCGCGCCGCTCCGAGATCGAGGTGGACCGCCTCACGCGCTACGATTCCCTCACCGGCCTACCCAACCGCACCCTGACCTATTCCCTCATCGAGCACGCGCTGACGCGCCCCGACACCCGCTGCGCCGTGCTCTATATCGACATCGACCACCTCAAGACCATCAACGACAGCCTCGGCTTCGCCGCCGGAGACGCGGTGCTGCGGGCCGCCGCCGAGCGCATCCGCAAGACGACGCCGGAAGACGCCACCCTCGGCCGCTACGGTGCCGACGAGTTCGTGGTGGTGATCGACGTGGACAAGGGGCCGGAGGAGGCGGTGCGCCTCTCCGAACGCCTCATCAAGGCCCTGGCCGAGCCGTTCGCGGCGGAGGACGTGAGCAACCTGTTCGTCAACGCCAGCATCGGCATCAGCCTTTATCCCGAGGACGCCCGCGACCCCACCACCATGCTCCAGCATGCCCATTCGGCGGTCTACAAGGCCAAGAGCCGGGGCGGGCGCACCTATGCCTTCTACACCGACGCCCTCACCCGCGATGCCCGGGCGCGCGTGCAACTGGTCGCCAACCTGCGGCGGGCGCTGACGGACGGCGAGTTCACCGTCCATTACCAGCCCATCGTCCGCCTCGCCGACCAGACCATCGTCGGTGCCGAGGCTTTGGTGCGATGGGTCACCCCCGAGGGCGAGATGATCGGTCCCGACCGCTTCATCCCCGTCGCCGAGGACACCGGCCTCATCGTCCCCCTGGGCGACTTCGTGCTGACCACCGCCTGCGCCCAGATGGCGGCCTGGCGGAAGGCGGGGTTGCCCTGCGGCTTCGTGGCGGTGAATATCTCGGCGGGGCAGCTCAACGCCACCGACATTTTCGCCCGGACCGAGGCGGCGCTGGCCGCCGCCGGGGTGCCGGCTGACAGCATCGAATTCGAAATCACCGAAAGCATGCTTTTCGATGCCGATTCCAGTGCCGAAACCACCCTGAACCGCATTGCCGGACTGGGTATTCGGGTCGCCATCGACGATTTCGGCACGGGCTATTCCTCACTGGCCTACCTCAAGCGCTTCCCCATCTCCCGGCTCAAGATCGACAAGAGTTTCGTGCGTGACCTGCCCACATCCGTGGTGGATGGCGAGCTGGTCCGCGCCATGATCGCCATGGCCCGGGCGCTCGACATCGAGATCCTCGCAGAGGGGGTGGAGGAGGCGGGGCAGATGGCGTTCCTCGCCTCCCACGGCTGCACCTACGGCCAGGGCTATTACTGGAGCCGGCCGCTGCCGCCGGAACGGTTCGAAGCGTTGTTCCCCAACGTCTTGGGCACCGTCAGCGGAAGTGCGGGGGCGCGCTGAGGGCAGCGCGATTGCCCCCTTGATCGTCACCGTCCACCTTGGCCATGGTACATCTGTCCTCTGAGTCTCGGCGCGGATCGGGGATCAGGCAGGGGGAGATCCATGGCGGCGACGCGGTTCCACAGGGTGGTGATCTTCCTCCTGTTCGCCATCACGGTGGTGAACTACATCGATCGCGCCGCCATCTCCTACGCCATTCCCGAAATCGAGCAGCAGCTTGGCCTCTCCAAGGCCGCCGCCGGCACCATCCTTGGCGCCTTCGGCCTCGGCTATGCGGTGACGACGCTTATCGGCGGCTTTGCGGTGGACCGATACGGCGCGCGCATCGTGCTCGCCGTCGCGGCGGTGCTGTGGAGCCTGTCCATCGGCCTTACCGGCCTCGCCTTCGGCTTCCTCACGCTCTATCTCGCCCGCACGCTGCTGGGCATGGCGGAGGGGCCGAATTTCTCCGCCGTCACCGGCGCGGTGGAGCGCTGGCTGCCGCCGGCCCGGCAGGCGAGCGCGCTGTCCTACGCCCTGGTGGCGGTGCCGGTGGCGCTCGCCTGTGGCGGGCCGATCGTGACGCAGCTTCTGGCGGCGCTCGGGTGGCGCGGCACCTTCGGCGTGCTGTTCGCGGTGTCGCTGGTCTGGGTGCCGCTTTGGTTCTTCCTGTTTCGCGACGATCCGGCCCAGTCCCGCCATGTGAACGCGCAGGAGCTGGCGTTCATTCGTGAAGGACAGAAGGCGGAGGCGGTGCCGGTCCGTCGCTGGCCGCGCATGAGCGAGGTGCGGGTGCTGCTCACCAATCGCACGTTGCTGGTGAATTACTGGGCCTTCTTCGTCTTCGGCTACTTCCTGTTCTTCTTCATGGCGTGGCTGCCGAGCTACCTGCAACAGTCCTATGGGCTGAATCTGTCGGCGGTCGGCCTGTTCACCGTGCTGCCGTGGCTTTGCGCCGCCGTCGCGCTCTGGGCGCTGGGCCGGTGGTCCGATCACCTGCTGAAGACGACGGGGCGCCTGCGCGTGTCGCGCTCCTACCTCATCGCCGGAACGCAACTGGTGGCGGCGCTCGCGGTGGTGCCGGTGGCGTTCAGCGCCAGCCTGCCGGTGGCCATCGGCTGCATCTCGCTGGCGGTCGCCGCCTCCATGGGAGCGAACGCGGCCTATTTCGCGGTGAATGTGGACATCGTGCCGGAGAAGGCGGCGACCGCCTTGGGCATCATGGATTTCTGCTTCGCGCTAGCCGGCTTCGTCGCCCCAGTCATCACGGGCTTCGTGCTGTCGCTGCGCGGCTCGTTCGCTGACGGCTTCGCGCTGATGGCGCTGCTAGCGCTCTCGTCGGTCGTCCTGGTCGTCGCCTTCCACCGGCCGGACGAGGATCGGGCGATCCCCTGAGGCCTCAGCGTCCGGCATTCATGGCGTTCAGGACGGCCTCGCTCGGCCAGCAATCGACCTTCAGCCCGGCGGATTTCTGGTAGGTGCCGAGCGCCGCGCGGGTCTGCATGCCCGCCTTGCCGTCGATCTTGTCGGAATAGAGCCCAAGCTTCGCGAGGTGCTTCTGCATGGCCTCCACCGATTTCGTCTTGAGCTGGGAGGAGGCCGACCACGGCGTGCGGAAGGGCGCGGGGTCGGTCATGCGGTCGGACAGGTGTCCGACGAACAGCACGTAAAGGTCGGAGAAATTGTACTGCTTGATGACGAAATAGTTCGCCGTGGTGAGGAAGGACGGGCCGTAGATGCCCTCCGGCTGGAGCAGGGAGGCCGGCTGTGCCACCTCGGTGGTGGAGAGGCGGCGGACGGGAGCGTAGCCGGTGCGGATCCACTCGCTGATCGGCTGCCTCACCTCCGGCACGCCAAGGGTGCAATCGGCATTCACCGGCGCCAGCACCTCATAGGCCCAGCGCACGCCGGGCTGCCAGCCCTTGTCGGCAAGCTGCTTGGCGGCGGACGCCAGCGCGTCGGGCACCGAATGCCAGATGTCGGCATGGCCGGTGCCGTCGAGATCGACGCCGTGCTTCACATAGTCCGAGGGCAGGAACTGGGTCAGGCCCGTCGCTCCGGCCCAGGAGGCGCGAAAATCCTTCCGGCTCACGTCGCCGTCACTCAGCATCTTGAGGGCGAGGATAAACTCGGTGCGGTATTGATCCTTGCGCCGGCCGGCATAGGCCTGCGTCGCCAGCACCTTGAGCGCGTCGTGGGGTGAGGTGTAGCGGCCGAAATCGGTCTCGCGGCCCCAGATGGCCAGCACCACGGGGGCGGGCACGCCGAACATTGCCCCGATGCGGTCGAGCGGCGCCTTGTATTTCTGCATCAGCCGCTGCCCCTCGGCGGCGAGGCGGCCGATGGTGGCCTCCTTCACATAGGCGGCAGGCACCTGCACGAACTCGGCCTGTCCGCCGGCACCCGTCGAGGGGCGGCCGGGCAAAGCGAGGTCGGGCAGCTTGTAGTCGGGCTCGAGGCCGGCCGTCTCCCGCTCGAACGTGGCGCGCGAGACGCCGGCCGCCTGCGCCTCCGGCCACAGGGAGGCGATGAACTGGGTGAAGGCGGCATCCGCTGCGCGGGCCGGCGCGGTGAGCGCGAGGGCCAATATGCACGCCAAAAGCCCGGCGAGGAGGCGACGGCAACCGGCTGGCAAGGGCAGTCTCATCGATAGGGAAAAGCAGCCCGAGGCTAGCATGCCCCCCGCAGACGCCAAAGCCGGCCGGCGGCAGTCACCGGCGCGGTATCAGGCGTCCGTGAGACGCGGCGGTCACGGGCGGCGCGGCGGCTTGCCCTTGGGCTTGCCCTGGGAGGGATGCGCGCGAGGGCCCTTCTGCGGGCGCTCGCCCTTACCCTGACCCGCAGGCTTGGCGGCGTGCCGTTTCTCGAACGGAGCCTTGCCGTGCGGTGCTTTTCCCCGCGCCGGTTTGCCTTGGCCCGGCTCGTCACCATAAGCCTTTGCGCGCTGGGGCCTTTCGGACGACGGCTGCTGGCGCTCGGCCTCCCCGGGCGCGGCCTCGCGACGCTCCGGTCTGCCACGCTCAGGCCTGCCTCGGGCGGGGCGCTTCGCGGGGGCGGACGGCTGGCCGGGC
Source organism: Pseudomonadota bacterium (assembly GCA_023442085.1). Lineage (GTDB taxonomy): Bacteria > Pseudomonadota > Alphaproteobacteria > Rhizobiales > Xanthobacteraceae > Xanthobacter. The sequence continues at coordinate 3,418 of JAEZMT010000150.1, read as the reverse complement.
ATCGGCTCGATGACGACATCGTCGCCGTCTGGCTTGCGGGCGACCTTGCTGAAGCGCTCGGCGGCGGCGGGGCTCACCTCGAAGGCGGTCTCCTCATCGAAGATGCGGATGACGCCGATCTCCTTGCGCGTCACGTTTCCGCGCCGGCAGATTAGGGGCAGCAGCCATTTGGGATCGGCATTGTTGCGTCGCCCGACGTTGAGGCGGAACCACACACCGCCGGCCCCCGGGCCGCCGTCGAAATCCCGTCCGGCCGCCCGATCGCGCGCGGCGCGCGGCTCGCCCGGATCGGCGACCTCTTCCGGAGCCGGCAGCCCCGCCCGATAGAGGCGCGCCAGCGCGGCGGCGAGATGCTCAGGCGAATAGGAGGCGAGCAGCGCGAGACCCGCGCTCGCATCCTCTTCGCCCGGCTCGTCGGTGATGAGGGCATCGTGCAGCATGCGGTCGTGGTCGAGCTTGCGGATATCCTCGGAGGTGGGCGGACCGGACCAGGACGGCCGGATGCCGATCGCCCGCATCAGATCCTCGGCGCGACGCCGGCGAAACGGCGGCACCAGAAGCACACTCACCCCCTTGCGGCCCGCCCGGCCGGTGCGGCCGCTGCGGTGCTGGAGGCTTTCGCCGTCGTTCGGCAGGTCGGCGTGGATGACGAGACCGAGGTTTGGCAGGTCGATGCCCCGCGCCGCCACATCGGTGGCGACGCAGACCCGCGCCCGCCCGTCCCGCAGGGCCTGCAGGGCGTGGTTGCGCTCGTTCTGGCTCAGCTCGCCGGACAGGGCGACGGCCGCGAACTGCCGCTCCTGGAGCATGGCGTGGAGGCGCCGCACCGCCTCCCGCGTGTTGCAGAAGACGATGGCGCTGGGGGTATCATAATAGCGCAACACGTTGACGACCGCATGGTCGACCTCCGTCGGCGCGACACGCATGGTGCGGTATTCGATATCGGCATGCCCGCCTTCCGCCCCCGCCACCTCGATGCGCAGGGCGTCCCGCTGGTAGCGCTTGGCGAGCGTGATGATGCCGCGCGGCATGGTCGCGGAAAACAGCAGGCTGCGGCGCTCCGGCGGGGTCGCGTCGAGAATGAACTCGAGGTCCTCACGGAAGCCGAGATCGAGCATCTCGTCGGCCTCGTCCAGCACGGCCACGCGCAGCGCCGAAAGGTCGAGGCGGCCGCGTTCCAGATGGTCGCGCAGGCGGCCGGGGGTGCCGACGACGATATGGGCGCCCCGCGCCAGCATCCGCTGCTCCTGCCGCGGGTCCATGCCGCCGACGCAGGACACGATCCGGGCGCCGGTCTCCGCGTAAAGCCAGGCGAACTCGCGCTGGACCTGCAGCGCCAGTTCCCGCGTGGGCGCCACCACGAGGGCCTGCGGCGCGCTGGCGAACGCGAACCGCTCGTCGGTGCCCAGCAGCGTCCCGGCCATGGCGAGGCCGTAGGCGACGGTTTTCCCGGACCCGGTCTGGGCGGACACGAGAAGATCGCGCTCGGAATCCTCGGGCGCCAGAACGGCAAGCTGCACCGGCGTCGGCTTGTCGTATTCCCGCTTGGCCAGGGCACGGGCGAGGGCCGGGTTGGTCGTCATGAAGGGCACGGCTGGGTTCGCCTATCTCGCACTATGGTCAGGCGGCCAAGGGGAGCCGTCGGGACGTGTGAAGCCCCTTCTTAATCGGCCTGTGGTCCGGATGCCATATCCGCCTCCGAGACAGACAAAAGGCCGCCGGATCGCTCCGGCGGCCTTGATGTCGCGACGCGAGACGTCACATCGCCGGCATCACCGCGATGTCTTGGACCGCGCCGCCGGCGCCCTTGATCTTGCCGACTTCGCTCGCCGTGCCCTTGGCGAGATCGACGCGGTAGAGCGTGCCGTCCGCCAGGAGCCAGCCCTCGCTCGCGGCGGCGTCGACCGTCACGATGTCGAAGGCGTAGCTCTTCGCCTTCACCCCGAGCTTGCCGACGGCGGCCAGAACGCCGTCATTGGGCGGGGCCTGCTTCACCAGCGCGCCGATGGTGGCGTCGATGTTATAGAGCGTCGTCTCCTTCGCGCCCTTCACCGAATTGGTGTAGCTGCCGGCGATCACGTTGGGCGCCTCGCCCTTGTGCATGTCGGTATCGGCGAACTTCAGCGTACCGTCGGTGGTGACCTTGCCGTCATCCACATTGGCGCGCAGGTTGGTGCCGTCGCTGCCGATGATGCGCAGCCGGTCGGCGACCGGGTTGAAATCGACGGTGGCGGCGACGCCGGGCGCCAGCGTGCTGCTGAGCTTGGACTTCATGGTCGCCTTGGCGGTCGCGGTGTCGATCACGGCCACCGTGCCATTGTCGAACAGGCCATAGAGCATGCCATCGGCCGGGCGCACATCGATGCCGATGAGCTTGCCCTCAACGCCACTCACCTTCATCGGCTTGCCGGCGGTCCAGGTCTTGGCGTCGATGGGGGCGATCATGTTGCCGTCCATGAGCGCGATCACGGTCTGCGCCTGGGCGGCGCCAGCCCCGGCCAGGAAGCCTGCGAGCGTCAGGGCGATCATCGAGACTTTCATCTGTCTTCCTCCGTCTGAAGCCGAACGCATCGGCTGATACGGAGCGGTTACCCGCGCCCTTGCCCGGCGGATGCAGCACAAATTTCTTTTTTGTCTCTGCATCCGAAGGCGCCGCAGGTGCGTACTTGTTCAGATAAGCTGCGGAGCCGTGATGACAGCGCTGGCAAGAGCCGTTTCTCGTGATGAGCTCGCCCGGGCGCTTGAGGGCTGCGCGCGCGGGGATCGCTCCAGCTTGCGCCGACTGTACGATCAGCTGGCACCGCAGATGATCGGCGTCGCCTTGCGGCTTCTGCGGCGCCGCGACCTCGCCGAGGAGGTGGTGCAGGACACCTTCTTGCGAATCTGGGAAAAGGCCGGGACATTCGATCCGGCGCGCGGCGAGCCGGCGACCTGGATGTTCGCCATCCTGCGCCACCGGGCGCTCAATGTGCTGCGCGGCGAAGGCCGGACCGAACTCGTCGACGATTTCGAGCCGATGGGACTGGCGAGCGAGGATGCCGACGCCGAGCATGTCGTCATCGCCTTGTCGGAGAACGGGGCGCTGCGCCGATGCCTTGAACGGCTCGAACCCTTGCGCCGCAACGCCATCGTCCTCGCCTACGCGCGCGGGTTGAGCCATGGCGAGCTGGCGGGGCGGCTCGGCGTTCCGCTCGGTACCGCCAAAGCCTGGATCCGCCGGGGCCTGCTCTCGCTCAGGCAGTGCATGGCATGACGGAAACCGAGAAAGAGGCCCTCGCGGCCGAGTTCGCTCTGGGCCTGCTCGATACCGCCCAGACGGCGCGATGCGAGGCCCTGGCCGTGGAGGATGCGGATTTCGCCGCGCGGGTCGAGGCCTGGCGCCGCAACCTCATCGAGATCGATATGGCCGCGATCCCGG
>JAEZMT010000478.1 GCA_023442085.1 Pseudomonadota bacterium | reverse complement strand
CGCTGCTGTGGCAGCACCTCTTCTGGCTGTTCGGCCATCCGGAGGTCTACATCATCTTCCTGCCGGCCGCGGGCGTGCTCTCCACCGTCATTCCGGCGCTGTGCCGCACGCGGATCGTCGGCTACGGCGCCATCGTCGCCGCGATCCTCGGCATGGTCTTCCTGAGCTTCGGGCTGTGGGTCCACCACATGTTCACGGTGGGTATCCCACATCTGGCGCTGGCCTTCTTCTCGGCCGCCTCGATGCTGGTTGCAGTGCCCACCGCCGTGCAGATCTTCGCCTGGATCGGCACCCTGTGGCGCGGGCGGCCCGAGCTGAAGCTGCCGATGTTCTACGTGCTCGGCTTCTTTCTCACCTTCGTGATGGGCGGCCTCACCGGCGTGATGCTGGCGGTCGTACCCTTCAACTGGCAGGCGCATGACACCGCCTTCGTCACGGCGCATCTCCACTATGTCCTGATCGGCGGCTTCGTGTTCCCGATGATGGCGGGCGTGACCTGGTGGATGCCGCTGATGAGCGGCCGGCGGCGCATCCGCGGGCTGGGAGAGGCAGCGTTCTGGATCATCCTTGTCGGCTTCCATGGCACCTTCTTCATCATGCACCTGACCGGGCTGATGGGCATGCCGCGCCGCATCCCCACCTATCCAGACAATCCCGAATGGGTCTGGCTGAACCTCACCTCCTCCTTCTTCGGCTTCGTCATGACCATCGGTTTCGCCATGTTCCTCATGGATCTCGTGCTGCAGGCGCTGCTGGGCAAACGCAGCCCGCGCGACCCATGGGAAGCGCCGACGCTGGACTGGGCGATGGCGCTGCCCCCGCCCAACTACAATTTCGCCTCCATGCCGCTTCGCCTTCGCGCTGAAGCGCGGGCGGCGGGATTTCTCGCCCGCGCCCGACCGTGACGATGCGCGGACAGGCATCAGCGCGCGTCGCCGCCGGCTTCGATCGATCCGAACTTGCCGCGATAGTCCTGCGGGTTCACGCCCAACCGGCGGCGAAAGGCACGCCTCATCCTCTCCTCGTCGGCGAAGCCGCAGCGAACCGCGATCTCCTTGATGCTCTGCCGTGTCTCCTCGAGGGCGCGGCGGGCGGCCTCGATCCGCAACTCCTCCACCACTTTGGCCGGCGTGCGCCCCGTCCGCGCCACATAGAGCCGGGCGAACGTGCGCGGGCTCATGGAAACGCGCTCGGCGAGGGTCTCGACCCGGAGGTCCTGGTCGAGGTGATCGCTGATCCAGCTGTGCAGGGCCTCGAAGCCGCCGTCATCGGCCTCCTGCAGGGCCAGCGGGACGCTGAACTGGGTCTGTCCTCCACCACGCTTCAAGAAGACGACCAGCCGCTTGGCCACCCGGATGGCCTCGGCTCGGCCGCGGTCGTCCTCGATCAGGGCGAGGGCCAGATCGATGCCCGCAGTGACGCCTGCGGAGGTCCAGACGGGACCGTCATGCTCGTAGATCGCGTCGGCCGACACCATGAGATCCGGATAGCGATCCTGAAGGAGCCGGCAGGAACCCCAGTGGGTCACCACCCGCCGACCGCCGAGTAACCCGGCCGCCGCGAGCACAAAGGCGCCTGTGCAGACGGAGCACACCCGGCGGATGCCCCCGGCGCGATCCGAGAGCCACGCCAGCAGGTGGGGCTCTCGTGCGGCGATATGAACTCCAGGCCCGCCGACGATCACCAACGTGTCCACCTCGCCCACACCCGCGAGCGGCTGGCTCATCAGTTCCAGACCCGACGACGTGCGCACCAGCCCGCCAGCCACCGACGCCACCGTCAGGCGGTAGGGCGGCGCGGCGCCTTCAGAGGTCTCGCAGGACAGTTCAAACGCTGCCAGCGGACCGGAGAGGTCAAGCACCAGGGCATCGGGGAATACCACGAAGACGACGTGTCGCTGCTGCAAGCCGCCCCCCATCGCGTTTCCGGTCGTTGGCAGGAAAGGTGGGTAGAATGTCGTTTCCGCCGCGCCCTGTCATGCCCAATCTCATGCCGCAGCATCGAGAGGGAACGACGTGAATAAAACAACGCTGGATATCGGACTTCTTTTTTTCCCCGGCATGACGCAATTGGATGTCACGGGACCATTCGAAGTCTTCGCTCGCCTGCCCGGCGCTCGGATGCATCTGATTTGGAAGTCCATCGAGCCGATCACGAGCGACGTGGGCCTCACCCTCATGCCGACGACCACTTTCGCGGACTGCCCCCAACTGGACGTGCTCTGCGTCGGTGGTGGTCCGGGGCAGATGGCGCTGATGGATGACGAGGAGGTGATGGCTTTCGTCGCCCAGGCGGGCGCGCGCGCGCGCTATGTGACGTCCGTGTGCGCCGGGTGTTTCATCCTCGCCGGTGCGGGGCTGCTCGATGGCTACAAGTCCGCGTGCCATTGGCTCTCGCGCGATCAGCTCGCGATCCTCGGCGCCATCCCGGTCAAGGAACGCATCGTGGTGGATCGCAACCGCATCTCCGGCGGCGGCGTCACGGCGGGCATCGACTTCGCCTTCCAGGTGGCGGCCGAGCTGTGTGGCGACGAGGTCGCGAAGCGCGTCCAGCTGATGCTGGAGTATGATCCAAAGCCGCCCTTCGACATCACCGAGGACAACGCTCCGGCCGACCTTTTGGCAGAGGTCCGCTCCGCCGCCCGCCCGCTGCTCGAGGAGCGGCTTCGCTCCAGCCAGCGGGCTGTCGCACGGATGCAACAGAGCACGGCACCGCACGGGGGCGATCCCGCCGCGCTTCCCTCCTGCAGCGGGGCATCGTGATGACCTTGCGACTGACCCGCACGGAGGAGGACGGCCAGGTCATCTTCCGGTTCGAGGATCCCGACAGCGACCTGTCGGGGGTCATCGTGGTGGACTCGCTGGCGCTGGGGCCGGCGACGGGAGGCTGCCGCTTCTGGCACTATGACGACGAAGCCGCCATGCTCTCGGATGCCCGGCGCCTTGCCCGCGGCATGAGCTACAAGAACGCGATGGCGGGCCTGCCTTTGGGGGGCGGCAAGTCCGTCATCCGGCGGCCCGTTGGCGCCTTCGACCGAGCCGCCCTGTTCCGCGCGTTCGGGCGGGTTCTGGACGAGATCGGTGGCGATTATCTGGCGGCCGAGGACGTGGGCACCACGCCGCGCGACATGGAAGTCGTGCGCTCACAGACGCCTTTCGTCTTCGGGCTTCCGGCCGATGCGGACCAGGCCGGCGGCGATCCTTCGCCGTGGACCGCGCTTGGCGTCTTTCTCAGCATCGCCCATGTGTGCGCCCGGCGGGGCCGTCCCCTATCGGAGAGCCGGATCGCGGTGCAGGGCCTCGGCAGCGTCGGTGCGGACCTCTGCCGCCGCCTGCATGAGGCTGGCGCCGCGCTGGTGGTCGCCGACGTGCATCCGGAGGCGGCGGAGCGTCTGCGCGCGACGATCCCCGTGGAGGTGGTCTCGCCGGAGACAATCCATGCGTCGGACGTCGATCTTTTCGCCCCCTGCGCGCTCGGTGCCGGGCTCAACGACGTCACCATTCCACAGTTGCGCGCGCGTCTCGTCGCCGGAGCGGCGAACAACCAGCTCGCAACTGAGGCGGATGCCGGGCGCCTGCATGAGCGGGGCATACTCTACGTGCCCGACTTCGTCGCCAATGCCGGAGGCATCATCAACGTCGCGGCGGAATACCTCGGGCACGACCGCGGTATGGTCCACGACGCCGTGCACCGTATTCCCGGCCGCCTCGGGCAGGTGCTCGACCGGGCGGAGGCAAGCAGGACGTCGCCGGCGCTGGTCGCCGACGTCATGGCCCGGGAGCTGATCGTGCGGGCTGCCGTGGCCATGGCAGAAAACGAGGGAAAACGGCCGTTGTAGCCTTTCACCTCCAAGAGCAGGATTTGCAAAAGAACAGGCGAGGGCGAGCCACTCCGCGCGGCTGCGCCCG
>JAEZMT010000092.1 GCA_023442085.1 Pseudomonadota bacterium | reverse complement strand
TACGAGAACCTTACCCCTTAGACGGTCGCCGCGCTACTGTGACGTTCAGGATTCGGCGGGGCCGGGGCTTTTCGGGCACATGGGATCGGTTGTTGTCTCAAATATAGTCCTCCTCGTGGTTGCGGCGCTGGTGGTGGTTGGAACGCTCTCCAGCCTGCTCGCCGCCCGGTTCGGGGCGCCAATCCTGCTGGTCTTCCTCGTCGTCGGCGTGGCGGCCGGCGAGGGCGGGCCGGGGGGCATCCATTTCGACGACTACTGGGCCACCTACATGGTGGGCTCCGCCGCGCTGGCGGTGATCCTCTTCGATGGCGGCCTGAGGATGCGGGTTGCCTCCATGCGCGGCGCGATCCTGCCCGCCGTCGGGCTGTCCACGGTCGGCGTCGCTTTCACCGCCGCGCTGGTTGCGCTGGTGGCCGTGCCGCTTCTCGGCCTTGGCTGGATGGAGGGCCTGCTGGTAGGCGCCATCGTCGCCTCCACAGATGCGGCGGCCGTGCTGTTCCTCGTTCGCGCGCAGGGCCTGCACCTCGGCCGGCGGGTGGGGTCGGTGATTGAGATCGAATCCGCTACGAACGATCCTGCCGCCGTGTTCCTCACCGTGCTGCTGGTGGAACTGCTCACCAGCAACGCCGGCGGCCATGTGGGCGATCCGGGCCTCGTGGTGGTGTTCGGCGCGCTGCGCGAGATGGTGCTGGGCGCGGTGCTGGGCGTCGCGGGCGGATATGCGCTGGTGGCGCTGCTCAATCGGGTGGACCTGCCGGGCGGCCTGCATCCGGTCATGGTGGTGGGCGTGGCGGTGCTGCTGTTTGCGGTCACCTCCCTGCTGCACGGTTCGGGCTTCCTCGCAGTCTATCTGGCGGGACTGGTGGTGGGAAACCGGCCGGTGCGGGCCATCGCCTCCATCACCTCGTTTCTCGATACCATCACCTGGCTCTGCCAGATCGTGATGTTCGTGATGCTGGGCATGCTCGTCTCGCCCGAGAAGATTCTGCAATACGCCCTGCCGGCGCTGGGGGTCGCGGCCTTCCTCATCCTCATCGGGCGGCCGGCAGCTGTGTTCGCCTGCCTTGCTCCGTTCCATTTCTCGCTGAAGGAGAAGCTTTTCGTCTCCTGGGCGGGGTTGCGCGGGGCGGTGTCCATCTTCCTCGCCACCATCCCCATGCTGGCGCACCTGCCCATGGCGGAGGTGTATTTCAACGTCGCTTTCGCCGTGGTGGTCGTCTCGTTGATCCTCCACGGCTGGACGATGGGCTATGCGGCGCGGCGGCTCGACGTGGCCTTGTCCGATCCCGATCCCGGCGTCCGGCGCTTCGAGATAGACCTGCCGGGACAAACGGAAATGGAGCTGGTCGCCTATCCCGTCATGGCGGCGACGCCCGTGGTGGGGCAGGTGCAATTGCCCGAGTGGGCGCGCCTGGTGATGGTGGTGCGCGCCAACGAGACCCTCACGCCCGAGGCGGCGGGGCCCCTCAAGGCCGGCGACTACGGCTATGTGCTGGCGCCGCCCAAGCGCGTCCATCAGCTCGACCGCCTGTTCCGGCCCGAGGAAGCGACGCCGCTCGACGACAGCGCGGCCTTCCCCTTCGTGGGCGAGGTGCGTCTCGGTGATCTCGCCAGCTTCTACGGCCTCGCCGTCCCGGACGCCGAACTCGGCCTCACCATCGCCGACGCCTTCGCCGACCGCTCCGACGACAAGCCCGCCCCCGGCATGCGCATCACCTATGGTCAGGCGGTGATGGAAGTGCGGGCGGTGACCGACGGGCGGGTGAGCTATGTGGTGCTGCGGCTGCAGGCGGGCAAACTCAAGCGCTCCATCGCCCGCGCCCGTCGCCTGCTGGGCTTTCCGCCGGAGCAGGACGAGGACGACGAATAGAGGCCGACGACCGCCGCCGTCATGTTCATGCCGCGAGCGCGGGCGAAACAGGGGCGTTCTTCAAGTCGTGCGTATGCGGAGACCCAACGGATGCGACTTTTCATGCGCCGCCGCGGTGAGGCCGGAGCCGGCCTCGATGCCTCGCGCACCCTCGCCGACCTGGTGCGCACCACCCTGTCGCTGGAGGAGGCGGCCACCGTTTCCGTTTCCGAGATCTCCTGCGGTGATCCGGCCTGCGGCGGCGCGGAAACGGTGGTGCTGGTGATGCGCCCTGGCCGCCGCACCGAGGCCGCGAAGGTGCTGATGCCTATGGCGCAGGTGACGCCCCAGGCACTGCTGGCGGCCTTGCGTCCGCTGATGCCGGGGGAGGCGGGGGTGTCCACCGGGCTTTCGCAGGAGGGCTGAAGGGTCTAAACGGCGCTGGCCAGTCGTCCCCCCTTCCTTGCCCTGCGAATTTCCCATGTCCCATCCGCATTTTACGCCGCGTCCGCTCAATCCCCTCTATGCCGGCCTGCCCACCACCATCTTCGAGGTGATGTCCGGCCTTGCCCGCACCCATGCGGCGGTCAACCTCGGCCAGGGCTTCCCGGACGATCCGGGCCCGCTCGATGTGCGCGAGGCGGCGGCGCGAGCGGTGGTGGATGGCTGGAACCAGTATCCGCCCATGATGGGCCTGCCGGAGCTGCGCCAGGCGGCGGCGGCGCATTATCGCCACTGGCAGGGGCTGGAACTTGATCCCGACGCCGAGATCATGGTGACCTCCGGCGCCACCGAGGCACTGGCCGGCGCGCTGCTGGCACTGATCGAGCCAGGCGACGAGGTGGTGCTCTTCCAGCCGCTTTATGACGCCTATTTGCCGCTGGTGAAGCGGGCAGGGGGCATCCCCCGCCTCGTGCGTCTGGAGCCGCCCTCCTGGGCCATGACGGCGGAGAAGCTCGACCAGGTGTTCTCCGACCGCACCAAGCTCGTGCTCTTCAACAATCCCCAGAACCCCACCGGCGTCGTCTACGACCGCGCGCAGATGCAGCTTCTCGCCGACTATTGCGTGCGCTTCAACGCCTATGCGGTGTGCGACGAGGTGTGGGAGCATGTGGTCTTCGACGGACTGACCTTCGAGCCGCTGATGGCGCTGCCGGGGATGCGCGAGCGCACGGTGAAGATCTCGTCCGCCGGCAAGATCTTCGGCATGACCGGCTGGAAGGTGGGCCTCGTGTTCGCCGCGCCGCACCTCATGAAAGTGCTGTCCAAGGCGCACCAGTTCCTCACCTTCACCACCCCGCCGAACCTCCAGGCGGCGGTGGCGTATGGGCTCGGCAAGCAGGATGATTATTTCACCACCATGCGGGCGGGCCTCCAGCGCTCCCGCGACCGCCTCGCAACCGGGCTGCGAGAGCTGGGATTCGAGGTGCTGTCCTCGCGCGGCACCTATTTCCTCTCCATCGACCTCGCCGCCCAAGGGACGGCCATCGACGACGAGGCATTCTGTCTCGATCTCGTGAAGACCCGGAAGGTGGCGGCCATCCCGGTGTCGGCTTTCTATGCGCAGGATGCGGTGAAGAGCGTGGTGCGCTTCTGCTTCGCCAAGCACGACGCCACCATCGACCGCGCACTGGAGCAGTTGGCCGGACTTGCTGGCCGGCTCTGACCAAAGGTCACGTCAAGGACGAGCGTGAAGCGTGGCCCTCACCATTCACGAATGCGTCATTGCACGCGCTTCCATGGCGAGTTGGCGTGACAAAAGCTTAATTGGACCAGCGCGCTGAATTGTTGTTGCATCGCGGCGCGAAACGTTTTGAAGCTGTGGGAGTATCGAGGACTTCATGCCAGCCGAGAACGCACCGGATAGCGCAGAGAGCGGCGGATCGGCCGGTCGCAAGATTGTCCTCGCCGTCCTGTTCCTGGCCCTCCTCGGTGGCGGGGCGTGGGTGTGGGACACGAAGCCGTGGCTCGCCGCAGGGGCCCAGAAAGCTCAGGCGCCGCAGCAGCGGGTCATCGCCGTGCTCGCCGGAACGGCGGAGCGGACCTCCCTGCCGGTGCGGGTCGAGGCGCTGGGCACGGTGGAATCCATGGTCACGGTCCCGGTGCGCTCTCGCGTCGCCGCCGCCGTGGAAACGGTGGGCTTCGCCGACGGCGCGAGCGTGAAGGAGGGAGACCTCCTCTACCGGCTCGACGCCCGCGTCATCGACGCGCAGATCCTCCAGGCCGAGGCGACGCTCAACCGGGACAAGGTGCAGCTGGAAAAGAGCCTGCGCGATGTGGAGCGCTACGCCGGCCTCGCCACCCGCAACGCCGTCTCCCAGGTGCAGGTGGACGATGCCCGCACCACCGCCGACGTGCAGAAGGCGACCGTCGCGCAGGACGAGGCCAACCTCACCGCGCTCAAGGTGCAGCGCGGCTATTACGAGATCCGCTCGCCCGCCACCGGGCGCATCGGCGTTTCCGCCGTGCGCCCCGGCGCGGTGATCCGGGTGGACGACACCCTCGCCACCGTGCGCCAGCTCGCTCCCATCTATGTCGCCTTCGGCCTGCCGGAGCGCTACATCGCCGGCCTCAGGGAGGCGAAGGACGCCAAGGTGTCCTTCGCCTTCCAGGGCACCGGCGAGACCATCTCCGGCGGCATTGTCGCGGTCATCGACAACACCATCGAGCCGCAGACCGGCACCCTCACCGCCCGCGCCATCTTCCCCAATACGGACGAGCGCCTGTGGCCCGGCGCCCTCGGCGCGGTGACGGTGACGCTGCGCATCGAGGACAATGTGGTCGCGGTGCCGAGCGAGGCGGTCCAGAACGGGCAGGACGGGCCGTTCGTCTTCGTCGTGGACGACGGCATCGCCCATGTGCGGCCGGTCACCGTCGCCCGCACGGTGGATGGGCGCAGCGTGATCTCCAAGGGGCTCAGCGGCGGCGAGACGGTGGTGACCGACGGACAGCTCTCCCTGCGCGAGGGCGCCCGCGTGAACGTGCGCACCCGCACCGCCGCACCCGCCACCGGGAGCTGAGCCCATGTTCTCCGAACTGTGCATCCGCCGCCCCGTGATGACGACGCTGATCATGCTGTCGCTCGTGGTGGCGGGCCTGTTCGCCTATCGCCAGCTGCCCGTGGCAGCGCTGCCCCGGGTGGATTTCCCCACCATCAACATCACCGCGACGCTGCCGGGCGCGAGCCCCGAAACCATGGCGACCTCGGTGGCGACGCCCATCGAGCGACAGCTGGCCACCATCGCCGGCATCTCCTCGCTCACCTCCTCGTCCACGCAGGGCTCCACCTCGATCACGGTGCAGTTCGACCTGAACCGCAGCATCGACGCGGCCGCCCTCGACGTGCAGTCGGCCCTCTCCGTCGCGCAGCGCCAGCTGCCGGACGAGATGACGACACCGCCGAGCTTCCGGAAGGTGAACCCCGCCGACGCACCGGTGATCCTGCTCGCAATCTCTTCCGACACGCTGCCGCTCTCGGCGGTGAACGAATATGCCGACACGCTGATCGGCCAGCAGATCTCTCAATTGCCCGGCGTGGCGCAGGTGCAGATCTACGGGTCGCAGAAGTATGCGGTTCGCATCCGCGTCGATCCCGCCGCCGCAGGGGCGCGAAACATCTCGTCCGACGACATCCAGCGCGCGGTGGAGGCGGCGGCCTCCAACACGCCGCTCGGCATCGTCTCCGGCCCGAAGCAGGCGCAGACCATCGACATGGGCACGCCCAAGGCGGACGCCGCCCAGTTCCGCCGGGTGGTGGTGAAGGCGCGCGACGGCTCGGTGGTGCGCCTCGAGGAGATCGCCAACGTCTCGGACGGCGTGGAGAACGAGCGCGTCGCCAGCTGGTTCAACGATCGCCGCGCGGTGGTGCTGGCCGTGGTGCGCCAGCCGGACGCCAACACCGTTCAGGTGGTGGACGAGGTGCGCGACCGACTTCCCCAGTTCCGCGCCCAGCTTCCCGGCTCGGTGGGCATCGAGGTGCTGAACGACCGCTCCGTCTCCGTCCGCGACGCGGTGGCGGACGTGCAGAAGACCCTGTTCGAGGCCATCGTCCTCGTGGTGCTGGTGATCTTCCTGTTCCTGCGCAATGTGCGCGCCACCATCATCCCCTCGCTGGCGTTGCCCCTCTCCATCATCGCCACCTTCGCGGCCATGTGGGGCTTCGGCTATTCCATCAACAACATGACGCTGCTGGCGCTGACGCTGTGCGTCGGCTTCGTGGTGGACGACGCCATCGTCGTGCTGGAGAACATCTATCGCCATGTGGAGGCCGGGGAGAGCCCGTTCCGTGCCGCGCTGCGGGGCTCGCGGGAGATCAGCTTCACCATCATCTCCATGACGCTCTCGCTGGTGGCGGTGTTCATCCCCGTGCTGTTCATGGGCGGCGTGGTGGGCCGCGTGTTCCGCGAGTTCGCGGTCACCATCTCGATCGCCATCCTGGTCTCCGGCTTCGTCTCCCTCACGCTCACGCCCATGCTGTGCGCCCGCGTGATGAAGCCGGTGGACCACACGAAGAAGCCCGGCTGGTTCTTCCGCGTCACCGAGCAGATGTTCGACGCTTGGCTCGCGGCCTACCGGGTGAGCCTCGACTTCGTGCTGCGCCACCGCCCCTTCATGCTGCTGGTGACCTTCGCCACCATCGGCCTGTCGGTCTATCTCTACATCGTCATCCCCAAGGGCTTCTTCCCGCAGGAGGACAACGGCTTCATCACCGGCACGGTGGAGGCGGCGACCGACAGTTCGTTCGCGGCCATGGTGGAGCGCCAGAAACAGGTGGCGGCCGCGGTGCGCGCCGATCCGGACGTGGACTATCTCGTCTCCACCGCCGGTGCCACCGGCATCAGCCGCACCACCAATACCGGCCGCATGTTCATCGCCCTGAAGCCCAAGGGCTCCGGGCCGGGCGAGCGCAAGCTCTCCGCCAACGAGGTCATCCAGAACCTGAGGAAGCGCGTCGGGCAGGTGCCGGGCGTGAACGTATTCTTCCAGGCGGTGCAGAACATCAGCGTCGGCGGCGTCGCTTCCAAGAGCCAGTATCAGTACACGCTGCAGAGCCCCGACACCGCGACGCTCTACACGTTCGCCCAGCAGATGGAGCAGAAGCTCGCGACGCTGCCCGGCCTCAGGGATGTGACCTCCGACCTCCAGATCACCAATCCACAGCTCACCATTGAGCTGGACAAGGACAAGGCGGCGGCCCTCGGCATCACCGAGCAGCAGCTGCGAGATGCGCTCTACACCCAGTTCGGCACCCGGCAGATCGCGACGCTGTACACGCCCACCAACCAGTTCGCGATCATCGCCGAGGTGCAGCCGATCTTCCAGCGCGATCCGAGCGACCTCGGCCGGGTCTATCTGCGCACCTCTTCCGGCAACGTGGTGCCGCTGGAGGCGGTGGCGAACATCAAGCGCACGGTGGGCCCACTGTCGGTGCAGCATCAGCAGCAGCAGCCCTCCGTCACCATCTCCTTCAACCTCGCGCCGGGCACCTCGCTCGGGCAGGCGGTGGAGGAGATCAACGCGGCGGCCGCCGAGGCGCGGGTGCCGGACAGCGTCGTCACCGGCTTCCAGGGCACGGCGCAGGTGTTCCAGGATTCGCTGTCCAACCAGCCGCTGCTGATCCTCGCTGCGGTGGTCGTCATCTACATCGTGCTGGGCGTGCTCTATGAGAGCTTCATCCACCCCATCACCATCCTCTCGGGCCTGCCCTCCGCCGGCATCGGCGCGCTGTTGACGCTCATGGCGGCAGGCATGGAGCTTTCGGTGATCGCGATCATCGGTATCATCATGCTGGTGGGCATCGTGAAGAAGAACGCGATCATGATGATCGACGTGGCGCTGGAACGCCGGCGCGCCGGGGCGGCGGCGCAGGATGCCATCCGCGAGGCGGCGCTGCTGCGTTTCAGGCCCATCATGATGACGACGCTCGCCGCCATCTTCGGCGTGCTGCCCATCGCGCTCGGCGCGGGCGCCGGATCCGAGCTGCGCCAGCCGCTGGGCGTCGCGGTGGTGGGCGGCCTCCTCGTGTCACAGCTGCTCACGCTCTTCATCACGCCGGTGATCTATCTATATCTCGACCGGCTGGACGCCATCGTGCACCACGCGGTCTCCGGGCGGCATGATGATCGCACCCACGCGCCCCATCCCGTGCCCGCTGAGCGAATTGCGGCGGAGTAGGGGGTATGCCACCGTGCCGCGCATGCGGGTCGGTGGTACCTCCGGGTGTTGCACCCGCGCCCCATAAGAGGACGATTAACGGGTGTGACCAAATCTTGGCCACCCCGGGCAATTGCCCCTAGGTCGCCTCTTTGTTATCCGGAAAAAGACGAGGTTTGCGCGCGGGCGGCTGCGCGCCTTGATCCGGGGGCGGGGCATGAATCTGAAGTATCGGCCGGATATCGATGGCTTGCGGGCCGTTGCAGTCGTGGTCGCCCTGCTGTTTCACGCCCATATCCCGCCGTTCCGGGGCGGCTTCATCGGCGTGGATATCTTCTTCGTCCTGTCCGGCTACCTCATCACGTCGATCCTCTACAACGACATGATGAAGGGCGAGTTCTCGCTCGTCGACTTCTACGACCGCCGCATCCGCCGCATTTTCCCGGCGCTGTTCGTGGTGCTGCCGGTGAGCACCTTCGTCGCCGCCTTCCTGCTGATGCCGCGGCAGATGGTGCAGTTCGCGGAATCCATCATTCCCTCGGCGCTGTTCTACGCCAACATCCACTTCCAAGGGCTGATGAGCTATTTCGGGCCCAAGGCCGACGAGACGCCGCTGCTGCACCTGTGGTCGCTGGCGGTGGAGGAGCAGTATTACATCTTCTTCCCGCTGCTCATGTTCGCCTTCCTGAAGATGGGCGGGCGCGTCACACTCGGCCCGCGCCGCATGGCGATCCTCGGCTTCCTCATCATCACGGTCGTGTCCGGCGTCTACGCGGAGCTGAGCGCGCGCACCCAGCCCACCGCCTCCTTCTTCCTGCTGCAGAGCCGCGCCTGGGAGCTTCTGGTCGGCGCGCTGCTGGCGCTGGTGCACATGCCGAAGGTGTCGGAGAAGGCCGCGAACTGGATCGGCGTCGCGGGGCTGACGGCCATCGTGGTGCCGGTCTTCGCCTACAGCCACGACATGACCTTTCCCGGCCTGTCCGCCGCGCCCATCGTGTTCGGCACGGCGGCGGTGATCTATGCCGGCACCATCAACATGGGGGGCTACGCCAACTGGTTCCTCAGCCGCCCGCCGGTGGTCTATGTCGGCCGCATCTCCTACGCGCTCTATCTGTGGCATTGGCCGCTGCTGGTGTTCGGCACCATCTGGAAAGGTCGCGCGCTGACCTATTTCGAGGGCGGCGGGCTGCTCATCGTCGCCTTCATCTTCGCCGCGCTGTCTCTGAAGTATGTGGAGACGCCGCTGCGCCATGCCGGCTCGCTGGGCGGCAAGCGGCGGGCGCGCTTCGCGGCGGGGATCATGGCCATGGCCATGACGCTGGCGGTGGGCGTTCTGTTCGAGCGCCTGGGCGGCGGCTTCTATCCCATCTCACCGCTGGGCGCGCGCGCCGAGGCGGCCATGGAGGACAAGAGCCCCTTCAGCCGCAGCTGCAACAATTCGCCCAAGGGCTGGAGCGCCGCCGCGCTCAACCCGGCCTCGGCCTGCTCGGTGGGGCCGGACGCGGCGAAGGGCGAGTATGACGTGGTGGTGTGGGGGGATTCCCATGCCGGCGCCTCCTTCATCGGCATCGCCGAGCAGGTGGCCGCCCTCGGCCACACCGCACGCCTCCAGACCATGGCCGGCTGTCCGCCCCTGATCGGCGGCCAGGCGCACCGCGACGACATGCCGAGCTGGACCTGCACCGCCTTCAATGCAGAGGTGCTGGATGAAATCCGCCGCGTGAAGCCCCAGGTCGCCGTGCTGGTCGGCCGGTGGGCCATGTGGACCAGCAAGGCCGGCCCCGCCTTCACCCTCACCTCCGACGAGGTGCCCGGCGGCGACGTGCGCTCCAAGGCGGTGAGCCAGAAGGTCTTCGCCCACATGCTGGACCGCACCCTGAAGGAACTTTCCGGCCTCGGCATCCATGTGGTGCTGGTGGGCCAGACGCCGGAGTTCGGCCGCTCCCCGGGTCGATGCGTGGCCGAGAGCGAGTTCTACAAGCGCAACCTCGGCAACTGCCTGGAACTGCCGAGCGCATCGGTGGACAAGGTGTTGGGCATCGGCAACGAGATGATCACCAAGGCGGCGGCGACCTATCCCGGCACGACCACCTTCCTGCTCTCGGATGTCTTCTGCCGCAACGGGACCTGCCGCGCCGGGGAGGGCGAGCAGTTCTATTATGTGGACGCCGACCACCTCTCGGCGACCGGCGCCCACCACATGAGCCGCGACCCGGCCCTCCGTGCGGCCCTGCTCAAGGCGCTGGGCGAAGGCGGCAACACCAGCGCCTCCCTCGCGCCGGCGAGCGGTGAAGCACGCACGGCCAAGGACTGACCACAAAGGATCGGCACGCGGCGGAGGTCTCCGCCGCCCCCGCCGGCTCCGGCTTCGTTCTGCTGAATCACGGCCATGGCCCTGACCGCACGACGCAGCGTCAGGCCTGACGCCGCGCTGCGCGCTCCCGGCGCGCGATTTGCCCCGGCCGGATTTTGCCGGTAAGGCGGTCGCCGCGGGGGCGTGCGCGTACAGCGCGCCGATCAAGGACACCAGGATGAGTCTGGCCTACCGGTCCGACATCGACGGCCTTCGGGCCATCGCCGTCGGCAGCGTGGTTCTGTTCCATGCGCGCATACCGCCCTTCACCGGGGGCTATATCGGCGTCGACGTCTTCTTCGTCATCTCCGGCTTTCTCATCACGTCCATCCTCCATCAGGAGATGACGGCGGGCACCTATTTGCTGGCGGATTTCTACGACCGCCGCATCCGCCGCATCTTCCCCGCGCTGTTCCTGATGATGGCGGCGACCACGCTGTTCGCGGCGCTCATCCTGATGCCGCGGCAGATGCAGGGTTATGTAGGCACGCTGGTGCCTTCGGCCCTGTTCTTCGCCAACATCCATTTCGAGAGCCTGCTCAACTATTTCGGCCCCGCCGCCGACGAGGTGCCGCTGCTGCATCTGTGGTCGCTGGCGGTGGAGGAGCAGTTCTATATCTTCTTCCCGCTCGTCTTGTTCGTGTTGATGAAGCTTGGCGGCCGCCGGCTGGCGGTCGGCGGGCTCACGCTCATCGCGCTCGCCTCGCTCGCCTATGCCGAAAGCATCGTGGAGAGCGAGCAGTCGGCCGCCTTCTTCCTGCTCCAGAGCCGGGCGTGGGAATTGCTGGCGGGCTCGCTCCTCGCCATGGTCACGCTGCCGCGCCTGCCGGAAAAGGCCGCCTCCTGGCTCGGCATCGCCGGGGCGCTCGCCATCGTCATCCCGGTGTTCGCCTACGACAAGCAGACGGTCTTCCCCGGCCTGTGGGCGCTCCCGCCGGTGCTGGGCGCGGTGGCGATCATCCATTCCGGCGCCTTCGCGCCGGGCGGCATCGTGGCCCGCGCGCTGAGCCTCAAGGGCATGGTCTATGTGGGACGGATCTCCTACGCGCTCTATCTGTGGCACTGGCCCATTCTGGTGCTCTTCGCCATCTGGAAGGGGCGTCATTCCACCTACATCGAATCCGGCCTCCTGATTCTGGTGGCGGGCGTCATCTCCGGCCTGTCGCTGAAATATGTGGAGACGCCGCTGCGGCGCGGGAGCGCACTGGGCGGGCGGCGGCTTCTGCGCATCGGCGCCGGGGCCTGCGCCATTCTCCTCACGGTGGGCGTGGCGCTGGCCCTGCAGAAGGTCGGCCGGGGCGTCTTCCCCATCTCCCCGCTCGGCGCGGCGGCCGAGGCGGCGGCCGACGACCGCAGCGTGTTCCAGCGCACTTGCAACAACAACGCCCGCTTCTGGACCCCCGACCAGATGCAGCCCATCTCCCTCTGCGCGCTCGGCCCGGGGGCTGAGACGGGCAGCTACGACGTGCTGGTGTGGGGCGATTCCCACGCTGGCGCGACCTTCCTCGGCCTCGCGGAGGCGGTGGAGAAGCTCGGGCTCACGGCGCGGCTCCAGACTATGGCCGGCTGCCCGCCGCTGGTGGGCGGCATCGCCCGGCAGGAGCACAACAACGGCGCCGTCTGCGCCAGCTACGTCAACGCGGTGATGGACGAGATTCGCCGCGTCAAGCCCAAGGTGGTGGTGCTGGTGAGCCGCTGGTCCCTGTGGACCACCCTGTCCGGCAAGGGCTTCGCGCTGGTCAGCGCCGAGGTGCCGGGCGGCACCGCCCGCGACCGGGCCTCCAGCGAGCGGGTGTTCGCGCACATGATGGAGCGCACCGTCGCCGAACTGCGCAAGATTGGGCCGCAGGTGATCGTGCTGGGCCAGTCGCCGGAATACAAGCCGGCCCCCGCCGGCTGCGTTGCGACCCGAGAGTTCAACCAGGAGGGCGGCTCCGACGCCTGCATGACCCAGACGCGTGACAAGGCGATGAAGATCGTCGGCCCGGCGAACGAGGTCATCCTCGCCACCGCCGGCCGGCATGACGGCGCGGCGGCCTTCAGCATGGCCGACATCTTCTGCCGGGACGACCGCTGCTCGGCGGGGGAGGGCACGCGCTTCTACTACGTGGATGGCGACCACCTCTCTGTCACCGGCACACGCCACGCCTTCGAAAACAAGGCGCTGCGCCAGACGCTGCTGGCGGCGCTCGCCGCCGGTGGCGCGAAGCTGCCGGCGCCGAACGACTGAGAGAAACGCCCCGTCCCCGCTCAGTCCTTGTCCAGCAGCCCTGCGAGCTTCAGGGCGACGCCCTGCGAGCCCTCCACCTTCAGCCGGCCGGTGGAGAAGGCCATCATCGGTCCGATGCGGCCGGTGATGAGCTTGTCCAGCGTATCGGTGGAGAGCTTCAGAACCGCGTCCGCCTCGCCCGTGCCCTCGCCCACCTCCACACCGCCGCCGGTAGCATCGAGCAGGATGGCCTCGCCGGTGTCGGAAAGATCGAAGCGTACCTTGTAGCCCAGCTCCGAGAGGGCATCGGCGCGCTCGCGGATGGCTTCGACGAGGGAGGAAAGATCGGCCATGGAATGTCCTTATGCATGAATGATCGGGGGAGCTGTTGCCGCTGTCATGCCCGGCCGTGGGCCGGGCCTCCACGTCGCGCCCCTTGGAACGCCAATCGTATATGCGTTCCCGGCTTTACCACGTGAATGGCCGGGACAAGCCCGGCCATGACGGTGAAGATGGAGTGAAGGAGGATGCCAGCCTCAGCCAGCGCAATCTCCTGCAGACATCAGAACATCGCCTCGTCCAACTCCATCATGGCGCCCTTTCCGGCCTTGATCGAGCCCCACAGGGCCGCCACGTCCGGCAGCAGCTTCTCCATGAAGAAGCGCGCGGTGACGATCTTGGCATCGTAGAAGGCCGCGTCGTCCGGGTTGGAGACGCGCTTCTCATAGGCCACTTCCGCCATGCGCACCCACATGTAGCCCAGCGCCACGAGGCCGAACAGCCGCAGGTACTGCGTCGCGGCGGCGCCGGCCTCCTCCGGGTCCTTCAGCCCCTTCTCGGCGATGTGGGCGGTGGCGAGCTGGAGCGCGCCGAAGGCCTTGGACAGGGGCGTGATGAGCGGGCCCAGATTCTCGTCGTCCAGCTTCGCATCCATGTAGTTCAGCACGGGATGGAAGAAGGACCGCAGGTAGCGGCCCATATGCGCCGGCAGCTTGCGGCCCACGAGGTCCAGCGCCTGCACGCCGTTGGTGCCCTCGTAGATCATGGCGATGCGCGCATCGCGGACATATTGCTCCATGCCGTGGTCGCGGATGTAGCCGTGCCCGCCGTAGACCTGCATGCCCATGGAGGTCGCCTCGAAGCCGAGGTCGGTGAACAGGGCCTTCACGATGGGTGTCATGAGCGCCGTGAAGTCCTCGGCGCGCTTGCGCTCTTCCGGGTCTTCCGCCCGCTCCATCAGGTCCAGCGCGCGGGCGACCCAGCCGGCGAGCGCCCGGCAGCCCTCGTTGTAGGCGCGCATGGTCATCAGGGTGCGGCGCACGTCGGGATGGACGATGATCGGGTCGGCCGGCTTGTCCGGATGCTTGGCGCCGGACAGGGCGCGGCCCTGCAGGCGTTCCTTGGCGTAGACGACGGCCGCCTGATAGGCGGCCTCGCCGAGGCCGAGGCCCTGCGTGCCCACGGAGAGGCGCTCCGAATTCATCATGGCGAACATGGCGCGCATGCCCTTGTGGGGCTCGCCCACGAGCCATCCGGTGGCCTCGTCGAACGACATCT
>JAEZMT010000003.1 GCA_023442085.1 Pseudomonadota bacterium | reverse complement strand
GCTCCACCATGCGGCGCACGCGGGCGCCGAGCGATTGCAGGATGATCTCGCGGAAGTCGGGATCGGTGCCCTTCAGCGCCAGCACCAGCTTGTCGGTGGGCACCTGGTCGAACAGGGATGTGCGGGCACGCGGCGTCAGCTTCACGATGTCGTCGAAGGTGAAGAGCAGGCCCTTCAGGATTTCCGCCGATTTCGGGCGCGTGTTGGCGAGGCTCGCGAGCACCGTCTCCATGGCGTCCCGGTCCATCTTGTTGATGATGTCGGCCATGCGCGCGTGCGGGTCCGCACCGGCGTTGCGCGAGAAATTCATCATGAAGTCCTCGTGCACCTGCCGCTCGATGACCTGCATGGTGGCATCCACGATGGGCTTGAAGGTGAGCATGCGCCGCAGGATGCCGTTCCGCTTCTCCTCGGGAATGAAGCTCAGCACCTTGGCGGCGCAGGCGGGCTTTACCTTGGAGAGCATCAGCGCGGCGGTCTGCGGGTGCTCCTTCGCGACGTATGCCGCGAGCACGTTCTCGTTGACGGTGGAGA
This sequence comes from Pseudomonadota bacterium, assembly GCA_023442085.1. Classification (GTDB taxonomy): domain Bacteria; phylum Pseudomonadota; class Alphaproteobacteria; order Rhizobiales; family Xanthobacteraceae; genus Xanthobacter. The sequence continues at coordinate 5,547 of JAEZMT010000003.1, read as the reverse complement.
TGCGGTCCCAGATGGACTGGTTCGCCGCGCCCATGATGTCGTTCATGATGTCGGCGATCTGCTCGGCCGGCAGCACGCCCTGCAGCAGCCGCTCCACGTCGGCGACCGTGCCCACGAGGTTTGCCCCGCCGGCGAAATTGCTGGCGAAGTCCTCGACGAGGGTCTCGATCTGCGCGGTGGTGACCGGCTTCAGCGCGGCGATGGAGCGCGTGATGAGGCGGATCTCGTCCGCCTCGAAATGCTTCATCACCCGGTTGGCCGTGGGCGCGCCCATGGCCATCAGCAGCGCCGCCACGCGGTCGATGCCCTGGAGGGGACGCGGCTTCGCCGCGCTCGCAGCCGCCATGGCCGCCTCAGCCGGCGTCGGCGTCGTTGGGGCCGACGATCTCGGTGAGGGAGACGCCGAAGCGGGAATTGTCGTCCTCCACCACCATCACCTCGCCACGGGCGATGACGCGGCCGTTCACCACCACGTCCACCGGCTCGCCGACGCGATGATCGAGGGGCACTACGGTGCCGCGATTGAGCTTCAGGAGGCTCGACACCGGCATGGAGGCGGAGCCCAGCACCACCTGGAGCAGCACCGGGATGCGCTTGACGGTCTCGAGCCCCGCGCCGGAGCCGAGGGTGTCGCCCCCCTTGGCGAGCAGCGCCTCGTCGAGGGCGCTGGAGGGGGTCATGGTTTCGATGTCGGGAGCGGGCATGGCGTTGATCCGGAAGTGCGAGAAACGGTCAGCGGTCGCTGAGTTCGGTGGCGCGCCGCGCGTCGATCTCGGCGATGAGGTCGTGGGCGGTGTCGATGCGGCCGGCGAGCATCACCAGCACCTCGCGGCCGTCGCCGCCGAAGGTGTCGAGCGCGTCGCGGGCGCAGACGAGGGCAGCGGAAGCTTCCGCCAGCGCCCGCCCGTAATCGGCATTCAGCCGGTCCACCGCCTTGAGCCGGCGGTTGAGCAGAGCGACGGAGGCGGTGGTGACGACCAGCGCCGCGAGCAGGACGAGATCAGCGAGGAAGGATGTCATCGAGAAAGTCCTGATGCTGGTTGATCTGCTCGTCGAGGCGCACCACGTAGCCGCCGTCCGACTGGCCGAGGTGGCACCAGAACAGCGGCTGGGCGGCGCTCTCCAGCTTCACCCGGCTCGCCGGAGTGGCGGCGAGCTTGAGGATCTGGCCCACCTTGAGGGCGGCGATGTCGCCGAGCGTCACCTCGTGCTCGTCGAGCACGGCGCGCAGCTCCACCTCGGTGCGGTTCACCTCGTCGCGGATCTTCTGCGCCCATTTCGGGTCGCGCCCGCCGGTCTCCGCCTGGCTGGTGCTGGAGAGCGCACGGCGCAGCGGAGTGAGGGCCGACTGGGGGATGGTGACGAACATCTCGCCGCCCCGGTTCAGCGCCTGCAGCAGGAATTTCGCGGTCACCGCCAGATTGTTGCGCCGGCCGATGACGGCAAAGTCCATCCGGGTTTCCTGCCGCTCGAACTGGAAGGTGGTGTCGCTGACAAGGGCGAAGGCGGCTTTCAGCGCCTTCGCCATCTGCTCGAACAGCAATTGCGCCACCCGCCCCTCGATGTTGGAGAAGGAGCGCTCGTCCTCCACCGGCGGCTCGGATCCGTCGGCGCCGAACAGCACTTCGATCATGGTGAAGATGAAGTCGCGGTCGAAGCCGACGATGAGCTGGCTGTCCCACGACGGCGCGTTGAAGATGCCGGCGATGGCCATGCCCTCGTAGGCTTCGAGCACGTCGCCGATGCGCCCGCTCTCGACGCTGGAGAGCGAGTAATAGGCCTGCGAGGCCGCCACCTGCCGAAGGCCGTCGGCGCAGAAGGTGGCCATGCGGTCGAACAGCACATGGAGCATGGGCAGCCGGTCCAGCGAGAGGCCGGCGGCATCCAGCAGCATGTCGCGGATGTCGTGGTGCTTGGATGCGGATTTGGAAGCAGCCATGGCTCAGGCCGCCTGCTGCACGGCGCCGCTGGAAGAGGGCGCGGCCTGGATGGCCTCGCTCTCCACCTCGTCGATGGTGGGGCGTTCGCCGGCGGAGATGGTCTTGCGGCCGTGCTCCAGCGCGATGGGCGGCAGCGCGCCGTTCATGAAGGCGATGAGCGCCTGCTTGGTGATGATGAAGGGCTGGCACTGCTTCTCGCGGGTGCTCTTCACCTTGGCGGCGAGCGGCGAGATGATGGCGTAGGACGAATAGATGCCGACGAAGGTGCCGATGAGCGCCGAGCCGATGTAGTGGCCGAGGATTTCCGGCGACTGGTCGATGGCGCCCATGGCCTTCACGATGCCGAGCACCGCCGCGCAGATGCCGAGCGCCGGCAGAGCCTCCGCCACCGTGCCCAGGGCGCCGGCGCCTTTGGTCTTGTGCTTCTTGATGGTGGAGATTTCCTGCTCCATCAGCGCCTCGATCTCGTGCGACTTGGCGTTGCCGATGAGGATGAGGCGGGCGTAGTCGCAGATGTACTGGGTCAGTTCCTTGTCCTTGAGAAGGCTGGGGAAATGGCCGAAGAGCGGCGAACTCGCCGGATCGTCGATATGCGCCTCGATCTCGTTGCGCGGCTTCTGGCGCATGTCGCGCATCAGCGCGTAGAGGAGGCTCAGGAGGGCAAGGAAATCCTTGCGCTTCGGCCCGGTGCCCATGGCCGCCTGCATGATGCCGGAGCCCGTGTCCTTGATGACGGACAGGGGGTTGGCAATGATGAAGGTGGAGAAGGCGATGCCGCCGATGATGACAAACTCGAACGGCTGCCACACCACTTCCGGGTGTCCGCCCATGGCCATGAAGCCACCAAAGGTAGCGGCCAACCCCAATATAATTCCGATGATGACGGCCACGGCTTCCCCCGTTCTGTCCGGTGTCCGGTGGTAGGGGGCGAGGATTGTGCGAGGCTGTGCTGTGTCGAGCTTGGCAATGTGCCCGGTTTCACTCCATAATCATCGCCAAAATGGAGCGGATTCTTCTGCCATCCATGGGTTGTGCATGCTACACAACTCGCGTCTTGGCTCGCAGGCCTTTCTGGTTGCACGTTCGGCCGATGCGAAGCCTTCGATATCCCGTGCCAAGCCCTGACCGGCACGGGGTGGCCGGACCGGGGGGTGTCAGAGATGACGTCTTCCGGTCCGCGCTGGGCTGATCCGGGACCAATCCCCCCGAAAAATCCCTAAGATTGAGGCCCTTGCGCCCGCAAGGCTGGCGCAAGGCAGCGCGGGCGAGATTGCGCCGCGCGTCGGCCGGCCGACGCGCCTTTGCTCCCCGCGGATGCCGATATGGACAGCACGCTCCTCACCTACCGTCAGCTGACGCGCGACATGACGCGCTCCTTGTCCGCCAAGGCGGCGGAGAAGCCGGTGGCGCTCGAATCCGCCTACTATCTCAAGCACATCGGCAAGGTGACGGGCATCGAGGATTTCCTCAAGGATACCCGGCTCTTCACCTATGCCATGAAGGCGTTCGGCCTGGAGGACATGGCCTATGCCAAAGGCTACATGCGCAAAGTGCTGAAGGAGGGGGTTACCGACCCCAAGAGCTTCGCCAACAAGCTCAACGACGACCGCTTCAAGGCTTTCGCCAAGGTCTTCGATTTCCAGGGCCTCGGCGCCGCCGCCACCCGCCTGCCCGACGCCGGACAGAAGGTGGTGGACCGCTACGTGCGCCAGGCGCTGGAGGTCGACCAGGGCACCAGCAACGAGGGCGTGCAGCTCGCGCTCTACTTCCAACGCCAGGCGCCCACTGTGAAATCGGTCTATGGCCTGCTCGCCGATCCGGCGCTGTGGAAAGTCACGAAGACCATCTTCGACTTCCCCGATGCCATGGCCGCGGCGCCCATCGAGAAGCAGGCCAAGGCGGTGAAGGCCCAGATGAACATCGCCGATCTCAAGGAGCCGGCGAAGCTCGACGCCCTGCTGCGTCGCTTCAGCGCGAAATGGGACGTGGCGCAGACCATGAGCGCGACGCCTGTGCTGGACCTGTTCTCGGCCCGCGCGTCCAGTGCGGCGTCCTACTCCATCCTCAACCTGAAATACGGAGGCTGAGTTGGGCTCGGGTCTCTACGTCTCGCTCTCGGCGCAATTCGCCGCCGACAAGCGCCTCGCCACCATCGCCAACAATGTCGCCAACCTGAACACCGCCGGCTACCGCGCCGAGGAGGTGCGGTTCGAGCCGCTGGTCTCCAAGGCTGGGGGGCAGGACGTGTCGTTTACCTCCACGGGCGAGACCTACACCTCGCGCAAGTCCGGCCCCATCAACCCCACCGGCAACCCGCTGGACATCGCGGTGGAGGGCAAGGGCTGGTTCGCCGTGCGCGACGGCGCGACCACCGCCTACACCCGCGACGGGCGCATGAGCATGAGCCCGGAGGGCGAGTTGCGCACCCTCTCCGGCCGTCCCATCCTCGATGCCTCCGGTGCGCCGGTGGTCATCGATCCCACCGGCGGCACGGTCCGCATCGGCACCGATGGCTCCATCTCGCAGAACCGCCGCCCCATCGGCCGCGTCGGCCTGTACCTGATCCCGGACGACGCCAAGCTCACCCGCCGCGACGGCGCGCTGGTGGTGCCGGACAAGCCGGCCGCGCTGGTGCAGGACTACACCCGCAACGTCGTGCGGCAGGGCTTCGTGGAAGGCGCCAACGTGGATGCCGTCACCGAGATGACGCGCCTCATCGCCCTGCAGCGCGCCTTCGAGATGGCCGCCTCGGCGGTGTCGCAGACCGAGGATGCGACCTCAGAGACCATCCGCGAGCTTGGCCCCGCATGAGCGCGCCTTCGATGAACGCGCTCCAGCGCCTGCGCCACGCCGTGGAAAGCGGGCTCGAGGACAATCCCCTCGTCCGCGTCGGCGGCATCGTTCGCGAGGTGGCGCCGACCCATCTGCGGGTCTCCGGCCTCTCCAGCTTCGTCACGCTGGGTGAGCGGGTAGGGTTCGAGCAGGCCTCGGGCACCAGCATCGGCGAGGTGGTGCGCATCGATGGCGCGGGCGCGGTGGTGAAGCCGTTCGACGAGCGGGTGGCGGTGGGCATCGGCACGCCGGCCTTCCGCATCGGCCCCCTCGCCCTCAGCCCCGACCGCTCCTGGAAGGGCCGGGTCATCGACGCCCTCGGCCGTCCGCTCGACCGCGCGGAACCCCTCGCCCACGGCCCCCGCCGCATGCCGCTCGATGCCGAGCCGCCGCCCGCCATGGCGCGCGGGCGGGTGCATCGGCCCCTCGTCACCGGCGTGCGCGCGGTGGACATCTTCACGCCCCTCTGCGAGGGCCAGCGCATCGGCATCTTCGCCGGCTCCGGGGTGGGCAAGTCCACGCTGCTCTCCATGTTTGCGCGCTCGGCCGGTTTCGACACGGTGGTGGTGGCGCTGGTGGGCGAGCGCGGGCGCGAGGTGCGCGAGTTCCTCGAAGGCCCGCTCGCCGCCAGCCGCGACCGCGCGGTGGTCATCGTCTCCACCTCGGACCAGAGCCCCATGATGCGCCGCCTCGCCCCGCAGGCGGCGCTGGCGGTGGCCGAGTATTTCCGCGATGCCGGCGAGAGCGTGCTGCTCATCGTCGATTCCGTCACCCG
>JAEZMT010000446.1 GCA_023442085.1 Pseudomonadota bacterium | reverse complement strand
CCGACTTCAATATCTCGCCATCTGATTTTTCTTTATATGTCAGATGCTTAAATGGTGCCGGATGAGGGGATCGAACCCCCGACCTTCGGTTTACAAAACCGCTGCACTACCGCTGTGCTAATCCGGCGGCGCCCCATTCGGGTGCGTCTTTTCCTCTAGCAGCGGCGCCGCGCACGGACAAGCGTGGCTGTTGGGTCACATGAAAACGGCCCCGCCCGGGGGGCGGAGCCGTTCGATCGGAGGCAGACGCGCGGCAGGGCCGCGCGGGTGCTCAGTGCCAGTGATCGATGTTGCGATCCTTGGTCTCGGGCACGAACAGAAGGCCGAGGACGAAGGTCATCAGCGCGATCACGATCGGGTACCAGAGGCCGTAGTAGATGTCGCCGGTGGCCGCCACCATGGCGAAGGCGGTGGCCGGCAGCAGGCCGCCGAACCAGCCGTTGCCGATGTGGTAGGGCAGCGACATGGAGGTGTAGCGGATGCGGGCCGGGAACAGCTCGACCAGAGCCGCCGCGATCGGTCCGTACACCATGGTCACGAACAGCACCAGGATGAACAGCAGCCCGATCACCGCCGCCACCTGCGGGCGGAAGATGTCGAACGGATGCGCCATCTTCACCACGTCCTTGTTGGTCGCCGCGGACGGGTAGCCCGCCGACTGCAGCGCCGCGAGGGCGGTCTTGTTGAAGTCGGGCGAGTAGGGGATGACGGTGTCGTTGATCTTCAACTGCACCGGCGATCCCGCCGGACCCGCCTCCGTCGAGTACTTCACCGAGGACTTCGCCAGGAAGTCGCGGGCGAGATCGCAGGGCTGGGTGTAGATGCGGGTGCCGACCGGGTTGAACAGGCTGCCGCAGTTCGCCGGATCGGAGACCACCGTGACCCGGATGTTCTGGATCGCCTTTTCCAGCGCCGGGTTGGCGTAGGTGGTGATCATGTTGAACAGCGGGAAGTAGCTCGCGGCGGCGATCAGGCAGCCGGCGAGGATGATGGGCTTGCGGCCGATCTTGTCGGACAGCCAGCCGAAGAACACGAAGAAGCCCGTGCCGAACACCAGCGACCACGCGATGAGCAGGTTCGAGGTGTAGCCATCGACCTTGAGGATCGATTGCAGGAAGAACAGGGCATAGAACTGGCCCGTGTACCAGACCACGCCCTGGCCGGCGACGAGGCCGAACAGCGCGATCAGCACGACCTTGAGGTTGGACCACTGGCCAAACGCCTCCGAAAGCGGGGCCTTCGAGGTGGTGCCCTCCTCCTTCATCTTCTGGAAGGTCGGCGATTCGGAAAGCTGGAGGCGAATCCAGACCGAGATGCCGAGCAGAGCGATGGAGACGAGGAACGGGATGCGCCAGCCCCAGGCCGCGAAATTCTGCTCGCCCACGATGGTGCGGGTGAACAGGATGACGATCAGCGAGAGGAACAGGCCAAGGGTCGCCGTGGTCTGGATCCACGAGGTGTAGAAGCCGCGGCGCCCGTGCGGGGCATGCTCGGCCACGTAGGTCGCGGCGCCACCGTACTCACCGCCGAGGGCGAGGCCCTGCAGCAGGCGCAGGATGATCAGGATGATCGGGGCGGCGATGCCGATGGTGGCGGCATTGGGCAGGATGCCGACGATGAAGGTCGACAGGCCCATGATCAGGATGGTGACGAGGAAGGTGTATTTGCGGCCCACGAGATCGCCGACGCGGCCGAACACGATGGCACCGAAGGGGCGCACCAGGAAGCCGGCGGCGAAGGCCAGAAGGGCGAAGATGTCACGGGTCGCCGGCGGATAGGCCGAGAAGAACTGCGCGCCAATGATCGCCGCCAGCGAGCCGTACAGATAGAAATCGTACCACTCGAACACGGTGCCGAGGGACGAGGCGAAGATAACCTTCTTCTCCTCCCGGCTCATGGGGCGAGGCTTCGCTGCCGCCCCCGCTGTTGTCACGCTCATGGAACCACTCCCTCCCATCGCTTCGGGGCTCCGCCGCCGGCGGATGTCGGACCCAACAGGTCCTGCGAGAGAGGGTCTTTTCGGCGCAAGCCCGCGGTGCCGTCCGCACGGGGGTGCGACGGCTCTCAAGGCGTTCCTCCGGTAGACCCTCTGGGTTCCGCGTCATTGTTGGCGCGCGGATATCCCGCAGGGCTGGGCGCGCACGGCGCGCCGAGCGGTATCATGGCGAAGGTGTGGCGACCTTACGATTGGTCAATGGTCTTAGGTGCAGGGCGGAATTGTGGGTGCGCTGCAGCACGGCTGCCCGCCCCGGTCCCGCTGCGCTTCAGCTCTTCTTGAGCGCGCGCCGGGCGATGCCGAGGGCCAGGGCGGCGGCGTTGGAGACGTTGAGGCTCTTGATGGCGCCCGGCAGGTCGATGCGGGCCAGCACGTCGCACGTCTCGCGGGTGAGCTGGCGCAGCCCCTTGCCCTCGGCGCCCAGAACCAGGGCCAGCGGCGCCCTCAGGACGGTGTCCTCGATGTCTGCCGGTCCGGCGCTGTCGAGGCCCACCACCAGCATGCCGTTGTCCTTCAGCTCGGTCAGGGCGCGGGCGAGATTCTGCACCAGGCAGAAAGGGACGTGCTCCAGCCCGCCGGACGCGCTCTTGGCCAGCACGCCGGTTGCCACCGGGCTGTGGCGCGCGGTGGTCACGATGGCGCTGACCCCGAAGGCCGCCGCGGAGCGCACGATGGCGCCCACATTGTGCGGATCGGTGATCTGGTCGAGCACCAGCACGAGCTCGCTCTGCGCCAGATCCTTGAGCGGCGGCGAGCGCAGGTGATCGACTTCCGCCAGGAGGCCCTGATGAACCGCATCCGGGCCGAGCAGCTTGTCGATGTCGCCGGGGCGCACCACCTCGGGCGTCACCGGGGGCACGAGGCCCTCCTCGGCGAGGCGGTGGATGGCGTTCTCCGTGGCCATCAGCTTGCGGAAGCGCCGCTTGGGATTGCCGATGGCCTCGGCCACCGTATGCCAGCCATAGAGCAGGGCGACGTCCTCGGCCCCGGCCCATGGCGGCGGCTTGCCGCCGCCCTTGCCTTTGCGCGGGGGAAACGGCGCGCCGGATGGGCGCGTGCCGCCGCGGCCGGCGAAGGGCGGGCGGGCGCCGGGGCGGCGCGGTTCGCGAGGCGGACGATCAGACATGCCGTGGCTTTGTCAGACGCGGCCGCCCGGCGCAAGGGGCGTTGCGGTGGGGACGGGCGTTTCGCGATGCGTTGATGCGGTGGGCGCGGCGAAGCCGTCCACAGGGCCGTGGGGGCTGGCGCGTGAGGCGGCGATTTCCGGTTGACTTCGGGACGGTGTTTTCACATAAACCCGGCCTCGGATGGCGATTTGAGCTCAGGCTCTGCGTCACCTTCGGCCGCTGGGGCTTTCCTGCATCACCAGTCCGGCTCGAAGCCTTCCTGCTCCGGCATGAAGGTCCGCGATGACGGGCGTCGTTATGGAGGGGTGCCCGAGTGGTTAAAGGGGACGGACTGTAAATCCGTTGGCTCTGCCTACGTTGGTTCAAATCCAACCCCCTCCACCACCCGTCGTCGCGATGCGCTCTCAGGGGCGCGGGGCCGGTATCGCCGGTCCCTGGAAGCAGGAGGGTGCCGGCCGGTCCGGTCGCCCGCCACCTCTTCCGCACTTAGGGCCGGCGTGTTAAGCCGGTCGGAATGCGGGTGTAGCTCAATGGTAGAGCAGCAGCCTTCCAAGCTGAATACGAGGGTTCGATTCCCTTCACCCGCTCCAGCTTCATCTTCTTGAAAATCAGATCATTCGCGCTGCGCGGCAGCGTCCCGCCTCTGAACGTGGGTCGATGCAGGCACCGCGCGCGTTCCTGTCGATTCGCTCGGGAGGGCAGACCGTGGCGCCGTCCGGCCGAGGGCGATGGCGGCGGGCGATGGCGGTGGTTCGCACCAACTGAAAACGGCCGTCAGGGACGCACTGCGCCCCTGACGGCCTGGAACCCCGCCTCGTTGCACGGCGGCCGAGGGCCAGCACGTACACCCCACCGAGATCGAGGTCCCAACCCCTCAAACGACCGCTGCGCGGCCGGTCACTGCGCGTTGATGGCGAGGCCTTCCACGTAGGTGAACTTGGCGTTGGTGCCCGGCTGGAGCGTCGGCAGCGCGCTGAGTACCGTGGCATTGGCGGCCCTCAGCACCCGCAGGTGTCCATCGGGGCCAGGGAAGCTCACGGTGCCGGCGGCGGGATCGGTGGCGACGACCGGGGCGACGATCGTCACCTCGCGCAGGCCGAAGCCTTCGGGCAGCCCGGGGAGGCCATCATTGACCACGACCTCGTTCAGCACTTCCGCCGGCTCGTTCTTGGCGGGCTTGGCGATGGCCGTGACCACGCCCGGCAGCTTGCGGATCAGCAGGCTCTGGCCGTTGCGGAAGGCGCTGAGGTCACCCACCAGCGGCGGCGCGACGACGGCCCAGCGTTTGCCGGCCGGGGTCTCCAGCACGACGGTGCGGGTGGCCGGATTGGCTGAAACGAAGCGCACCTTCCAGGAGAGGATCGTGGCGCTGCCGAGACCCGGCAGGGTCACGACGTCCACGGCCTCGGGCTTCGGCACATCCTGGGCGGCGGCCGGCAGGACGGTGAACGCGCTCGCCGAGGCGAGGCTTGCGGCGACGACGGCCAGCGTCAGAGTGCGAAAGGTCATGTAATGGTCCTCTTGGATCGTTGTACGTATGGGAATGCGCACGGATGCGGCCCGAAACGCGGATCGCCCTCGGCGGCCTGCGTCCCGGCGCATCGCTTTTTCCTGACCCTCGTCGCGTGATGCGGCAGAGTCAGGAGGCCGTGACGGCGGGGATTTTCCAGCTGCCGTCGAGGATCGACGGCTTCTTCGGGTTCGGCCAGTACATGCGCAGCATGAGGACGAACTGTCCGGCGGGGGCCGGGAGCCAGTTGGATTCCTTGTCGGCGCCCGGCGAACCGTTCTGAATGTAGAGGTCGACGGACCCATCAGCATTTGTCTTGAGGTTCTGCCGGGCACTGATCGAATAGCGGTTCAGCGGATTGGCGACGAAGAAATAATTCTCGTCGTACATGGTCAGCGACCAGAAGCCCTTCACCGGGGGAAGCTGCCCCTTGGGGAAGTGCATGACATATTTCTTCGAGCCGTCGTACTTGCGTGCGAGAAGCCCGCCGCCCGACTTCAGCGAGGTCGGGTAAATCGCATCTTCCGGCCGGTTCGCGCCGAGGCCGATGGCCGTGATGAGCGCGCGCTGGATGTAGTCCGTGCCGTAGACGCCGGTCGCGGTGGTGAAGCGCCAGCCGTTCACGTTCTTGATTTCCGACCCGGTCACGAAGTGCGCCATGATGCGATCGAAGCTGAACTTCGGCACCCGGTTGAGCACGGCGGGATCGGCCGCCTTGGAGTCGAAGTCCTTGCCGGGGACGATGCCGATGGCGGCCAGCCTGGGTAGGATGGGGGCATCGGCCGGGGCGGGCGGGTTGGTCTTCATCAGTTCGGCGAGCAGCTTGAAGTAATCGACGCCGCTGAGGCCGTTCACCTGGTCTCGCACCGCCGTCTTCATGTCGATGGCCGGGTTCACCGTGCCGGCCGCGGGCGTGTAGTCCTTGCCCCAGGTGCTGAGCGGATAGAGCTTGCAGGCGTCCTGAAGCGCGTGCACCGCCGCATAATCCTCCGGCGTGCCGGTGCAATAGATGCGGCCGAGCAGCCAGACGAGGGAGGTCGGGGATTTGTACTGGACGACTCCGGCCGGCAGCGTGCCCTTCCAGCCGGGACCGGTAATGGCATAGGTCTGCGCAGCCGTTCCCGTGGTGCGCGTTCCCGGCACCTGGAACACGTCGGTCCAGCCGTCGAGCATAGGGAAGAGGAAGTAGCGCCCCTTCATGTCGGGGATGCTGACGATCCACGGCTCCTTGCCCACGTCGATCCACGCAGTGGTGTAGAGCGTGTCGGCGTTGGGCGCTGTGACGTCGCGGAAGCTCGCATCGGGATAGGAACGCATGCGCACCAGCTGTCCCATCGGCGCGCGCGTGCCCTCTGCGGTGGCAACGTTCGTCATCACCCGGCGGGTCATTTCCATGGTCACGAGCGGATAGCCGTAAATATAGGCTTCCGAGGCGACGCGCAGGTCCTCCACGTCGGCGGTCAATTCATGGATCAAGCCTTCCGCTTGAGCCGAGCCAAGCGCTGTGCTTGCTGTCAGAAGGCCGAGGCTGGCCGCAACGGTGCGCCTGGAAACTTTCATCGCGTATCCCCCGATCAACAACGGGCAACTTGTCTTGCCTCTGGCCGCCCTGCGACGCGCCGGGACGTTACATCAAGCCAACGCGGCGGATTTTGCTTTGCGCGCCATCGCAAGAACCCTCGGGGGAGCATGTCGGCACCTGTCGTTACGGAGGGTGGTAATTCAGTAACTTCCCTGAACTTGGTTCGTGCTGACGAAGAAGAAATTTGTATAAATATTGGAATGACTTCGCCGATCATCGGGTGCGGAGGGGCCCCCGTGGTCCTTTGCCCGCCGAAAATTGGCTCCAACTTGCTGTCGAACCGATCCGCACTGCCCATCTCAATCGGAATGGTATTTGAGCACGTCCGATCAATTCTTGCCGGCGCAGGATTCGGCAAAGTGAAGCCAGCGGCCCGCATCAGGGTTTCCGTGTCGCCGAAGCCAGGAAGGCCGGTGAGCGAGGATCGGGCGGCGCCCCGCGCTGGAGATATCGCCGCGTTGTGCATGCGGCTGCCCTGTTTATTGTTCCGGTGGAGCTTCGAGGAGACGCTTGTGCGTGCAATTCGACGTTGGGCCACGGCTGTCGCGGCCGGGATGGGTCTGTCGTCCGTCATCACCCTGCCGCCGCGTGCCGCCGCGCCGGTCGAGACGCTCGCGCCGGGCACGCTCTCGGTCTGCATGTTCGCCACCTTCCCGCCCTTCGTCGGCAAGTCCGATGACGGCGCGTGGGAGGGATCGGACGTGGACTATCTGAACGCCTTCGCCGCGAAGATGGGGCTCCGATTCCAGCCGGTGGAGGTGGCGGATTTCGACGGGCTGTGGCTGCGCCCCGGCGCGGGGGCCTGCGACATTGCCGCCTCGGGCATCGCCGACCTTGCCGTGC
>JAEZMT010000423.1 GCA_023442085.1 Pseudomonadota bacterium | reverse complement strand
GCCGTGGTGTTCTCGCCGTACCAGGCCAGCGACGGGGCAAGGATGTTCTGCTCGATGTCGCCGAAGTTGCGCCAGTAGTTCTGGTCCTGCCACTCGCCGATAAGGCGGAAGGCGAGGCCAGTGCCGTTGATCGGACCGGTGACATCGAAGTCTGCGGTGCCGCCGCCGAAGCTGGAGATCGAGCCGTTGAGATAGGCGTTGAAAGTCTCCTGCGGCTTCTTGGTGATGACGTTGATGATGCCGCCCGGCTCCTGGATGCCGTAGAGGGTGGAGGCCGGCCCTTTCAGCACCTCCACCCGGTCCGTCGTGGCGTTGAAGCTGCGGGGCAGCACCGTGCGCAGCCCGTTCGTCAGCACGCCGCCGTCGCGATTGTCGCCGAAGCCGCGGCGGATGAAGGCATCCTGCGTGCCGCCGAGGGTGTTGGCGACCGTCACGTTCGAGATGTTCTGCAGCACCTGTTCGAGCGTGGTGGCGTTCTGGTCCTGGATGACTTCCTGCGTCACCGTGTTGATGGCGGCCGGAATGTCCAGCACGGGCATCTGGGTGAGGGTGGCGGTGGAGGTGGTGATGGTCTGGTAGCCCACCACGACGCCGTCGCCGCGCTCCGCGTTCACCACGATGGTCGGAAGGTCCGTGTCCGTGGCCGGAAGATCCCAAGCGGGGGGCGGAGCCGTCTGCGCAGAGGCGCCGCTCGCCGTGAACGGGGAGAGCGCCAGCAGGGAGGCGGAGAGCATCAGGCGTGCACGCAACGGCAGTGGAGAAATCATCTGTCCCAAAATCCCGGTCCGACGCGCGGCCGCATGAGCTTCGCCGCGCCGTGTCGGCCGGAGTTCCTCAAAATGAGCTGTAGTAGTAAAATCTGGAAAGCGTCCAATGCCTCAGGGTGAAGGGCACGCTTCATCGAAGCCGAACGGCGCAGTGATTGCAAACGGCGTCGATTTCATGACCCATCCGCATGAAAGTGGCGTGTTGTCAGGCGTTCCCGTCGGTGGGGCAAATCACATTCAAATTATTCCAATATTAAAATGACGCTCCGGACGTGATGTGTATTGGCCACATGATTTGCGTCTGTTCAAATATGCAATGGCTTTTGGCGCCGTCACGGTTTGACTACTACAGGGCCGCGCGGGAGAGGGAAGGGCCTGAGAGGCACGCGCTTTCCGAATGTGGAGGCTGCGACGGCGTGGGAGCGGAGCGGTGCAGAATTCGGTGCGTGCGGATGCGGTCACGGGCCAGGATGCCGTCCGCCTGCGCGTCGCCGACCTGAAGGCCGGCTATGGCCAGCGCCTCGTCGTGGACGAGGTGAGCTTCACTGTCGCCGCCGGCCGCATGACGGCGCTCATCGGCCCCAACGGCTCCGGTAAGTCTACGCTTCTCGCCACCATGGCCCGGCTGCTCCAGCCCATGGGCGGAACGGTTCTGCTCGACGGCCGCGCCGTGCACGGGCAGCCGACGCGGGCGCTGGCGCGGGAGCTGGGCATCCTGCCGCAGAGCCCGCTGGTGCCGGAGGGGCTCACCGCCTACGAACTCGTCTCGCGCGGGCGCCATCCGCACCAGGGTTTCCTCAGCCAGTGGAGCGATAAGGACGCCGCCGCCGTGGAGACCGCCATGAGCCTCACCGGCACCATCGAATTCGCCGGTATGCCAGTGGCCGCGCTCTCCGGCGGCCAGCGCCAGCGCTGCTGGATCGCCATGGCCATGGCGCAGGAGACCTCGGTGATCCTGCTGGACGAGCCCACCACCTTCCTCGACCTGCGCTATCAGGTGGAGGTGCTCGACTTGCTCGCCCGCCTCGCGCACGCGCACGGCCGTACCGTGGTGGTGGTGCTGCACGATCTCAACATGGCCGTCGCCTATGCCGATACGGTGCTCTGCCTGAAGGACGGCCGCATTCGCGCCGTGGCGGGAGAGGGGCGGAGCCTTTCGGCGGCGGACGTGGCCGACATCTTCGGCCTTGAGGTGGAGGCGGTGCCGCATCCGCGCACCGGCAAGCCGGTGTTCGTCCCACTCGGGCCTTCGGGGGGAGGGGCGCTTTGAGCATGGCCGCCACATCCGCCGCCGTCGCTGGCGTCCGTCTTCGCGCGGCGCGCCCCCTGCTCGTCGCCTGCGGGCTTGGGCTGCTGGTCGCCGGGCTGGCCGTCGCCCATCTCGGCTTCGGAGCGCGGGCCATCCCGCCTGCAACGGTGGTGCGGGCGCTGGTCGCCTTCGATGCGGACAGCTTCGACCATAACGTCATCGTGGAACTGCGGCTGCTGCGGCTGCTGGCTGCCCTCGCGGTGGGCGCGGGCCTCGGCCTCACTGGAGCACTGATCCAGTCGGTCACGCGCAACCCGCTGGGCGAGCCCCATGTGCTCGGGCTGAATGCCGGTGCGGCCCTGGCGGTGGTCTCCACGCTGACCCTGTCGTCGTTGGTTGGAGAGGGGCTGCCGGCGTCCGCGCTCGCTGCCGCCCGCCCGCTGGTGGCGGGGCTCGGCGCGACGCTGCTGTGCGCGCTTGTCCTTGCCGCCGCCTCCCTCGGCCGCACGGGGCTGACGCCGCTGAAGGTGACACTCTGCGGCGTCGCCTTCTCCGCCTTCGCCGCCGCGCTCACCTCCGCCCAGCTGCTGCTGGACGACCAGACGCTCGCCACCGTCCGCCTGTGGCTTGCCGGCGACCTCTCCGGCCTCAGCTACGGCGCGCTGTGGGCCGCGCTGCCGCCGGCCGCTGTCGGCCTCGCGCTGGCCCTTGTGCTGGCGCGGCGGCTCGATGCGCTGGCCATGGGCGATCAGGTGGCGGCCGGGCTCGGCATAGATGTGGCGCGCACCCGCCTTGTCGCGCTCGTCTCCGCCGGCCTGCTCTGCGGCGCGGCGGTGTCGCTGGCCGGGCCGATCGGCTTCGTCGGGCTGGTGGTGCCCCATGCGGTCAAGGCGCTGGGCGTGCGCGACATGCGTCTCGTGCTGCCGCTGAGCGCGCTTGCAGGCGCAGCGCTGCTGGTGGCGGCGGACCTTGCCGCGCGCAGCCTGTTCGCGCCCCGGGAGTTGGCGACCGGCATCGTGACCGCGCTGGTGGGCGTGCCGGTCTTCATCGCGCTCGCATCGCGGCGGCGGCCGTGAGCGCCCTGGCCCGCGCGGCGGGGTACCGGCACCTCCGGGCGGGATCGCTGAGCCTGCGTGTGCGGCCGCGCGCGGCTGCGACGGCAATTGTTCTCCTGATCCTGATCGCGGGCGGGGCGGCCTTCGCCCTCGCGTCCGGCAGTCTGCCCATCCCCCTCGACCGCGTGCTGGCCGCCCTTCTTGCGCACGACGTGCCGCCCGATGTGGCCCATGTGGTGACGGGTGTGCGGTTGCCGCGGGTCGTGCTCGCGCTGCTGGCCGGCGCCATGCTGGGCCTGTCGGGCGCCACCTTGCAGGCGCTGACGCGCAATGGCCTCGCCGATCCCGGCCTCGTGGGCATCAAGGAGGGCGCGAGCCTCGCGGTGCTGGCCCTGATCCTCGCCGCGCCGGCGCTTGGCCCCGGCTGGCGCCTGCCGGTGGGCATGGCGGGCGGACTGACCGTCGCGCTGGCGGTGGTTGTGATTGCCCGCGACCTGTCGGGTGTGCGCTTCGTTCTGGTGGGCATCGGCGTCTCGTGGCTGCTCGCCTCGGCGCTGCTCGTCTTCATCACCACCGCGGACATCAACGATGTCGAGACGGCCCTCGTCTGGCTCGCGGGCAGCCTCCATGCCGCCGAATGGACGCTGATCCCCGCGCTCGCGCTGTGGGGTGTGCTGGGCACGACCCTGCTCTTCGCGACCGCCCGCGCGGCCGATGCGATGCTGCTCGGCGATGCTGCCGCCACGGGTCTCGGGGTGCGTCTGCGGCTCACGGGTGCGCTGGGGCTCGCGGCGCCGGTGCTGATGACGGCGGCGGCGGTTTCCTGCGTCGGTAGCCTCGGCTTCGTCGGCCTCATCGCGCCCCACATGGCGCGGCTCGTGGTCGGCGGGGGGCAGGCCGCCGTGCTCGCCGCCAGCGGGCTGATCGGCGCGGCGCTGGTGCTGCTCGCGGATACGGCGGGCCGGCTCGCCTTCGCCCCGCTGCAGATCCCCGCCGGCATCGTGATGACCCTCGCCGGCGTTCCGCTTTTCCTCTTCCTGCTGTGGCGGCGACGCGACCAGATATGACCGGACCGAACCCATGACTGCTCTGCTCCGCCTCGTCGTTCTGGCGCTCGCCATCGCCGGCGTCTGCGCACCGGCCCATGCCCAGACGCGGGCCTTCACCGACGATCTGGGCCGGACGGTGCAGGTGCCGGTGCGTCCCCAACGCATCGTGTCCCTGCACGATCTCGACATCACCCTGCCGCTGATCGAACTCGGCGTGATGCCGGTAGCGAGCCATGGCCGGGTCCGTCCGGACGGCACGCGCTTCCTCAGGGCGGGCAAGCTGCTCACCGGCGTCGATTTCGATACCGCGCCCATCGCCTTCATCGGCGCCAATGCAATCGACATCGAGGCGGTGGCGGCAGCGAAGCCCGATCTCATCATCACCTCGCCGACGCGCGACACCCCGGTGTCGCAGCTGGAGCGCATCGCACCCACCGTGAGCATCGAGCATTTGAAGGGAGGGCCGGCGGCTATCTACGGCAAGCTCGCGGACCTCACCGGCACCGGCGCGCGGCTCGCCGCCCTTCAGGCGCGTTATGCGGCGCAGATCGCCCAGTTGCGCAGCTTCGTGGACACCGGCAGCCTCAGCGTGGTGAGCTTCCAGGCGAACCAGGGCAAGATCACGCTCTTCCACACGGACCGCGCCCTCGGCCGGGTGCTCCGCGACGCTGGCTTCCGCTTCCCGAAGATCGTCGAGGGCATGTCGGAGGGCGACCGCATGGATGTCAGCGCGGAGCGCCTGCCGGATCTGGAGGCGGATCTAGCCTTCGGCACCTTCCGCTCCGATCTCGGCCACGGGCCCGCGACCGAGATGGCCGACATGGAAAAGGTGATGCCCGGCTGGTGCCGCCTGATGAAGGCCTGTCGCGACGGCCGCTACGTGCTGCTGCCACGGGACGAGACCATCTCCAACACCTTTGCCGCCCTCAATCTCGTGGCGGCGGTAGTGGAAGCCGAGGTCATCCGGCTCAAGGTCGCGCGGCGCTAGCGGGGGAGACGCACTTCGGAGCCGTTCCAAACATCTGCCGCCACGTGGAAAACGGGCTGTGGCTGTGCCAGCATGCACCTCGTTTTCGAGGCATGGGCGGGGCGGGACCGGCAGGGGGATGACGGCACAGGGACGCAAGGCCAAGGTGGATCGCTTCGGCGAGCGCCTGCGCAGCCGGGGCGCCAGCCTCTCCCCGCAGCTGAAGGTGGTGGCCGACTATATCAACGAGAACCGCCGCACGGCGCTCGGCCAGTCGGCGCTGGAGATCGCGGCGGAGACCGGAACGTCCGACGCCACCGTCATCCGCGCCGTGCAAGCACTCGGCTTCGACGGGCTGAAGGATCTCAAGCGCACCCTCGCCGGCTTCCTCGGTGGCGTCGTCTCCTCAGCCGACAAGATGACCTCCACCACGGAGCAGCTCGCCCGCGACGTGGATGCTTCCATCGATTTCGTCCGGGCCGGCCATATCGCCGGCATCGAGCAGGTGACGAGCGCGGAAAACCGCCGCGCCATCGCCGATGCCATCGCCCTGATGCGGGAGCACGCCGGCATCGGCATCTTCGGCATCGGCGCGTCCGCCATCCTCGCCGACTACGCCGCGCGGCTGCTGCTGCGCAACGGACGGCATGCCTACGCGCTCAACCGCACGGGTATCGCGCTCGGCGAGCAGTTGCTCGCCATGCGCCGGGGGGACGTGCTCATCATGATGGGGCAGGCGAGCGCTCACCGGGAGGGCGTCGCCGCGCTGGAAGAGGCGCGCCGGCTGGAGGTGCCGATGATCCTGCTCACCGGCGCGGCATCGCCCGCTTTCGGCAAACAGGCGCAGGTGGTGGTGAAGGTTCCGCGGGGCAAATCGGAGACCGTTCCCCTGCACGGCGTGGTGCTGGCCTGCCTCGAGATGATCGTGTTCGGCCTCGCGGCCGTGGAGCCGGAGCGCTCGCTGCAGTCGCTGGAGCGGCTGCATGTGCTCTACGAGGACATCCGTCGCCCCCGCGGGGAACCTAGGCCGCTGGCCGGCGACCCCCTCAGATGCGGGGCGTCGGCAGGTCCAGCTCCTGCGTAATCCAGCTGGCGAACATGCGCACCGCGCGGCGGGCCTTGGCGGCGCGCGGGAACACCAGATAGTGCCCCACATAGGTTACATCGCTGGCCTTGCCCGCGAGCGGCGCCACCAACTGCCCCCGTGCGATCTCGCGCTCGGCGAGGCGGGTGGATTCGAGGGCGATGCCGAGCCCGTCCACTGCCGCCGCGATGGCCATGAAGGAGCGGTCGAAGCGCGATCCCCGAGGCCCGGGCGGGGTGACGCCGTTGGATTCGAACCAGTGATTCCAGCGCACGCGCTTGTTGTCGCTCTCGATGAGGTCGTGGTCGAGCAGGTCGAGGGGGCCTGAAATGCGGGCGGCCATCTCAGGCGCGCACAAAGGCGTCACCGTCTCCTCGCCGAGGGGCACGACGATCAG
>JAEZMT010000384.1 GCA_023442085.1 Pseudomonadota bacterium | reverse complement strand
CAGGTGACGGAGCTTCCCATCGGCCGCCATCGCTGGCTGGAGGAGGGCTGGTCCCTCTCCGGCGCGGACGATCTCGACGCGCGCATCGCCGGCCTCGCGCCGGGCGTGGCGCGGCAGGATCTGGTCTCCCGGCTCCGGCTCTCCGGCCTCGTCACCCTGGCCGAGCGGGTGGCGGTGCGCCGCCGGCTGGAGGATGAACTCGCCCACGAAATGCGCTGGCTGGACCTCATCGCCGACGATCTCGTGACCCGTCCCACCGACACGGATCTCTCCGAGATCGACACGCAGGGCGAGCTTCACGCCGCCGCCGTGCGCCTGCGCGCCATGGCCGATGCGGGCGGGGCGGAGGGGCGGCTCGCCGCCCAGGCGCTGGAGCGTCTTTATATGGAGCAGATGCGCGCCCAGCGGGCGGGGGAAGCGTGATGCGGGTTCGGCGTCTCCGGATCGAGAATTTCCGAAAGTTCCGTGCCCCCGTGGTGGTGGAAGGCTTCACGGACGGTCTGAATCTCGTTTGTGAGCCCAACGAGACCGGCAAATCCACCGTGCTGGACGCGCTGCGCGCGGCCCTGTTCGAGCGGCACAGCGCCAAGAGCGAGCGCATCCGCTCCTTCCGCCCGCAGGGCGACGAGGTGGCGCCGAGCGTGGAACTGGCCTTCGACGTGAACGGCGAGGAATGGCGGCTCACCAAGCGGTTTCTGCTGTCGCCTTCCGTGATGCTGGAGGGACCGCGGGGGCGGTTCGCCTCCGATGCCGCCGAGGAAAAATTGCAGGGGTTGCTCGGCTTCGCGCCGGCCGGCAATCGCGGCGCCGATGACGACAGCCGTGGCGCTTTGGGGCTGCTGTGGGTGGAGCAGGGCCAGTCCTTCCTCCTCGGCAGCCCGGGCGAGACCGCCCGCCGCACGCTGGAGGAGGCTCTGGCGGGCGAGATCGGCGCCGTCACCGGCGGCCGCCGGGCCAAGGCGGTGGTGGCGCAGGTGGAGAAGGCGCTGGCCGACTTCTACACCGCCACCGGTCGCTCCACCGGAAAGCTCAAGCAGGCCGAGGCCGCCGAGGCCGCCGCCCGCGCCGCCGCCACCGAGCGGGCGCGGGAGCTGGAGCAATTCGAGGGCGTGCTGGAGCAGCTGGAATACAAGCGCAACGAGCGTCGCCGCCTCGTGCGCGACATCGAGGACCCGCAGACCGATGCCGATCTGAAGACGCTCGACGAGGACATCGCCCGCGCCCGTGCCGCCGGTCAGGCGCTGGAGATCGCCACGTTGGCGGTGCGCGAGCAATCCGGCCGCCGCACCGCGCTGGAGGAACGCAGGGCGGGGCGGGAGAAGCTCGCGGGCCAGCTTCGGGAAGCCGAGGCAAAGGTTGCGCGCGCCGCCGAGGCCGTGAGCGGCCATGCCGAGGTGATCGGCCGCGCCCGCTCCTCAGAAAAGGCTGCGGCGGCTGCGCTGGACGCCGCCCGCGTGGGCCTGCGGGAGGCGGAGACGCGGCGGGACCATTCGGTCGCCGAGCGTGCCGCCGCGGAGCGCCGCCTCGCCTTCGTCTCCGCCTTTGCGCGGCTCGACCGGGCCGAGGCACTCGCGGCGGACATTCGAGCGCGGGAGGCCCGCATCGCGGCCTCGCGCATGGACGCCGCCGCCATGGATCGCCTGCGCCAGCTGGAGGATGCGGAAAGCGCCGCGCGCGCCCAGGCGGAAGCCGGCGCCGCCACCCTTACCGTGACCCTCGAGCCGGGCGCGCCGCAGATCCTTCTTGATGGCACGCCGCTCACCGAAGGCGCCATCCGCCTCAGCCGGCCCCGAACCCTTGTCATTCCCGGCGTCGGCACCCTTGCCTTCGCTCCGCCACCCTCCGGGGAACCGGCGCTGGCGCGGCTTCGGGCGGCGCGGCGTGATCTCGCCGATTTTCTCGCAAGCGTGGGGCACGACAACCCGCAGGCCGCCCGTGCGGCGGGCCGGGCGCGGGCCATCGACGAGGCCGAGCTTCTGGGCCTCAAGACCCGGCTCAAGGCCGAATGTCCGGCCGATGCCGCCCTCGGTATTCCCGCTGGTCTCGATCCCCTGCGGGGCGCGCTCGCCGGCATGGAGCGCCCAGCGCCGGAGGCCAAGGATGCGGGGGTCCCCGCCGCCGACGTGGAGACGCCCTATCGCGCCGCCCGGGCTGCGGAGGCGGAGGCCGCTGCGCG
Source organism: Pseudomonadota bacterium (assembly GCA_023442085.1). Lineage (GTDB taxonomy): Bacteria > Pseudomonadota > Alphaproteobacteria > Rhizobiales > Xanthobacteraceae > Xanthobacter. Next base: position 2,790 of record JAEZMT010000384.1, on the reverse strand, counting down.
CCGCGAGGCGGCTCTGGAGAGCCTGAAGGCGGGCGAACTCAAGGACGTTGCCCTCGCCGCCGCGCTGGAGCGGGCCGAGGCCGAGCGGGCGCGCCTCGCCACCGACCTTGCCGCCGACCGCGCGGACCTGCCGGACGCCGATCTCGCTGCTGCTCTGGAAGCGGCCCGCGCCGCCGAGGCCCGCGCGCTGGTGGATTGTGACACTGCCCGCCGTGCGGCCGAGGGGCTGGACGCGGACGGCTTCATCCGCCGCCGCGACAGTCTCCGAAAGAGGCGCGACACGCTGCAAGCCCAGCTGCCGGATCTGGCCGGCGCCGTGGCGCGGCTGGAAGAGCAGGCGCGCACCTTGGGCGGGGAAGGCCCCGCGACCCGCAAGGCCGCCGCCGACGAGGAGGCCGATGCCGCCGCCGCCACGCTCGCCCGCCTGAAAGGCGAGGCCGACACGCTGGCGCTGCTGCTGAAGGTGCTCAAGGAGGCGCAGCAGGATGCGGCGCGGCGCTATCTCGCCCCCGTCACCCGGCGCATCGAGCCCTATGTGCGACGGCTCCTGCCGTCGGCCAGCCTCTCTTTCGGCGAGGATCTAAAGCCGCGCCTTCTCACCCGCGCCGGCCGCGAGGAGGCGGCGGAGATGCTGAGCAAGGGCACGCAGGAGCAGATCGCAATCCTCACGCGCCTCGCCTTCGCCGACCTGCTCATCGACAAGGGCCAGCCGGCCTCGCTGGTGCTGGACGATGCCCTCGTCTTCGCCGACGACGACCGCTTCGACACCATGATGGAGATCCTCGCTGAGGCCTCCGGCCGCATGCAGGTGCTGGTGCTGAGCTGCCGCGCCTCGGCCTACCGGGCCATGGCGGCGACGCGGCTCGCCATCCGCCCCGCCTGATGCTCCCCCGTCCGCCGCACCCGGTGTAGGATGGTGGCGGGAAGGGGCAGAGGGATGGGCGGCAATCTCCGAGCGCGCAGGCGGCGCGGCGTGCCGGGACCGGTGGCACCGGGCGCCGGGCGGGCGCGCCCGTGACCAGCGCAGGCGCGGGGCTGCGTCCCCTTCTGGCGCAGGAGCTTCATCTCGGTGCCATCGTCCGCGCACTGGTGGTGATCGGGCCGCTGGTGATCGCCTATCTGCTCACCCGCGAGCCGGCGCTGGTCAATCTTTGCCTCCTCACCGTCTCGCTGCTGATCCCGGCGCTGAAGCTGCGGCTCAGCCCTTCGGCGGTGATCGTGCAGTATCTCGTCATCGTCGCCACCTTCGCGCTGCTGTTCCTGGCGGCGCCCATCCCGCCGCTCTTCGTGATTCTGGCGGCGGTGACCGGCTTCATCGCCGCGGCCGTTACCCGCTTCGGCACGCTGCTGCGGACGCTGGGCAACTGGGTCTTCATCCCGGCCGTCTATCTGGCGCTGGAGATCCGCGAGGGCGCGCTGGGCGAGGCGGCGCTGTGGCAGGCGGGCGTGATGCTGGGGCTCTCGCCCGTCGGGCTCGTCCTCGTCTGCGCGGTGCAGGCGTTGGACGGCCGACGGCGGACGCTGGACCGCGCCGACATCTTCGGCCCGCCCTCCGGCGACTGGCTGGGGCCGGCGGTGGCGACGGCGGCCGCCGTGTTCGCGGCGGCGGCGTTGGTGGAGGTGTTCGACATCCGCGAGGGTCAGTGGCTGATCTGGTCGGCGGCGAGCGTGGTGGTGGGCGATCTCTCCGCCTCCACCGGCAAGCTGAGGCTCAGGGCCATGGGCGCGCTGGTGGGCGCGCCGCTCGGCCTGCTCATCGGGCTGGCGCTGCCGGTGAGCGAGGTGGGCTATTCCTTGTGCGTGCTCGGGGCCATGCTCACGCTGATCGCGTTTTCGCGCTACGTGATCGGGTTTGGCGCACGCTGCTTCTTCATCGCACTCGCGGCGGCATTCGCCGGCACGGGCAGCGGCATCGCCGCCGAGCGGGTGGAGAATGTGCTCATCGGCGGCGCCTTCGGGCTTGTTGCCGTCGCGCTCGCCGAGATCGCCCGCCCGCCGCGCCGCCCGCGTCCGGAACGGCCGGCGGGGCCGTGATGGCTCAGGCCAGCACGTCGACCGGATCGAGCACGAAGGGGGTGCGCTCGGCGAGGTCGTTGATGTGCGCGAAGTAGTTCTCGAAGTGCGGCGTCTCGCGGTGGGCGGTGACGGCCGCCGCATTCGGATAGAGTTCGTCGATGACGAACCGTGTCGGCTCGGACTGGTCGCGCCAGAAATCCCAGCGCAGGTTGCCCGGCTCGGCGCGGGTGGCGGCGGCCATGCCTGTGAGCAGCGCCTGCAACGCCTCCGCCTTGCCCGGGCGGGCGGAGAGGAGAACCACGATCTTCACCGGCGCGCTCATCTTCGATGGCTCCCTTTGGAAAGAGGCCGGCAATGGGCCTTCTTCCCGCACGAAGGTCAAGGGGCTCGCGAGGCCGCCTCCAGCCAAGCGACCACGCGCCCCAGCCATCGCCATGGCCGCCACCGCCGCGATCGGCACGCTGGTCGGCCACGCCGTCTGACCGGTCATGTCGCAGAACAAACCGCTGGCGGGCCCACGTCGCCCGCCAGCGGTCTGATCTTGCGTCGGTTCCGCAAAGTCTGGCTACGGGGAAAGCTCCTCCAGCACCCGGCCCTTGGTCTCGATGGCGAAGAGCATGGTGACGAGGGCGCCGACGACCAGGATGCCGGCGAAGGCCGCGAACACATACTGGATGCCCGCCGCGCCCATGATGGTGCCGACCACGATGGGACCGGCCGAGGAGCCGAGGCGCAGCCAGGCGCTGCCGAGCCCGGTGCCGATCGCCCGGAGGC
>JAEZMT010000379.1 GCA_023442085.1 Pseudomonadota bacterium | reverse complement strand
AGGTCGGACTTGGAGAGGACGACGAGATCGGCGCAGGCGATCTGGTCCTCGAACACCTCCTCCACCGGGTCGTCATGGTCGAGGCTCTCATCCCCGGCCCTTTGCGCATCGAGCGCGGCGAGATCGGGCGCGACACGGCCTTCGGCCAAAGCGGGGCCGTCCACCACCGCGATCACGCCGTCCACCGTCACGCGGCCCTTGATGGCCGGCCACTGGAAGGCCTGCACCAGGGGCTTGGGCAGCGCGAGGCCGGAGGTCTCGATGAGGATGTGGTCCACCTTCGGCGCGCGGGCGAGGATCTGGTCCAGCGCCGGCACGAAATCATCCGCCACGGTGCAGCACAGGCAGCCGTTGGCCAGTTCTACGATGGAGCCCTCGTCGCAGCTCTCGATGCCGCAGCCCTTCAGGATCTCGCCGTCGATGCCCACGTCGCCGAACTCGTTGACGATGACCGCGAGGCGCTTGCCGCCGGCATTCTCCAGCACGTGGCGGATCAGCGTCGTCTTCCCGGCACCGAGGAAGCCGGTGACGATGGTGCAGGGCACGCGGGCGAGCGAGGTCATCGGGTCTCCTTCGGGAAGGCAAGCGGGGGAATGCGCGCGACCATGCCGCGCTTGAGCACGTCCGGCCGGCCGCGCCAGGGCATCAGGCCGTCTTGCGAGCCGGCGAGAAGCGTGGCGCCGGCAAGAAGGTCGGGAGCGCTCTCAGGGGAAAGGTCGCCGAACACATAGGTCCAGCCGTCGCGGCGGACCATCGCAGCGGACAGCGCGCGCTTGCAATTGGCGAGGCAAGGCACCCCTACGACCGCGACACCGGCTGGCACCGACACGGTCGAAGCGGCAGCGAGCAGGCGCGCGCCGTCGCGCTCTGCCTCCGGCGCGGCCTCGACGCCGGGCGCGCGGCAGGTGGTGCAGATGAAGAGGGTGACGGCGGGATCGGATTGGCGCGCGGCTTCAGGCGCAGAGCCGGCTTCCGGGCGTTCAGCGCCCGGCTCGGGTGACGTGCTGTCGGGAATCGCGCTGCGCTCCACCGGCCGGTCCACGGGTGCGAGCGCCCGCGCATGCGGGCTCGAAGGGACGCAGAACCGGAGCACCCCGCCCGGCGCGGACCTCGTCGAAGGCAGGTCTCCTGGCTCGCGGATCACCGCCCCTGCCGCCTTCCCGGACAACTCCAGTGGCGTCTGGCAGGGGCTCACCGCCGACAGTTGCGGGGGCAGCCGCGGCATTGGAGGCTCTCGCCTCCGCACCGCATTCCCTTTTTCGCCCGTGTGGGACCACGGGACCTTCGACGCCGCCACTAAAGGCAGGGCGGACAGGATTGTCAAATGAGGGACGTGGAACCTTGTTCGCGGGCAGCAGGAGCGCCGGACCGGGGCCGGGCACCAGAAGCCGCCGACGCCCGTGCCTCGGGACGCGCTGGCGGTTCATCAGCCAGACACCGCGCCTCTAGATCTGCCGGAACCGGGCCCGGATTCGCCGTTCCAGCTCGTCGCGCACCTGCCGGTAGGCGTCGAGGCGCTGCTCGCGGTTGCCGCCCTCGCCGGTGGGGTCGGGAGTGGGCCAGTATTCCACCTTGAGGGCGTTGGTGCGGGTCAGCTCCAGCGCACGGTGGTGGGCGTCGGGCGAGAGGGAGATGGCGAGGTCGAAGTTGAGCCCCTCATACTCCTCCAGATCCTCGACGCTCTGCGGCCGGTGCTTCTTCACGTCGAGGCCGATCTCCTCCATCACCGCGGTGACGAAGGGGTCGGCATCGCCGGCGATCACCCCGGCCGAGCCCACATAGATGGACTTGCCGAACAAATGCCGGGCGAGCGCGGACGCCATCACCGAGCGCACGACGTTCTGTCCGCACATGAAGAGAACCGATTGCGGCCGCGCTGAGCGCTGGGGCGCCGCAGGGGGCTCCATCGTCGCTCAGCCTTTCCAGTGCAGGGCGCAGATGAGCGTGAACAGGCGGCGGGCGGTGTCGAAATCCACCACGACCTTGCCGTCCAGGCGCTCCTGCAGCAGCGTCGATCCCTCGTTGTGCAGGCCGCGCCGGCCCATGTCGATGGCCTCGATCTGGCTCGGCGTGGCGGTGCGGATGGCGTTGTAATAGCTCTCGCAGATCAGGAAATAGTCCTTCACTACCTTGCGGAAGGGGGTGAGGGAGAGGTGGTGCTGCACCACCTGGTCGCCGCTCTCGCGCTTGATGTCGAGCACGAGGCGGTTGTCGGCCAGCGAGATGAAGAGCGAATAGGGCCCCTCCCCCGGATCGCCGCAGGGCACGAAGCTGTTGTCCTGGATGAGGTCCCAGATGGCGGTGGCGCGCTCGTGCTCGATGTCCGGGTTCGGCGCGTGGCCAATGGAGGCATCGTCGAGGACCACGGCGCAGAGGCGGGCCGAGGGGCTGGTCTGCGGCTTGTCGCTCATCCTATTCCCCCGTCATCTGTTGCTGCGGATGGAGACGGACCGCCCGTGCGCGTCCAGCCGCTCCACGGCGGCAAGGCGCACGGCGGCCGGACCGAGCTTTTCCAGCGCGTCGGCGTCGAGCTTGAGGATGGACGTGCGCTTCATGAAGTCCAGCACGCCGAGGCCGGAGGAGAAGCGGGCCGAGCGGGCGGTCGGGAGCACATGGTTGGTGCCGCCCACATAGTCGCCGATGGCTTCCGGGGTCCAGGCGCCGATGAAGATGGCGCCGGCGTGCCGCACCTTGGCGGCCAGCGCGTCGGCGTCCGCCGCATGGATTTCCAGATGCTCCGGCGCGATGCGGTCCACCAGCGGAATCGCGTCGGCGAGGCTGTCCACCAGGAAGATGGCGCCATGGTCGCGCCAGGAGGCGGAGGCGATCTCCGCGCGCGGCAGCGTGGCGAGCATGCTCTCCACCGCCTTTTCCACGCGGTCCGCCAGCTCCGCCGAATTGGTGATGAGGATGGACTGGGCGGCGGTGTCATGTTCCGCCTGGGCAAGGAGGTCGGCGGCGATGAAGTCCGCGCTGGCGTCGCCATCGGCGAGAATCAGCACCTCGGAGGGACCGGCCACCATGTCGATGCCGACCTTGCCGAACACCTGGCGCTTCGCCGCCGCGACGAAGGCGTTGCCCGGGCCGACGATCTTGTCCACCGGCCGGATGGTCTCCGTGCCATAGGCGAGCGCCGCCACTGCCTGCGCCCCGCCCACGCGGTAGACCTCATGCACGCCCGCGAGGCGCGCGGCCGCCAGCACCAGCGGCGCGATCACGCCGTCCGGCGCCGGCACCACCATGACGATGCGCGGCACGCCCGCCACCTGCGCGGGCACCGCATTCATCAGCACCGAGGATGGGTAGGCCGCCGTGCCGCCGGGCACATAGAGGCCCACGGCATCCACGCTGGTCCAGCGGTGGCCGAGGGTGACCCCGGCGGCGTCCACATAGGTCTCGTCGGCTGGCTTCTGGCGGGCGTGGTGCGCCTCGATCCGGGCCTTGGCGAAATCCAGCGCCGCGCGGGTCTCTTCGGGAATGGAAGCGAGGGCCGCGTCCAGCTCGGCATCGCTCACCCGGATGCCGAGCGCGTCGAGGTCCACCCGGTCGAAGGTGCGCGACAGGTCCACCAGCGCCCGGTCGCCGCGGGCGCGGACATCGGCGATGATGGCGGACACCTTGTCCTGCACGTCCACGGACGCCTCGCGCTTGGAGCCGAGGAAGTCGATGAAGCGCTCGGGAAAGTCGGGCTGGGAAAGAGTGAGGCGGATCGGCATGCCGCCTTGCTAGAGCAGGTTCGCGCGCGAGGGAAGCCCCAAGCGGTGCAGCTGCGGTGCAACGGCCCCTGCCGCGCAACCGGGCACGGTGCGGAGGGTCAGCGGGCGGCGCCGAAGGCCTCCTGGGGCCAGAGCGGGCGGGCGAAGAGGTAGCCCTGCGCGAGCTCGCAGCCCTGGCTCAGGAGAAAGTCGGCCTCCTCGCGGGTCTCGACACCCTCCGCCACGGTGGTCAGCTCCAGCGCCCGGCCGAGGCTGAGCATGGAGGTGATGATCTTGCTGCTCTGGGCCTCTGTGGCGATGCGCCGCGTGAAGGACCGGTCGATCTTGATCTTGTCGATGGGCAGCTCGTTCAGGTGGCGCAGGCTGGAAAAGCCGGTGCCGAAGTCATCGAGGGAGATGCGCACGCCCGCCTGCTTGAAGGCCGCAAGGGTGCCGCGCGCGGTTTCGAAATCGGCCAGAAGGCCGGTTTCGGTGATTTCCAGCTCGATCTGGTGAGGCGGGATGTTCATCTGCGCGAAGAGCGCAAGGGTGCGAAACGGAAGGCGTGGGTCCGCCAGTTGGACCGGAGAGAGGTTCACGGCCACCGGCAGCTGTGTCGGCCAGGTGGCGAGGTCGTTCCCCACCCGGCGCAGCATGGCGGTGAACAGCGCATCGATCAGGCCCTCATCCTCCGCGATCGGGATGAAGTCCGCCGGACCGAGGAGGCCGCGTTCGGGATGCCGCCAGCGCGCCAGCGCCTCGAATCCCGCCGTCTCGCCCGTCGCGAGGCGAACCACCGGCTGGTACTGGGCGACGATCTCGCCGGATTCCAGACCGGCCCTGAGCTCGGCCTCGACTTCGCGTCGCGCCCGTCCGCAGGCGTCGAGGTCGGAATCATAGAGCGCATAGCGGTCCTTGCCCGCGGCCTTGGCCTGGCGAAGGGCCTTTTCGGCGGACTGCAGGAGCACGGACGGCGACGACCCGTCGCGCGGGTATTTGCTGATGCCGATGCTGGCGGTTATCTCAACTTCGGCGCCATGACAATCGAACGGCTCGCGCAGGCGCGACAGCAGCCGGCTCGCCATCCGGAAGAGCGCATCGGTCTCATCAGCCCCCATCGGGAACAGGATGGCGAACTCGGCGCTGCCGAGCCGGGCGACCATGCCATCGCGACGCGGGGTGGAAACGAGGCGCGCCGCCACCTGGCGCAGGAGATCGTCGCCCGCGACATGCCCATGCTGCTCGTTCACCCCGCGCATCATGTCCACGTCAACCACAAGGAGCGCGAGACGCGTGCCCTTGTCCCAGGCCGCCTTCAGCTCCCGGCTGAACTCCTGCTCGAACTGCATGCGGTTGGCGATGCCGGTGAGACTGTCGAATGCGGAGGCATCGTCCGCCTCCTTCTGCGTCGCCCGCTGCTGGACCACGAGCCTGCGCAGCTGGCGTTCGCGGACGATCAGGATCGCGATGAGCGCAAGTGTCGCGACAGTCCATCCGGCGAAGACTTCATCGAGATGCCAGACTTCATGCCTGGACCCCAAAGAAAATAACGGATGAACGATATCCAAGTGGAGGAGAGCAAAATAACAAGCGATTGATACGAGAATTATGCTGCCATAAGTCAGGATCGAACGACGACTGGTCGCATTATTTGAAGTGCCGTGCGACATAAGTATAGGTGTTTGGTCCTTGGCAGCCCCTAGCCACCGTTAACTACGTGCATTCATAACACATTTCATGGCGACAATTCCAGAGTGCCGCTAACTGCTGTGTCAGCGGCATCATCAATCATCGCGAGAACGTTACGATCCTGCGATACGCACGGATCACACGCGGCTCGAATTCTTATGTTTCGGGCAATAACCCTACCCTGCGCTACCGCCTGCACTGGCGGCGGGGTCGGCAACTTCCGGATGCCTGGGCGCATGGGTGCAGCCCCAGGCCGGGCCGAGATCCCTGAGGCCCGCCTCGATGCACTCCACCTCGAGCCGCACCTCGGCACCGCCGGAGAAGGTGAGGTAGACGAAGCCCGAGGGCTGGTCGCCCGGCATGAAGGTGACCGCGAGGAGATTGAGCACGCCCGTGCGCTGCGCCTCCTCCATGCCGCGGCACTTCACGTCCCGCACCCGCTCGAAGTGCAGGCCGGTGCGGCGCCGCACCGTCTCGTTGGCGGCGACCTTCTGATCCCAGTCGAAGCGGTTCAGCACCAGGGCAAAACGCTGCAGCCGGGGCAGGAAGCCCATGTCCACCGTCTTCACCACCGCATCCTGCAGATGGGCGGAGAAAATGGCGAGGTCTTCCTCGTCGAGGGCGATGAGCTTCAGGTTTTCCATTGCGATGCAGCCTCTTGGGGGCGTGAACCGCAGATAGCGACGCCACCCGCCGGCCGCAAGGGGCTGGGGGGAGGAAGGTGGTCCCGTTGCGGACTGTTCTCCCCTCTCCCCTTGCGCAAGAGGAGGGCGTGGCCGGTGCCTTCACGGGGCGCCCGCGCGTATCCGGCCACGCTCCATCAGGGCGCATGGGCGGTCGCGTCGGCGTGCTTTGCCGGCAAGGCTGCGCCCTGTAGGTTCGCCCCGCGATGGGGGAGGCACGGGATGGGGGCGCTCGGGTTCATGTGGCGGGGAACGAAGCGCACGGTGAAAATCGCGGCGCTGCTGGTCTTCGCGGTCATCGCCACGATCTTCGTGGTGCGGGCGGTGGATTCCCAGCGCGGCCCGCCCCTCGACCGCTGGCACACCTACCACCCGCCGGAGCTGAGCCGCAGCGAACTCGCGCGCGCCGACCTTGCTGCCTACATGGCCGCCGAGGACAAGGCCTTCGACGGCGTGAAAGCCCATGTGACCGACAAGGTGGACCCGGAGGATCGCGTCCGCTTCAATCGCTACTTCGCCTCCAGCCCCATCTACCCGCCCAGCTTCGCGCAGGACTTCAACCGCACCTACGTGCTTCAACCGAAGGGCGAGCCGGCGGGGGCGGCGGTATTCCTGCACGGGCTTACGGATTCGCCCTACAGCCACCGGCATCTGGCGCAGCTGTATGCGGACCATGGCTTCATCGCCATCGTGCTGCGCCTGCCCGGACACGGCACGGTGCCTGGATCGCTGACGGAAATCGGCCACGAGGAGTGGATCGCCGCCACCCGCCTCGCCATGCGCGAGGCCCGCGGTCGCGTGGGGCCGGACCGGCCGGTGCATATCGTCGGATATTCCAACGGCGGCGCGCTGGCGCTGATGCATGCGCTTGACGCGCTTGACGATCCCGCCCTCGTGCGGCCGGCCCGCATCGTGCTCATGTCGCCCATGGTGGGGGTGACGGAATTCGCCCGCTTCGCCGGCCTCGCGGGCCTTCCGGCCATCTTCCCCGCCTTCGCCAAGGCGGCCTGGCTGAACATCGTGCCCGAGTTCAACCCTTTCAAATATAATTCTTTCCCGGTGCACGCCGCGCGCGAATCCTTCGCGCTGACCCAGCTCCTGCAAGCCAATATCGAGCGCCACGCCCGCTCCGGCCGTCTCACGGGCCTCGCGCCGGTGCTCACCTTCCAGTCGGTCCTCGACCATACGGTGAGCGCGCGGGCGGTGATCGAGCAGTTGCACGCGCGGCTGGAGGACAATGGCAGCGAGCTGGTGCTCTTCGACATCAATCGCTCTGGCCAGTTCGAGGACCTGCTGACGCGGCGCTCCGATACCGCCATCACCTCCCTGCTCCCCCCGGCGCCCCGCCGCTTCCGCACCGCCGTCATCGGCAATGCGGCGCCGGGCGCCTCCGCCACCGTGGTACGCGAGACGCCGGCCGGCGCGCGCGAGGAAACCGTGCGGCCGCTCAGCGCCCTCTATCCGGACGATGTGTATTCCCTCTCCCACGTGGCCGTGCCCTTCCCGCTTTCGGACGGGCTCTACGGGCTTGATCCGGACCCGGTGGAAAAGTTCGGCATCCGCCTCGGCGACATCGCGGCGCGGGGGGAATATGGCGCGCTGGTGGTGGGCGTGGACATGCTGGTGCGCATGTCCTCCAACCCCTTCTTTCCCTATCTGGAGGAGCGCGTCGCCGCCGGCCTGCCGCCGGCGCGGGCGCCCTGAGGGGCTCAGACCGGGCGGCCTTCGATCACCAGCGTGCCATCGGCGCCGCGTGCCGCCGGCAGCGGGGCGATGCGGCGGTGGAAATGCACCATGAAGGCGGTGCCGAAGACCGGCAGGATGAGGTTGAGGATCGGCACGAACAGGATGGGCGCGATCAGCAGGCCGGCGACGAACACCTTCACCCCGTTCGCCCGCCGGAGCGCCCGCGCCTCCTCGGGCGAGCGGTAGCGCATGGCCGCCAGCTCGAAATATTCCCGGCTGATGAGATAGGCGTTGGCCACGTAGAAAATGATGACGTTCACCCCCGGCACCAGCAGCAACAGCAGGGCCGCGAGGTTGACGAGCAGCACCAGCCCGAAGAAGCGCAGGGAATAGAGCAGCGCGCGCAGGAACGGCTGCGGCTGGCCGGGCGGATCGTTCGGGTAGGTTGCGGTCTCCACCCGCTCGGCCACCTCGTCGAGGAAGAGGCCGGCCACCAGCGAGGACACCGCCGGCATCAGATAGACCACGCCGAACACCAGCCCCAGCCCCGCGATCACGGCGAGCGTGGTCTCGATCCAGGGATAGGAGGTGATCTCGACGAAGTGCGTCAGCGCCGCCTCCAGCCCCACCGCGAGGCCGATGAGGAGCGCCAGCGCCAGCCCCATGGATTTCAGGAGCACGCCGCGCAGTAGCGGCGAAAAGGTCTGGCGCAGGGCGAGGATGGCGGCGGCGAGCATGATCTCTCCCGGTGAGCGCGGACCCCCAGGCGCAAAGGCCGGCGGTGTGGGCGAGAGGTAGGGTGTGGGGCCCTCCGGCTCAAGTGCGCCCGGCAAGATGAGCCCGAGCGATGCAGGAGCCTCACAGCGTGACGCGGACCGCGTTGGTGACCTGCAGCACGCCCCACTGGTGAAAGCGCTCGGAATAGAGCCGGCGGATCTCCGCCAGCTTCGCCGCCGCCTCGGGCGTGTCGGGGTGATAGATCAGCACGAGGCGCATGCCCTCGCGCACCACCTGCGCCGAACCATGGGCCTCGCCCTTCACCTGCCCATATGCGGCGATCACGGTGAGTCCGTCCGGGAAGCGCGGCGTCACCTCGCGGGCGAGGAAGCCCTCCCATTCCTGCTCGCTCACCCCGCTGCCGTCGGCGCTGGCAAGGCCGAACAGGAGCTTGGTCTCGATCATCACCACGCTCATGCCGGGCTGGAGCGTGGCGGGGGCGGCGTCCTCGGCGCGGGCGGTAGTGGAAACAAGCAGGCCGGTCACAAGGAGCGCGGCACAAAGCCACGCTTGGCAGGTTCTGACGGAAACGGGCATTGGAAGCGGCATCGGGAATCGGGGCTCCGCTGGAAATGCAAGCATTGGCGGCCCGGCGCGATGCCGCAAGCGGCGGCCACGACCAAGACGCGAACGAACGTTCACTCTTGCGCTGGGGATCTGCCTACATTATTGCGAACGAACATTCGCTCTCGCCCGTTCTGCAAGGTGTCGGCCCGCCCAGATGTCACGCCCCATCCAAGAGACCGCCCTGCGCGAGGCCGCGGCCCCGCGCTCCGATCACAAGCAGGAGCAGCGCAAGCGCATCCTCGATGCCGCCATGGTCTGCTTCGGCCGTGACGGTTTCCACGGCGCCTCCATGCAGAAGATCTGCGCCGAGGCGGGCATGAGCCCGGGGGCGCTCTACCGGTATTTCCCCTCCAAGGAATCCATCATCGCCGCCATCGTCGAGAGCGAGCGGTCCGAACGGCTCGGCATGTTCGACATGATCACGAAGGCGCCGTCCGTGCTCGGCGCGCTGGCGGCCTGCCTCGGCGAGTTGCTGAGCGGGCGCAACATGGCGACGGCGCGGCTGGGGCCGGAGATCATGGCCGAGGCGATCCGCAACGAAGACCTGCGCAACACCATGGCCGCCTGCGAGGCGGAGACGAGCGTGCTGCTGGCCGAGGCCCTCGCCACGGCGGTGAAGCAGGGCGAGATCGACCCGGCCCTCGACCTTGAGACCATCTGTATCGTGATCCAGCTCATCGGCGACGGCGTAATCCTCCATCATCAGCTTCATCCCGAGTGGAAGCTGGAGGCGAGGATGCCGGCCATCGAGGCGATGGTGCGCCGGATGCTGGCGCCGGCCGAACCGAAAGCGGTGCCGGAATGACACGCTCGCTCATGAATTGCACCGCCAACACCTTACGTCACGGGAATGCCGCGGTTGAACCGCACGGTCCCACGCTCATCCGGAACGAGGTTGTCTTCACCATGTCCGCGTCCGTCCGTCCGGCGCTCCGTCCCGCCCGCTCCACGGCCTCCCGCATCGCCATTTCGGCCGCGCTCATCCTGGGCGCGGGCGCAGTCGCGCCTTCCGCCATCGCGGCCGAGCCGGCCAAGGCGCCCGAGGCGGCTCGCGCGGCGGCGCTCTCGGTGACGGTGGTGAAGCCCCGACCCGACACCCTGACCGACACGCTGCTCGTCACCGGCTCCGTCAAGCCGCGTGAAGAGATCGAGGTGGGCCCGGAGATCGAGGGCTATCGCCTCGTGGAGATTCTCGCCGAGGCCGGCGACCGGGTCCAGAAGGGCCAGGTGCTTGCCCGCCTGTCGCGCGACGTGCTGGAGACCCAGCTCGCCCAGAACACCGCCTCCGCCGCCAAGGCCCGCGCCGCCATCGCCCAGCAGCAGGCGGCCCTCGACCAGGCCATCGCGCAGGAGACCGAGGCCAATTCGGCGGTGGAGCGCACCCGCCAGCTCAGCAAGACCGGCACCTCCTCCCAGGAGCAGCTGGAGCAGCGCGAGCGTGCGGCCAAGGTCGCCACCGCCCAGGTCGCCGCCGCCCGCGAGACGCTGATCGCCGCCCAGGCGGAAGCCGTGTTCGTGAAGGCGCAGCGCGACGAGCTGGACGTGAAGCTGAAGCGCACAGACGTGCGCGCTCCCGCCTCGGGTCTCGTTTTGTCGCGCGAGGCGAAGCTTGGCGCCATCGCCCTTTCCACGCGCGCCGCGCCGCTGTTCCGCATCGCCGAGGACGGCGCCATGGACCTCGACGCCGACGTGCCCGAAGGCGCCATGCCGCGGATGAAGGACGGCCTTTCCGTGCAGGTGGTGCCGGCCGGCTTCGACGAGCCCATCGGCGGCAAGGTGCGCCTGATCTCCGCCGAGGTGGACCGCGCCTCACGCCTCGGCAAGGTGAAGATCGCCTTGCCCGACGACCCGCGCCTGAAGTCCGGCGCCTACGGCCGCGCGGTGATCGCGCTCGGCGAGGTGAAGGGCCTCAGCCTGCCCCAGTCCGCCGTGATGTTCGATGCGGAGGGCGCCTATGTGCTCACCGTCACCGACGGCATCGTCGGCATCCAGCGCATCACCCCCGGCCTGAAGAAGGACGGCCGCATCCTCGTCACCGAGGGGCTCTCCCCCGAAGCGGACGTGGTGGCGCGGGCCGGCAGCTTCCTGCGCGACGGCGACCGGGTGACCCCCGTGCGCGCGCCGCTCTCCCTCGGCGAGGCGCGCTGATGGCTCTCAACGTCTCCGCCTGGGCGATCCGCAAGCCCGTCCCCGCCCTCGTCTTCTTCTTCATCCTGACGGCGCTCGGCATCGTGCATTTCCGGGAACTCCCGGTGACGCAGATGCCGAACATCGACCTGCCCATCGTCATGGTCACCGTCACCCAGTCCGGCGCCGCCCCGAGCGAGCTGGAGACGCAGGTGACGAAGAAGGTGGAGAACGCCATCGCCGGCATCTCCGGCGTCAAGCACATCACCTCCTCCATCAGCGAGGGGGCGAGCGTGACGCTGGTGGAATTCCATCTGGAGACGCTGGTGGACCGCGCCGTGAACGACACGCGCGACGCCATCACCAAGATCCGCATGGACCTGCCGCGCTCCATCGACGAGCCGCAGATCCAGCGCATCGACATCGAAGGCCTGCCCATCGTCACCTACGCGGTTTCCGCGCCGAGCATGACGACGGAGCAGGTGAGCTGGTTCATCGACGACACCCTCGCCCGCGCCCTGCAGGGCGTGCGCGGCGTGGCCCAGGTGAAGCGGCAGGGCGGCGTGGACCGCGAGATTCGCATCGCGTTGGATCCCGACCGGCTGATGTCGCTGGGCATCACCGCTGCCGAGGTGAGCCGGCAGTTGCGCGCCACCAATCTCGATGTCTCCGGCGGCCGCGGCGAGGTGGGCACGCAGGAGCAGCCCATCCGCACGCTGGCCGGCGCCTCTTCCGTGGAGGCGCTGGCCGACACCCGCATCGTGCTCTCCAACGGCCGCTCGGTGCGCCTCGGCGAACTTGGCACCGTGGTGGATGGCGCGGCGGAGCAGCGCGTGTTCGCGCGGCTCGACGGCAAGAGCGTGGTGGCCTTCGGCGTCTACCGTGCCAAGGGCTTCTCGGACGTGACGGTCTATGACCGCGTGACCGAGGAACTCGCCAAGTTGCGCGCGGCCCATCCCGACGTCACCGTGACCGAGATCGACACCACGGTCCGCTTCACCAAGTCGGACTATGAAAGCGCCATGCACACGCTGATCGAGGGCGCCATCCTCGCGGTCATCGTCGTGTTTCTGTTCCTGCGCGACATCCGCGCGACCATCATCACGGCCCTCGCGATCCCCCTGTCCATCCTGCCCACCTTCTGGGTCATGGACATGCTGGGCTTCTCGCTGAACGCGGTGAGCCTGCTGGCGATCACCCTCGTCACCGGCATCCTGGTGGACGACGCCATCGTGGAGATCGAGAACATCGTCCGCCACATGCGCATGGGCAAATCGCCCTATCGCGCGGCCATCGAGGCGGCGGACGAGATCGGCCTCGCGGTGGTGGCGACCACCCTCACCATCGCTGCCGTGTTCGCGCCCGTGTCCTTCATGGGCGGCATCGCCGGGCAATACTTCAAGCAGTTCGGCCTGACGGTCGCCATCGCCGTGCTGTTCTCGCTGGCCGTGGCGCGGCTCATCACGCCACTGGTGGCGGCCTATTTCTTGAAGGATACCGGCCACCGCGAGGGCGGGGACGGCGCTGTCATGCGCGGCTACGTCCGCCTGCTCTCCTGGTCGGTGAAGCACCGCTTCGCCACCATCGGCATGGGCATCGCCATCTTCGCCGGTTCCATCTGGCTGTCCACGCTGCTGCCGTCCGGCTTCCTGCCCACCAACGACATCTCCCGCGCCCTCCTCTCGGTGGAGCTGCCGCCCGGCAGCACGCTCGCCGAGACGCAGAAGGTGTCGGACGAGATCGCCCGCGCGGCGCTCAGCCTGCCCGAGGTGAAAAGCGTCTACGCCACCGCCGGCTCCGGCGGCTCCGGCGGCCTCGCGCTCACCTCCGGCGAGGTGCGCAAGGCGCAGGTCGTCATCAACCTGAAGCCGCGCAGCGAGCGCAAGATCGACCAGAAGACCTTCGAGACGCAGTTCTCCAAGACGCTGGCGGCCATGCCCGACCTGCGCGTGTCCTGGAGCCAGAACGGGCAGAACACCCAGCGCGGCTTCCAGGTGATCCTCTCCGGCGCCGACGGCACCGACGTGGCCGAAGCCGCCGTTGCGGTGGAGAAGGCTGTGCGCGCGGGCGTTCCGGAGCTGACCAACGTGGTCTCCTCCGCCGCCCTCGACCGGCCCGAGATCCGCATCGTGCCCAAGCTGGACGAGGCGGCGGAGCTGGGCGTCTCGGTGGACACCATCGCCGAGACGGTGCGCATCGCCACCATCGGCGACATCTCCGCCAACCTTGCCAAATTCTCCGCCAAGGACCGTCAGATCGACATCCGCGTCCAGCTCGCCGAGAACGCGCGCACGCGCCTGTCCACCTTCGACGCGCTGAAGGTGCCCACCGCCTCCGGCGGCGCGGTGCCACTCTCGGCGGTGGCGGACGTGCGCTTCGGCAAGGGCCCCACCGCCCTCGACCGCTACGACCGCGCCCGCCGCGTGGCCGTGGAGGCGGACCTCGTCGGAGACACGCCGCTCGGCGATGCCCTCGCCAAGGTGAAGGCCCTGCCCGCCGCGCAGAACCTGCCGGCCGGCGTGACGCTGAAGGAGGCCGGCGACGCCGAGATCATGGGCGAGGTCTTCTCCGGCTTCGCCCTCGCCATGGCCGCCGGCCTGATGCTGGTGCTGGCGGTGCTGGTGCTGCTGTTCCACGATCTGCTGCAGCCCATCACCATCCTCGTTTCCCTGCCGCTGAGCGTGGGCGGCGCCTTCATCGCGCTGCTCATCACCGGCAATTCGGTGTCCATGCCGGTGGTCATCGGGTTCCTGATGCTGATGGGCATCGTGACGAAGAACGCCATCTTGCTGGTGGATTTCGCCATCGAGGCCATGCACCAGGGCGTGGACCGCTTCACCGCCCTCGTCGAGGCTGGCCGCAAGCGGGCGCAACCGATCGTCATGACCACCATCGCCATGGTTGCGGGCATGGTGCCCTCGGCCATGGCGCTGGGCGAAGGCGGTGCCTTCCGCGCGCCCATGGCCATCGCGGTCATCGGCGGCCTCATCACGTCCACCGTGCTGTCGCTGGTGTTCGTGCCCGCGGTGTTCACGGTGATGGACGACCTCTCCCACTTCCTGGGGCGCTTCTTCGGCCGCTTCATCGGCAAGAAGGACGAACCGGAAGGCCACGGAATGCCGCCGGCGCTGCACCATCCGGCCGGCGAGTAGCCTGCCCCTCATCTGCGTCATCTCGCGGCCCTCCCCTCCTCTGCGGACGGGAGGGCCGCTTGACTCGCATTGCCATCTGTACCACTTAGTACATTATTGACTGATCGGTACAGGAAAAACCCATGGCCCGCCCGCCGCTGCCGCCCTTCACCGTAGAGACCGCCACGCAGAAGACGCGCATGGCGGAGGATGCCTGGAACACCCGCGACCCCGAGCGCGTCTCCCTCGCCTACACGCCGGACAGCCGCTGGCGGAATCGCTCGGACTTCCTCACCGGCCGCGCCGAGATCGTCACCTTCCTCACCGCAAAGTGGCGGCGGGAGCTGGACTATCGCCTCATCAAGGAGCTGTGGGGACTGAACGACAACCGCATCGCGGTGCGCTTCCAGTATGAGTGGCACGATGCCGATGGCACATGGTACCGCTCCTATGGCAACGAGCAGTGGGAGTTCGACGCCGAGGGCCTGATGCGCCGGCGCGAAGCCTCCATCAATGACGTGGCGATCCGCGAAAGCGACCGCCGCTTCCACTGGCCCCTCGGCCCGCGTCCGGCGGACCATCCGGGCCTCGCCGAACTGGGGATGTGATGGCACGAACGGTGGCCGAGCGCGCGGACATCCTGCCCCTTCTGGGCGAGGTGTTCCGCGAGCACGGATACGAGGGGGCAAGCCTCGCCCACATCACCGCCCGCACCGGGCTCGGCAAGGGCAGCCTCTATCACTT
>JAEZMT010000370.1 GCA_023442085.1 Pseudomonadota bacterium | reverse complement strand
GTGATCTCCATGTTGTAGCGCAGGTCCGAGCCGCGCCCGCGCTGCTGGCCACCGCCGCCGCCGCGCCCGCGGCCCATGGCGCCACCGAAGAGATCGTCGAAGATGTCGGCGAAGGAGGAGGCGAAATCGTTGCCGAAGCCGGGGCCGCCGCCGCCGTTCTCGAACGCGGCATGGCCGAAGCGGTCATAGGCGGCGCGCTTCTGGGGGTCCTTCAAGACCTCGTAGGCCTCGTTGACCTCCTTGAACATCACTTCGGCTTCCGCGTCGCCCTGGTTGCGATCGGGATGCCACTTCATGGCGAGCTTGCGGTAGGAGGCCTTCAGCACCGTCTCATCGGCGCCGCGATCGCAGCCGAGGGTTTCGTAATAGTCGCGCTTGGCCACTTAAGCTAATCCCTTTGATCAGTATTTCGCCTCGCATTCACCTACCATTTGCGTGACGATGGGGGGCACTATCAAGCCCCCAGTGTGTCGGCTATGCGCGGCGCGCGATTTTAATGTTCCTTCGTCGAAGTACACCGTAGTGAGCGTAGACCCACCAGTTGGAAGCAATTCGATGAAAGTCATCGCTGCTTCGCCAAAGCTGAGGAACACATCTACTGCGCCGGCGCTCCCGATCAATTGGGCGCGCCCTTTGGCAGGATTTAACGCAGCGAAAATCAGCTCTAATGGCTCCTTACCGAGAGCCTGCTTTTGCCATGCCGGCCCCCTGGAAACCAACACTGACTGTTCGGCGAATCGGCATACGTAAGCCTTAACCGTTGCCGCGCTCGATCCGATCGGAAGGAGAGCAAAGCAAAAAGCAAATGCCGATAAGCACCTACGCAATGCCCACCCCCGAATGGATCGGCCCCCGTGCAACGGGGGCCGAATGCGATCAGGCCGACTTCTTCTTGTCGTCGTCGACCTCGGTGAACTCGGCGTCCACCACGTCGTCCGCCGGCTTGGCGCCCGCCTCGGCACCCGGCTGCTGGGCCGCGTACATGGCCTCGCCGAGCTTGAGGGAGGCCTGAGCCAGGGTGTTGGTCTTGGCGGTGATGGCCTCCACGTCGTCGCCTTCCAGCGAGGACTTGAGGTCATTGAGCGCCGCCTCGATGGCACCCTTCTCCGCCGCGCCGACCTTGTCGCCATGCTCGGCGACGGCCTTCTCGGTGGAGTGGACGAGGGCTTCCGCGTGGTTCTTGGCTTCCACCAGGGCCCGACGCTTCTTGTCCTCGGCCGCGTGGGCCTCGGCGTCCTTCACCATCTTCTCGATGTCGGCGTCATTCAGGCCGCCGGAGGCCTGGATGCGGATCTGCTGCTCCTTGCCAGTGCCCTTGTCCTTGGCGGAGACCTGCACGATGCCGTTGGCATCGATGTCGAAGGTCACCTCCACCTGCGGCACGCCGCGGGGCGCCGGGGGAATGCCCATGAGGTCGAACTGGCCGAGGATCTTGTTGTCCGCCGCCATCTCGCGCTCGCCCTGGAACACGCGGATCGTCACCGCGGTCTGGCCATCCTCAGCCGTGGAGAACACCTGGCTCTTCTTGGTGGGGATGGTGGTGTTGCGGTCGATGAGGCGGGTGAACACGCCGCCCAGCGTCTCGATGCCCAGCGACAGCGGGGTCACGTCGAGCAGCAGCACGTCCTTCACGTCGCCCTGGAGCACGCCCGCCTGGATGGCGGCGCCGATGGCGACCACCTCGTCCGGGTTGACGCCCTTGTGGGGCTCCTTGCCGAAGAACTGCTTCACCACTTCCTGCACCTTGGGCATGCGGGTCATGCCGCCGACGAGGACGACCTCGTCGATCTGGCCGGCGGTGAGGCCGGCATCCTTCAGCGCGAGCCGGCAGGGCTCGACGGTCCGCTGGATGAGGTCGTCCACCAGCGCCTCGAACTTGGCGCGGGTGAGCTTCATGGTGAGGTGCTTCGGGCCGGTCGCATCCGCCGTGATGAAGGGCAGGTTGATCTCGGTCTGGGTCGCGGACGACAGCTCGATCTTGGCCTTCTCGGCGGCTTCCTTCAGCCGCTGGAGGGCGAGCTTGTCGTTGCGCAGGTCGATGCCCTGCTCCTTCTTGAACTCATCGGCGAGGTAGCCGACGAGGCGCATGTCGAAGTCCTCGCCACCGAGGAAGGTGTCGCCGTTGGTGGACTTCACCTCGAACACGCCGTCGCCGATCTCCAGCACCGACACGTCGAAGGTGCCGCCGCCGAGGTCATAGACCGCGATGGTGCCGGCCGACTTCTTGTCGAGGCCATAGGCCAGAGCGGCCGCGGTGGGCTCGTTGATGATGCGCAGCACCTCGAGACCGGCGATCTTGCCGGCGTCCTTGGTGGCCTGGCGCTGGGCGTCGTTGAAGTAGGCGGGGACGGTGATGACCGCCTTCTCCACCTTCTCGCCCAGGAACGACTCGGCCGTTTCCTTCATCTTCTGCAGGATGAAGGCGGAGATCTGCGAGGGGGAATACTTCTTGCCGTCGGCTTCCACCCAGGCGTCGCCGTTGTCGGCGCGCACGATCTGGTACGGCACAAGGTTCTTGTCCTTGGCGACGGTCGGGTCGTCATAGCGGCGGCCGATGAGGCGCTTCACCGCGAAGAAGGTGCGCTCGGGATTGGTGACGCTCTGCCGCTTGGCAGGCTGGCCGACGAGACGCTCGCCGTCCTCCGTGAAGGCGACGATGGAGGGCGTGGTGCGCGCGCCCTCGGCGTTCTCGATGACTTTCGGGGTGGACCCCTCCATCACCGCGACGCAGGAATTGGTGGTGCCGAGGTCGATACCGATGATCTTGGCCATATGGTTCTCCTTGCCGGCAGGCCGACCGGGCCCTTGCGGCGCCCGAGGTGGAACGTCGCGAGCCCCTCCCGCGACCGGTCCGCCGGCCCCCTGAAACTTAGAATTGGGGTTCGCCGCGAAAACGGCGATCGAGGCGCATATAGGGGGGGTGATTTGGCCCCGCAAGGCGTGGTAGCAGGCGCCACGCTCCATTTTTCACAGCCGCGCGAGGAAATCGGATGGCCCCCTCGAAGCCAGCCGCCGGGCCGGGTCCCGGCGCCGATCCGCGCGCTGCCCTCGTGCTCGTGGATCTGCAGGTCGACTTCCTGCCTGGCGGCGCCCTTGCGGTACCCGGCGGCGACGAGGTGGTGCCCCTCGCCAATCGGCTCGCGGCCGGCTTCCGCAACGTGATCCTGACGCAGGACTGGCACCCGCGCGGCCACATCTCCTTCGCCTCGACCCATGCGGGCCGGGCGGTCTACGACATGATCGACCTGCCCTACGGCCCGCAGATCCTGTGGCCGGACCACTGCCTGCAGGGCACGCCGGGTGCTGCTTTCGCGCCCGACCTCGACGTGCCGCACGCCCAATTGGTGGTCCGCAAGGGCCACCACACGGCCATCGACAGCTATTCCACCTTCTACGAGGCCGACCGCACCACCCCCACCGGCCTTGCCGGATACCTCCGGGAGCGGGGAATCGATACGGTGTATCTGGCGGGCCTCGCCCTCGATTTCTGCGTATCGTGGTCGGCGGTGGATGCCGCACGGCACGGCTTTACCACCTACGTCATCGAGGACGCTTGCCGGTCCATCGACGTGGACGGCTCGCTCGCGGCCGCCCTTGCCGACATGGAGCGGGTCGCGGTCCGCCGGTTGGCGGCGGCGGACCTTCTGGCCTGAACCCGATCAGTCCTGGTCGGCGGCGGTCATCATGCCGAACGGCGCGCCGGTGGCATCGCAGACGATGGCGATGCGGCCGACGCCGGGAATGTCGAACGGCTCGCGGATCACCTGCCCGCCCGCGGCCTTCAGCCGTTCCAGGCGCGCGCTCACGTCGTCCACGTTGATGTAGCTGAACCAGTGGGGCGGCACCTGCGGCGGCAGGATGTCGGTCTTGTCCATCATCCCGGCCACCGGCTCGTCGCCGAGGGTCGCGACATAATAAGCGTGGCCGCCATCCATGGGCATCTCGCTGAAGGTCCAGCCCAGCGTCGCGGCATAGAAGGCCTGCGCCTTCTCCACGTCGTCGGTCATCAGCTCGTTCCAGTAGAATTTCCCGTGCGGGCCCATCGGCGCCTCCCTCGAACGGCCGGATGGCCGGCGGCACTATGCCCGAGGCACGGCGCCGCCGCCACGCGGAGCGGGGTTTACTCCACGATCAGGATGAT
>JAEZMT010000277.1 GCA_023442085.1 Pseudomonadota bacterium | reverse complement strand
CACGCGGTTGATGGCGTCCGCCACCTTCTGCGCCTTGGCGCTGTCGAGGTCGGTCGGGGTGGCGAGGGCAGAGGTCTTCGCCGGCTTCTTGGACAATGAACGAACGACGGCCATGGGTGTGGCTCCTGAAAGGAAGCGTTGCAACACCCGCTGGAACGAGGCGCCACGGCAAAGGTTCCGCCGTGCCGCCGCGATATTCGCTCAAAACAGGAAGTAACGCTGCGCCATGGGCAGAACCTCTGCCGGCTCGCAAACCAGCAGCTCGCCGTCCGCCCGCACGTCATAGGTCTCGGGATCGACCTCGATATGCGGGGTCGCGTCGTTGTTGATCATGCTCTTCTTGGAGATGCCCGAGCGGGTATTCTCCACTGCCACCAGCTCCTTGGAGATGCCGAGCCGCCCGGCGAGGCCGTCCTCGATGGCGACCTTCGACACGAAGGTGAGCGAAGTGTGCGTGCGCGCCCGGCCGTAGGCGCCAAACATGGGGCGGTAGTGCACCGGCTGGGGCGTGGGGATCGAGGCATTGGGATCGCCCATCTGCGCGATGGCGATGGCGCCGCCCTTGATGACGAGATCCGGTTTCACACCGAAGAAGGCCGGCGTCCACAGCACGAGATCGGCGAGCTTGCCCGCCTCCACCGACCCGATGTGTCGCGACATGCCGTGGGCGATGGCCGGGTTGATGGTGTATTTCGCGATGTAGCGGCGGGCGCGGATGTTGTCGCTGTCGGTCTCCCCAGGCAGCGGGCCGCGCTGGCGCTTCATCTTGTCCGCCGTCTGCCACGTGCGGATGATGACCTCGCCCACCCGGCCCATGGCCTGCGAATCCGAGCTCATCATGGAGAGCGCGCCGAGGTCCTGGAGGATGTCCTCGGCGGCGATCGTCTCCTTGCGGATGCGGCTTTCCGCAAAGGCCAGATCCTCGGCGATGTCGGGGTCGAGGTGGTGGCACACCATGAGCATGTCGAGATGCTCATCGATGGTGTTGCGGGTGAAGGGACGCGTCGGGTTGGTGGACGAGGGCAGCACGTTCGGCAGGCCCGCCACCTTGATGATGTCGGGCGCGTGGCCACCGCCCGCCCCTTCCGTGTGGAAGGCGTGGATGGTGCGGCCCTTGAAGGCGGCGATGGTGTCTTCGACGAAGCCTGACTCGTTCAGCGTGTCGGAGTGGATCATCACCTGAACGTCGAGGGCATCGGCCACCGACAGGCAGCAATCGATGGCGGCTGGCGTGGTGCCCCAGTCCTCATGCAGCTTGAGGGCGGCGGCCCCCGCCAACACCATTTCTTCCAGCGCGCCGGGCAGCGAGGCGTTGCCCT
Source organism: Pseudomonadota bacterium (assembly GCA_023442085.1). Lineage (GTDB taxonomy): Bacteria > Pseudomonadota > Alphaproteobacteria > Rhizobiales > Xanthobacteraceae > Xanthobacter. The sequence goes on along the minus strand of JAEZMT010000277.1, from coordinate 1,210 downwards.
TGCCGGCGAAGGCGAGGTTCATGGGGAAGGCATCCGCCGCCTCGATCATGCGGGCGATGTGCCACGGGCCGGGCGTGCAGGTGGTGGCGAAGGTGCCGGTTGCCGGCCCGGTGCCGCCGCCGAGCATGGTGGTGACGCCGGAAGCCAGCGCCTCCTCGATCTGCTGCGGGCAGATGAAGTGGATATGGCTGTCGAACCCGCCGGCGGTGAGGATCTTCCCCTCGCCCGCGATGATCTCCGTGCCGGGACCGATGATGATGTCGACGCCCGCCTGCACGTCCGGATTGCCGGCCTTGCCGATGCGGGCGATGCGCCCGTTCTTCAGGCCCACGTCCGCCTTCACCACCCCCCAGTGGTCGAGGATGACAGCGTTGGTGATGACCGTATCCATCGCTCCGTCCGCATTGGTGACCTGCGACTGGCCCATGCCGTCGCGGATGACCTTGCCGCCACCAAACTTCACCTCCTCGCCATGGACGGTGAAATCCTTCTCGATCTCGATCACGAGCGATGTATCGGCGAGCCTCACCCGGTCGCCCGTAGTGGGGCCGAACATGTGGGCATAAGCGGCGCGGGGCATGCGGCCGGTGGTCATGGTCTCGCTCCTGAAATCTCGCGCATGCGGGCCGGGGGATTACCTGCTGGCGCCGTCAAATTCGATGGGATGAAGGCTCTTCACATCCACGCCGTCGAGGCACCGCGCATTCACCGCCACCGTCTCCGTCCCGTCCGGCGCCGTGCCGCGCGCGAAGGATTCGATGCCGCAGGTGGTGCAGAACAGGTGGTGGATTTTGCCGGTATTGAAGAGATATTCGGTAGTCTTGCCCTCCCCCGACGTGAGGGTGAAGGCGCTCGCCGGGGCAAAGGCGAGGATGCCGCCGACGCGCCGACAGCGGGAACAGTTGCAGGTCACCGTGCGGTCGAGATCGACATCCACTTCATAGTGGACAGCGCCGCACTGGCAGCCGCCGGAATAGTGCTGAACCGCCATGTCAGAGCCCTCCCTGTATGGCGGCGCGGAAGCCGTAAACCTCGCGCTTGCCGCCGAATGGCACCAGCGTCACATCCCGCGTCGCGCCCGGCTCGAAGCGCACGGCGGTGCCGGGGGCGATGTCGAGGCGCATGCCACGCGCCTTGTCCCGGTCGAAGTCCAGCGCCGGGTTGGTCTCGAAGAAATGGTAGTGGCTGCCCACCTGGATCGGGCGGTCCC
>JAEZMT010000269.1 GCA_023442085.1 Pseudomonadota bacterium | reverse complement strand
CGACCGGAATCCCGGCGCGAGCACAAGCTTTCGGACGAGGGGGAGATACGATGGCGGGCATCTACGATCAGGATCTCGATCGCAACGCGGCGAACTTCCAGCCGCTGACCCCCCTGGGCTTCCTGGAGCGGGCGGCGAGCGTGTTTCCGGACCGCACCGCAATCCTGCACGGCAAGTTGACGCGCAATTACCGCGATTTCTATGTCCGCAGCCGCCGTCTTGCGTCCGCGCTCACCAAGGTCGGGGTCGGCGTCGGCGACACCGTCGCTGTGATGCTGCCCAATGCGCCGGCCATGCTGGAAGCCCACTACGGCGTGCCCATGACGGGCGCCGTGCTCAATTCGCTGAACACCCGTCTCGATGCCGCCATCCTCGCCTTCACGCTCGACCATGGCGAGGCGAAGGTGCTGATCACCGACCGCGAATTCTCCCCCGTCATCAAGGCTGCCCTCGCCCTCGCCGTCCGCAAGCCGCTGGTCATCGACTATGACGACCCGGAGTTCACCGGCGCGGGCGAGCGTATCGGCGCCATGGAATATGAAGAATTTCTCGCCACAGGCGACGAAGACTTCGCGTGGAAGCCGCCGGCGGACGAATGGGACGCCATCGCTCTGAACTATACGTCCGGCACCACGGGCGATCCGAAGGGCGTCGTCTACCACCACCGCGGCGCCCACCTGTTGGCGGTCGGCAATGTGGTGACGTGCGGGCTGGGCAAGCATCCCGTCTATCTGTGGACGCTGCCCATGTTCCACTGCAACGGCTGGTGCTTCCCCTGGTCGATCACGCTTGTTGCCGGCACCCACGTGTGCCTGCGGCAGGTGCGGGCGAAGGCCATGTTCGATGCCATCGCCGACCACAAGGTCACGCACATGTGCGGGGCGCCCATCGTGATGTCCACGCTGCTCAATGCGTCGGAGGCGGACAAGCGGCCGCTGCCAGGCCAGGTGGAGTTCATCACCGCCGCCGCCCCGCCGCCGGAGGCCGTGCTCGCCGCCATGCAGGATGCGGGCTTCAACGTGGTCCATGTGTACGGTCTTACCGAAGTCTATGGCCCTGCGGTCGTCAACGACTGGCATTCGGAATGGGATGGGCTCGACGCCAAGCAGCGTGCCTTCCTCAAGTCTCGGCAGGGCGTGCGCTACAGCGCGCTGGAAGCCCTGGACGTGATGGACCCGGAAACCATGGTCACCGTCCCGGCGGACGGCGAGACGCTGGGCGAGGTGATGTTCCGCGGCAACGTGGTGATGAAGGGCTATCTGAAGAACCCCTCCGCCACCGAGAAGGCGTTCGCCGGGGGCTGGTTCCATTCGGGTGACCTCGGGGTGAAGCATCCCGACGGCTACATCCAGCTCAAGGACCGTTCCAAGGACATCATCATCTCCGGTGGAGAGAACATCTCCTCCATCGAGGTCGAGGACGCTCTCTACAAGCACCCGGCGGTCGCTGCGGCGGCCGTGGTGGCCAAGCCCGACGAGAAGTGGGGCGAAACGCCCATCGCCTTCATCGAGCTGCGCGACGGAATGAGCGCCACCGCAGAGGACATCATCGCCCATTGCCGCACCCATCTCGCAGCGTACAAGTGCCCCCGCCATGTGGTTTTCGAGGAGATCCCCAAGACCTCCACCGGCAAGATCCAGAAGTTCCGCCTGCGCGAGCTGGCCAAGGAGGTTTGAGGAAAGATGTCCGACATCGAAGTGCGCGACGCCAACGGCGCCGTCCTGAAAGACGGCGACAACGTCACCCTCATCAAGGATCTCAAGGTGAAGGGCACATCCGTGACCCTGAAGCGCGGCACCCTGGTGAAGGGCATCCGCCTCACCGGCGATCCGGAAGAGATCGACTGCAAGGTCGAGAAGGTGAAGGGCCTCGTGCTGCGCACGGAGTTCGTGAAGAAGGCCTGAGGTCGGGCCGGCACCATGCCGGCCTCATCAGGCGCACAGGTCTTCCAGCGTCAGGCCGAGCTCCTGGAGGGAGCGCTCGATGGGGCGCTTCCACCCCGTGATTCCCTGTGCGCAGGCATCCTCGCAAGCGTCGGAGAGGGCGAACGGGTCCGCTGCTTTGAGGGCATGGATCAAGGCCCCTGCCTGCACCAAATCCTTGGCGCGCTTGGCCGTATCACCGCCCCGCTTCTGGGCGATGACGAGCTTGTGGACCGCAAAGCGCGCTGGCTGGGGAATACGCACGGCGATGCCGGAGCGATAGAGCACCGCTGCGTCCATGGGCGCGGCGATAAGCCATGACAGGTGCTGAAGAGGCGCCGCCCCAGCCGCCAGTGCGGGCAGCGGCATGGGATTGGGATCCGTGCGTCGGTGTTGAGGCGTGAGAAGGTCCACCACGAAACCCGCTGCAGAGCGGAAATGGGAGGGCGGCGCAGCCCGATCGAGACCCGGCAATGGGCGGAAGCTCGGATCGGCCCGTTTCAGAATGGTTTCCAGCGTCTCTCCCGCATCGACAGCGCTGATGGCGAGGCTGGCCGTGGCGAGGTCGGCGTCCTGCGTCATCATGGCAGAGACCGGAAGCGCGTGGCCGACCGGCGCCGAATAACACTGATAGGCGGCCGTCCCCACCACCACGGCCTGCCGCAACAACCCTGCCTCTTCAAGAGTGTCGAGCACCTGCGATAAGGCTGTCGGCGGGGACGGAATGCCGGCGTGCCGCAAGGTGGAGGCGAGCCGGGAGCGGACCTTCGCTGCCCTGTTCTCCTCCTCGATCAGACCGATGCGCTCCGCCGTCTGTGGATCGCCGGCCTTGCCGATGAATAGATCGCGCCGGGTGGAGCCAACCGGGCGCTTGGCGTAGACGTATTCGACGCCCTTTATGTCGCGCCGGTAGACCGACGCCGGTCGCTCTATCACCCCATGCACCTGCTGCACCAGTTCCGC
>JAEZMT010000228.1 GCA_023442085.1 Pseudomonadota bacterium | reverse complement strand
GAGGAATGGCCCGCGCCGAAGGGGTCGTATTCGCTCTCCGCCCGGTTGGTGAAGCCGGAGAGGCCGCCACCGGTGCGCAGGGTGCGGATGCGCTCGCGCCGCCCGGTGAGAATCTTGTGGGGATAGCACTGGTGGCCCACGTCCCAGATCAGCCGGTCGTGGGGGGTGTTGAAGACGTGGTGCAATGCCACCGTCAGCTCAACCACTCCGAGGCCCGCGCCCAGATGCCCGCCGGTGACGGACACCGCATCGATGGTCTCGGCGCGCAGCTCGGCCGCCAGCTGGACGAGCTTTTCCTGGGGCAGGCGCCGCACATCGGCAGGGTCGCGGATGGTGTCGAGCAACGGGGTCTTCAGCAAGGTCACGGACCACTCCGACCGGAACGAACCGGGAAAAGCGAGCCTTACACAGGGGCCCGCTGGTATGCAACGTACAAAGGTTAACGCCGCGGCGGCGGGCGGGCGACCTTCGTCTACTCCCGAAACCTATACGTGCGGGGGGACGTTCCGGCGCACTCCATCGAGGCAGCCGGCAAATTTTCCGGCCCGGATGGCGACCCGGTGCAGGTCGAAAACCGCCAGCGCCAGCGCGCAGCCGGCGCCGAGCCACAGCAGCCGCGACGCTCGCCCGCCGGCGTGGCCGTATTTCTCGCGCACATAGAGTTCCGAGTGCATCTTGGCGCGGTTGATGCGGAAGGTCTGGCCGAAGGAGGGCGTGCTGGAGCGCCCGCCCGCATGGGTCACCCGCGCGTCCGTCACCACCACGATGGGGATGCGGCGAGCCAGCGCGCGCAGCGAGAGGTCGTCATCCTCATGGTAGAGGAATATGGATTCGTCGAAGCCGCCAAGATCGAGGAAGGCGTCGCGGGGCACCATGAAGGCCGCGCCGTGGACGAAGCGGGTGCAGTAGTCCCCGGCAATCTCCTCCGGCGCGAGGCGGGCGCTGCGCGGCACCTTCTCCAGAATGGAGCCTTCCTTGCGCATGAGCCGGCCGTTCTCCCCCACGATGGCCGGCATGAGGATGGCCGGCTCGCCATAAAGCCGCGCCGCCGCCAGAAGGCGGGGAATGGTGTCCGGCTCCAGCACCGCATCGGGATTGAGAAAGAGCACGTAAGGGGTCGCGGCGCGGCGCGCGCCCGCATTGCAGCCGGTGCCGAAGCCGGCATTCACCGGCAAGGCGAGCAGGTCGGCGGGGCGGGAGAGCGTGGCCGCCCACGCCGTGCCCTCCGGGCTCGCATTGTCCACCACCACCACCGGGCATGCCGGCGGCACGCTCGCCACCGCCCGGCCAATGACGGACGAGCTGTTGTAGGTGACGAACACGACCGTCACGGCGGCGGGGTCGGGACGTTCGCCATCCTGTGCGGAGGGCGCTTCCGCCACGGTCGGAAAAGAGCGCGTCATGGGCGCGTTAGTGCAGCCGAACGCCGGCAAACTCAAGGCCGAGCGCGGCGAGCCCCGCCAGCGCGTGGTCCGGCGTCAGCCGCGTCATGCAGCCGTGGCCGTGGGCGCAATCGGCCACATCGGTCAGAAAGCACGGCGCGCAGCTCGCATGGGCGCTCACCACCGCCACGCGCGGGCCGGCCGGCGCCCAGCTGTTGATATCGGCAAGGCCGCAGAAGAGGCACAGGGTGGGGCGGCCCAGCGCCGCCGCGAGGTGGGCGGGCGCGGAATCGAGCGCCACCACCACCCGCGCGCGGCCGATGATGGCGGCGAGCCCGGCGAGATCCTGCCGCCCGGCGAGATTGGCGACGCGATCCGCCGGCAGGCCCTTGGCAATGGCCGCGCACAGGGGCGCATCCTCGGCCGTTCCCGTGAGCACGAGGCCGAGGGGGCGTTCCGCAAGCATCCGCGCCGCCAGCGCCCGCCAGTGCTCCACCGGCCAGAGCTTGATGGCGAGGCGGGCGCCGGGGGCGAGCACGCCATAGCCTTGCGGGAAATCTGGCATGTCCGGCAGCGCACCGAGGGGGATCGGCGCAGCCGGGTGGGACTGCACCGCTCGGAAGGCGCTGACCAGCACTTCAGCGAGGGCGGACAGGCGCACCCCCGCCGGCAACGGCGCAAGGAGGCCGCCCGTCCGGGCCGACGACTCCATTTCCGGCAGAGCGAGGTCCAGGTCATGGCCGGCATCAAGCCCCGCGAAGCCGACGCGGAACCGCACGGGCAGCGCGGCGAGCAGAGGGCGGGCATCGTCGGCGTGGCGCAGGTCGATGGCGATATCGGCAGGGGGAAGATCAAGCACCGCCAGCGCGGCCAGCGCCTCGGGCGGAACGGTGGCGGGCGGATGACCCCGCGCCGGATAGTACTCGAACGCCCGCACCGCATCGAAGAGACCGGTGGCGGCGGCGAAATCGCGGATGAAGGGTGCGCACAGCAGCGTCAGGCTGGAGGCGGGGAACGCCTCCCGCAACCGCCGCACCGCCGGCAGGGCGGTGACGAAATCCCCCACGTGATCGAGCTTCACCACCAGCAACGACGGCGCCGGCCCCAGCTCCGCCAGCCGCGCCAAGGGCCCTCGCCACAGGCCGGGCGAGAAGGTCGCCTCCAGCGCGGGCGCGGGTGGTGCGGGCAATGGAAGGGTTGCCGCGAGATCGGCGGCCTGTTCCACGGGCGGCGGCTCGGCGGAAAGCTCCAGTGGGTGCTGCCGCCAGAGACCGAGAAGATCGCGGAACCACGCCATGCCTGATGTCCCGCCAACCCGCGACCCGCCCCAACCTCACACCTTTATCCTTGGGCGCTGCCGTTTAGGCAATGCCGGCCG
>JAEZMT010000222.1 GCA_023442085.1 Pseudomonadota bacterium | reverse complement strand
GCGGCACGAGGGAGAAGGTCCCCACCTGCCGGGCCACGTCCTGCCAGCCGATGGGGGTCTGCGAATAATCGCCGCCGAGGAACAGCGCGCGATGGCCGCCGGCCTCGAACCCCATGGCGATGATGGCATCGCAGCCGTAATCCTCCAGCCAGCGCGCTTCGGCCACCGTGGTGGCGGAGGAGATGATCTTCGCCCCGGTCGCTTTCACCCGCGCCACGAGGTCCGGCGCCGGCAGGCCGAAATGGAAGCTAACCACCTCAGGACGCACCTCTTCCACGACGGCGCAGAAGGTGTCGTCGAACGGGGCACGGGAAGGGGAGGGCGTGCTCGCGGCGGGGTCGAGCCCGGCCTCCACGTAATAATCGGCGAGCCGCGCCCGCCAGCGCAGCGCCCGCGCCGGATCGTCCTGCGGCGGCGTGTGGCAGAAGAAGTTGAGGTTGAGCGGCTTGCCCGGCAGGCCCGCGCGGATTTTCGCCACCGCGGCCTTCAGATCGTCCGCCCCATACATGGCGCAGGGCAGGGAGGCGAGGCCGCCGGTAGCACCTACCGCGATGGCCAGCTCCGGTGAGCCGGGGCCGGCCATGGGGCCGAGCAGGATAGGGTGTTCGATGCCGAAGAGGTCGAGGATGCGCCGATCCGTCCAGCGGGCGGCGGCGGGAGCGGGAGCATCGGGCGTGTCGGCGGTCATGACGGTGTCTCCCGAGGGGGCGCCTTCATTATCGCGCTTCCATCAATCATTGAAATTGAAACATTCTGATAATATCGTTCACTTCTGATGATGGATCTGCGCGATTTCCGCTTCCTGGAAGCGGTGGCCGAGACCGGCAGCGTCACCCGCGCCGCCGGGCGCCTCGGTTGCGTGCAGTCCAACGTCACCACCCGCCTGCGCAAGCTGGAGGACCGTCTCGGCCAGAAGCTGGTGGAGCGCATCGATGGGCGCATGGTGCCCACCGCCGCCGGTGTGATGGCGCTCGACTATGGCGCCCGCATCGTCCGCCTGTCGGACGAGGCGGAGAAGCGGCTGCGCTCGGCGGCCGAAGCCTTTCCGCCGCTGCGCCTCGGCACCATGGAGACCACCGCCGCCGTGCGCCTGCCGCCGCTGCTGAAAGCCGTGCGGGCGCAACTGCCGGACCTGCGCCTCTCCATCACCACCGGCACCAGCGGCGAACTGGTCGCGGCGCTCGGGCGCGGCGACATCGATCTTGCCTTCGTGGCCGAGGAGGCGGCGGAGGCGCGTTTTGAAAGCGTGCCGCTGTTCGAGGAAGACCTGGTGGAGGTTCTACCCGTTGGCGGCGCGGCGGAGGCGGCGGCCGTCGTTTTCCGGGCGGGCTGCTGCTATCGCGCGCGCTTCACCGAGGCGTTCGGCGACCTGCCGTTGCTGGAACTCGGCACGCTGGACGGTATCATGGGCTGCGTCGCCGCCGGGCTCGGACGCACGCTTCTGCCCGACGCGGCGGTGGAGCGCTGGCGCAGGGCAGGGGAGGTGGAGACGCGGCCGCTTCCTGCCGGCCGGGGGCGGGTGCGCACGCTGGCGCTGTTCCGCGCCGCCAGCCCGTCCCGCCGCTCCATCGATGCCCTCGTGGCCCTCGCCGGCGGCTGAGCGGGTCCCACAGCCTCGCGACATCGTGCTTGGCCCAATGTAACGCTGCAGGTCAATGGCCCGAACTCGGCCGTAGAAACCACACGGCGTCTGTGGCGTTGATGTCGGAGGCGGTCCGAGGCCGCACCGCTAAGCGAGGACGAATGAACAAGCCCTGGAAACCCCTCGCGACGCCGCATCCTGCCCAGTCGGAAGTTACGGATGCGACCGGGCGTGGCTCGGCCATCGCCCGCTTTCTCAAGGTGCGCAGACAGACCGAAGAACTGGCGGAGCGCCTCCATCCCGAGGACCAGACGGTGCAATCCATGCCGGATTGCAGCCCCACCAAATGGCACCTGGCGCACGTCTCGTGGTTTTTCGAGACGTTCCTGCTGGTGCCGCACCTGCCGGGCTACCATGTCGCCAACGCGGACTTCGCCTTCCTCTTCAATTCCTATTATGAGGCCGCCGGCCCCCGCCATGCCCGCTTCGCGCGCGGCCTCATCACCCGCCCCACGGTGACGGAGGTGGCGGACTATCGCCGCCATGTCACCCACGCCATGACAGACCTTCTCACCGGGGCCGAAGAGGCGACCGTCGCCCGTCTCGCGCCGCTGGTGGAGATCGGCATCAACCACGAGCAGCAGCATCAGGAACTGATCCTGATGGACATCCTGAACCTGTTCGCGGCCAATCCCCTGCGCCCCGCCTACCGGCCCGCGGCCCCAGCGCCGACCGCGGAGTCGTGGCCGCTGGTTTTCATCGATTATCCCGGCGGCATCTTCGAGATCGGCCACGCGGGGGAGGGCTTCTCCTATGACAATGAGGGCCCGCGACATGAGGTGCTGCTGCGCCCTTTCCGCCTCGCCTCGCGGGCCGTGACCAACGGCGAGTGGCGCGCCTTCATTGCGGATGGCGGCTATCGCCGGCCGGACCTGTGGCTCGCGGACGGTTGGGCGCGGGTGAAGGCCGGGGAGTATGAGGCGCCGCTCTATTGGGAGCTTCATGACGGCGACTGGCACGCTTTCACCCTCAACGGTCTCGCGCCGGTCGATCCGGCGGCGCCGGTGGTGCATGTGAGCTATTACGAGGCCGACGCCTTCGCCCGCTGGGCCGGCAAGCGGCTCCCCACCGAAGCCGAGTGGGAGGTGGCGGCACGCGGCCTGCCCGTCGCCGGCAATTTCCTCGACAGTGACGCGCTGCGCCCGCTTCCCGCCGCCACCGATGACCTGCCCGCGCAGATGTTCGGCGATGTCTGGGAATGGACCCAGAGCCCCTACGTGGCCTACCCCGGCTATCGCCCCGCGCCGGGCGCGCTCGGCGAATACAACGGCAAGTTCATGTCGTCGCAAATGGTGCTGCGCGGCGGCTGCTGCGCGTCGCCCGAGGGCCATGTGCGGGCCACCTACCGCAATTTCTTCTATCCCCACCAGCGCTGGGCCTTCGCCGGCCTGCGCCTTGCCGAGGATGCCTGATGCGCGCTTCGTCCTTACTGTGCGCCGCGGAGAGCCAAGAGTCCCCTGATCGGGCCGCCTTCCGCTCCGACGTGATTGAGGGGCTGTCCGCCAGCCCCAAGCAGCTTTCGCCCAAGTATTTCTATGATGAGGCCGGCTCGCGCCTCTTCGATCTCATCTGCCGCCTGCCCGAATACTATCCCACGCGCACCGAGCTGGGTGTGCTCAAGGCCCATGCGGAAGACATCGCGGCCATCGCCGGACCCGACGCGAGCCTCGTGGAGTTCGGCTCGGGATCGAGCGTGAAGGTGCGCCTGCTGCTCGATGCGCTGGAGCGCCCCGCTGCCTACGTGCCCATCGACATCTCCGGCCCACACATGCGGGCTGCCGTGACCACGCTGGC